>JBDZUZ010000171.1:0-7372 GCA_040255445.1 Planctomycetaceae bacterium | reverse complement strand
GCGCGTGAGGCACGGCCAGAACCCTCGGGCGAGCGCACCCTCCGCCCGCCGGTACACTCCCGCCGTGCCGATGACCTTCGAACGCATCCTGATCATCCGACCCTCCGCGCTGGGCGATGTCGCCCGCTCGGTCCCGGTCCTCGCCTCGCTCCGCGCCGCCTGCCCCGCCGCCACCATCGACTGGCTGGTCCAGGATTCGTTCACCGACGTCATCGCAGCGCACCCCGCGCTCACCCGCGCTGTCCCCTTCCCCCGCCGCGACTTCTCCCTCTGGACCCGCAAGCTGCAGATCGGCCGCCTCCGCGAATACCTGCGCTCGCTGCGCGAACCCGGGTACGACCTGGTGCTCGATTGCCAGGGCCTCGCCCGCTCGGGCCTGTTCACCTTCGCCACCCGCGCACAGCGCCGCATCGGCCACAAGAACGCCCGCGAGTGCGCCTGGCTCGCCTACACCGACCGCGTCCCCTCCGACATCGAGATGCACACGGTCGACCGCATGCTCACGCTCGTCCAGCGGCTCGGCATCGAGGCACCGCGCGACCCCGCGGCGATGCGCCTCTACACGCCCGCCACCGCAGCGGGATTCGCCGCGGCGGCCGGCCTGATGACCGGCCGCTACTGCGTGCTCTCGCCCACCAGCCGCTGGCTCGCCAAGCAATGGCCCGATGACCGCTTCGCCGCCGCCGCCCGCGAACTCGCACAGAACGGCCATCAGGTCGTGATCGTCGGCGCCGCTTCGGAACGAACACAAATCCCCGCCTGCCTCGCCGCCGCGGCCGACACCCCCGGCATCCACGACCTCACCGGGCGCACCACGATCGCGCAGCTCATGGACCTCATCGAGCACAGTGCGCTCGTCATCGCGAACGACTCCGCAGCGCTCCACATCGCCGTCGGCTTCGATCGCCCCGTCGTCGCCCTCTTCGGCCCTACGCGCGTCCACCGCGTCGGCCCCTACCGCCGCGACGGCGATGTGATCCAGCACAAAAGGCCGGGCGACCGTTTCGAGCACAAAGACCCCACCACCCGCGCGATGATGTCCCGTATCAGCGTCGAGGAAGTGCTCGAAGCCGCGTTCGCTCGCCTGACTCCTTGATGCCCTTCCGGGGTACCCCCACTCTCCGAGTGGGGCGAATCAGCAAGTGCCAAGCTTGCCAAACCCAGATGCGCTCCTGGGCGCCCCACGCTCCGAGTCGGGCGTACCTCCAAGCCCCCCACGCGCCACAAGCGCACCGCCGGAACGGCGGTGCGACGGCTCCAAAAACAACGGCGCCCGGGCAATCGCCCGGGCGCCGGTCATCACTGTCTTCGGGTACCCCCACACTCCGTGTGGGGAAGCCAGCAAACGCTCACCCGTTCTTCTTCTCAAACTCCTTCATGAACTGCGCCAGCGCCTCGCACCCCTTCCGCGGGAACGCGTTGTACACGCTCGCCCGCATGCCCCCCGTCGAGCGGTGGCCCTTGAGCTGGTCCATCCCCGCCGCCAGCGCCTCCTTGATGAACTTGTCGTCCAGCTCCGCGCTCGGTGTGCGGAACGTGATGTTCATCAGGCTGCGGCTGTCGTTCTTGGCGTGCCCCTTGTAGAACGACGAGCTGTCGAGCACGCCGTAGATGAGCTGGGCCTTCTCCATGTTCAGCTTGTGCAGCGTCGCCAGACCGCCCTGCTTCTGGATCCACTTGAAGACCAGCCCGCTGAGATAAATCGCCGCGACCGGCGGCGTGTTGTGCCGGCTGCCGTCCTTGGCGTGCACCTCGTACCGGAGCATCGTCGGCAGCTGCCGCGCCGGCTTGAGCAGGTCCTCGCGGATCACCACCAGCGTGGTCCCAGCAATGCCGATGTTCTTCTGCGCCCCCGCGTACACCATGCCGAACTTGTTGAAATCCATCGGCCGCGAGTAGATGTCGCTCGACATGTCGCAGACCAGCGCTGCCCCATCGGGCACCTTGGGCAGCCGCAGCGACCCATCCGCGTTGCGGAACTGCGTGCCGTAGATCGTGTTGTTCGAGCACATGTGCACGTACACCGGCTTCTCGCCGTACGTGATCTCGCTGTCGGCCGGGCAGTGCGTGTGGTTGCTCTTCCGGCCGTCGAACGCCTCGTAGCAGCGGTTCGAGTACTGCTTGACCTCTTCCCAGGTCTTCTCCGTCCAGTACCCCGTGGTGAGGAACGCCGCCACGCCGTTGTCGGGCAGCAGATTCGCCGGCACCATGAAGTTCTGGCTCGTCGCCCCGCCGGTCAGGAACAGCACCTTGTAGTTGCCGGGGATGTCGGCGATCTTCCGGCAGTTCTCCTCCGCCTCGCCCAGCACCTTGTCGAATACCTTGCCGCGGTGGCTGTGCTCGAGGATGCCGATGCCGCTCCCGCCGATCGACCAGATGTCCTCGCGGGCCTGCTGGATCACCTCCTCGGGCAGAACACCGGGGCCGGCCGAGAAGTTGTAAATCCTGTCTGCCATGGAACGCTTCCCTTTCCTCGATTGTTCACGCCGCCGCGGCGGCGACGCGGTCACAGACCCCGTGTCGGACCGGCAACTGTAATCGCCCGGCAGCCCGCGGCAACCCGCCGCGGACCGATCGCCGGCATGCGTGCCAGCCTCCGGCACGCCGGCCGAAGACTCAGGACACCGGCACCGCCTCGCGGTTCACGCAGTTCTCGATCCCCCCCGACTCCTTGAAGATCCGGATGATCCGCACCGTCTCATCCGCGACCGCCATCTGCGCCTGGTCCGTCGACGCCCCACAGTGGTGCGTGCCGTAGACGCCCGGCAGCTTGATGGTCTCGCTCTCGAAGCCCCCCTCGGGCTCCCCCGGCTGGCAGTCGTAGACATCCAGCCCGGCGCGGATCCCCTTCTCCTGCACAGCCTTCCGCAGCGCGGCCTCATCCACCACCGAGCCGCGGCTGGTGTTGATGAAGTACGCCCCCTTCTTCATCGCGCCAAAGAACTCTGCATCGCACATGCCCTTCGTGTCCGGCGTCGCGGCGACATGCACCGAGACCGCATCGCAGTCCTTGAGCATGTCCAGCAGCCCGGCGCGGTCGTTGCCGCCGTAGCGGGCCTGGATGTCCAGCGCCTTCTCCGGCGAGAGGCTCCGCGACCACGCGATCACCTGCATCCCAAACGCCCGCGCCCGCTTGACCACCCCCGCGCCGATCGCGCCGACACCGACGATGCCCAGCGTGCGGCCCCTGAGGCCCCGCGACTTGCCGTATTCCTTCTTGTTCCACTTGCCGGCGCGGAGTTCCTGCGTCTGGTCGACGATCCGCCGGTCCAGCGCGAGCAGCAGGCCCATCGTGAGCTCCGCCACCGCATCGGAGTTCATCCCCGGGCAGTTGCAGACCGCGATCCCCTTCGCCGTCGCCGCGTCCAGGTCGATGTTGTCGACCCCCGCCCCCGCCCGCACGATCAGCTTCACACTCTCGGCCTTCTCGATCGCCGGCTTCTTCACCTTGGTCGAGCGGACCACCAGCACCTCGGGGGCGTGGCTGGCGAGCAGATCGGCGAGCGTCTCGGGCGTCGCCCCGGGCTCGTTGATGACGTCGCACCCCATGTCCTTGAGCGCATCGATCCCGGACTTCTCGAACTTGTCGGCGATGAGGACCTTCACGAATCACCTCCCTCGCGGCCATGAAACTGCCGGCCGCGGTGCTCTCCGAGTGTACCCGACAGCCCGCCGCGGCGGGCAGACCATCGCTTCCCAAGCTCGCGGGGGGAGGGCAGCAAAGCGCAACGCGATCCAAAAAGCAACGGAGCCCCGTGAGAACGGGGCTCCGCTGAGTTGATCACGAATCGCCGAACGATCAGTTGTTCGGGTTGAGAACGCGAACCTCGGAACCGCCGAAGTCGACGCCCTTCAGGCCGGCGCGGGTCCAGCGGTGGTAGCCGGTCACGCGAGTCGTCTGGCGGGCCGGAGCCTCCCAGGCGCGGGGGGCGTAGGTGTAGAGGAGCGGGAAGAGACGGGTCGGGGTGCGGGGATCGCAGCCCGGGTTCGAATCACGCGTAGCGCGGACGCTCACCGAGGCGTCCCACATCGCGACCAGCGTGCGGGCGTCCTCGTAGGCGTAGTAGACATCCTGCTTGCCGAAGTGGCGCTGCGTGGAGTCCATCATCGCGACCTTCTGCGACGGGAAGGCCACATCGCCGAGCTTGCGACGACCCAGCACACCCGCTGCCGGAGGGATGTTGTAAGTGTTGTGCTCCGTCGCCTGCGTCACCGAGTTGGGGCCGTAGTCCGGCGAATAGGAGGCCGGAACGAACTCGTAGCTCGAGCTGTAGGACCAACGCCAATTGCTCGGGTCACCGCCGTCTTCCTGGAAGGGAGCGAACGCATTGCTGCGGAAGGCCGGGATGTTCTGCCAGTTCAGGCGATTGCGGTCGCCGGGGGAGACCACGACCTTCTCAGGCAGACGGGAGGCCATGTAGTCCTGCAGCACCAGGTGCGTGTACAGCACGTGCGGGATCCAGGCGCCCGGCAGCGGGAAGTTATCCTCGCCGGTTCGACGACGGATGATGTCGATCGCCTGAGCGGCGGCCGCGGCCGTGTCGTTGCCGTACGGCCCGCGGAGATCCGCGTAGCTCGATTGGTTGGTGGTGTTGCTCGTCCACGTGAACGAGGCGATCTTGTCCTGGAAGTCCGCCGCGTAGCTGTTCGTCGCGGTGAGCAGCTGCTTCTGGTTCGCCGAGTCCACGGCGATGCGGGCGGTCTTGCGAGCCTCGCCCAGCGCGGGCAGCAGGATGCCGATCAGGAGCGCGATGATCGCGATCACGACGAGCAGTTCGATCAGCGTGAACGCCCGCTGCTTGTTGGACAAACGACGCACCATGGTTGGATGCCTCCAGTGAAATCGGCTCGTGCCGAAGTGTGTGCTGTCTGAGTCTTTGTGGACCGACTCGGGCCGTTGTCCAGAACGGACCCGGCCAACCCCGAAGCGAGACAATAGCAGAATCTGAACGACCTGTCGAGCCCAATCTGAGCCCGACCAATCTGAGCCCGACCAATCCGAGCCCGTTCCGCCGGGGGACTCCCCCCGCAAGTGATCCGATACGCGACCGCCCACCGCGGGTTGCGAGATCCGCCGGAATCGGGCCCGGTTCTCGCCCCTCCGCCGGAACGCCCCCGCCCCGCCGCCGCGAACCGACAAAGATCCCACCCACATGACCAAGAATCCGACCACGCGAATACCGCACCCGCCCATCCGATTCGCCGCCGCCGCAACGCTCGCCCTGGCCCTCGCCGCCTGCGGCTCGGGCCAACCCCGCGCGGCCGACCCCGAATTCCGCGGCCTCGACCGCGCCCAGCGCTCGGCCGACCCCGAGGCCGCCGCGGGCCGCCCCGCCGTCGTCGCAGGCGGCGATCGGATCGAATGGTCCGATTTGCGCGCCGCCCTCTCCGAATCCGCCGGCGCTGTCGCCATCGAGGAAGCCATCCTCGGCCGCGAACTCCGCCGCCGCGCCGCCGAGATCAACTTCGACCCCGCCGGCGCGATCACCGCCGAGGAACGCCTGCTCGTCGAATCGGTCGCCGCCGATGCGCAGGTGCCCCCCTCACAAGCCGGCGAACTCGTCGCCCGCTTCCGCGCCGACCGCGGCCTGGGCCCCGCCCGCTACCGCGCTCTGCTCGAACGCAGCGCGATCCTCCGCCGCCTCATCGCCGCCGAAATCACACTGACCCCCGAAGAGCTCGATCTCGCCGCGCAGCTCGGGTACGGACCCCGCATCCGCGCCCGCTACTACGTGGCCCCGTCGCAGTCCCGCGCTGCCGCCGTCCGCGATGCCCTCCTCCGCAGCGCGGAAACAACACCGATCTCGATCGCCTTCGCGCAGCAGGCCATGGCCGATTCGATCGACCCCACCGCCGCCCGCGGCGGGCTGCTCGACCCCATCAGCCCCGTCGACCCGGCGCTCCCCGCCGTCGTCCGCAGCGCCCTCGAGAACGCCCAGCCCGGCGCCCTGACCCAGGTCCTCTCGCTCGATGTCGGCTACGCCCTGCTGCTGATCGAGGACCGCATCCCCGGCCGCGCCCCCACCGCCGCGGAACTGGCGCAGATCGAGCGCCGCGTCCGCACCCGCAAGGAACGCTTCGCGATGGAGCAACTGGCGCGGCAGATCCTCGCCGATACGAAGACCACGGTCTTCGACCCCGCGCTCCGCTGGAGCTGGGAATCGAGGCCCGGCATCGAGCCGCAGCAGTAAGCCGCGGCTCTGGCTTAGCGCGCCACCTCGATCGCCCGCGTCTCGCGCAACACCGTCACGCGGATTTCGCCCGGGAAGGTCATCTCCGCGCTCACCCGCTTGGCGATGTCGTGCGCGATCAGGAACGCCTCATCGTCGTCGACCTTCGCCGCATCGACCATGACGCGGACCTCGCGGCCGGCCTGGATCGCGTACGCCTCGGTCACGCCGCGGTGCCCCATCGCGATGTCCTGCAGCTCCTGCAGCCGCTGGACGTACTTCTCCATCGACTCGCGCCGGGCGCCCGGCCGCGCCGAGCTCACCGCATCCGCCGCCATCACGATCGGCGTGTAGAAGGTCGTTGACGGGATATCGCCGTGGTGCCCGCCGATGGCGTTGAGCACCGCTTCCTTCTCGCCGAACTGGCGGGCGAAGTCCATGCCGATCTTGGGGTGCCCGCCCTCCATCTCGTGGTCCATCGCCTTGCCGATGTCGTGCAGGAACCCGCACCGCCGCGCCAGCGTGCCATCCAGGCCCAGCTGGTCCGCGATGATCTGGCACAGGTACGCGACCTCGATCGAGTGCCGCAGCACGTTCTGCGCGTAGCTCGTGCGGTAGTGCAGCTTGCCCATCGCCTCGACGATCTTGGGGTGCAGCCCGCGGAGGTTGACCTCCAGCATCGCGTCCTTGCCGGCCTTCTGGATCTTCTCGTTGACCTCGCCGCGGACCTTGTCGACGACTTCTTCGATCCGCGTCGGGTGCATGCGGCCATCGGCGATCAGCCGCTCGAGGCTCTCGACCGCCACCGCCTGCCGCACCTTGTCGAAGCACGACACCACGATCACGCCCGGCGTGTCGTCGACGATGATGTCGACACCCGTGGCCTTCTCGATCGCGCGGATGTTCCGGCCCTCGCGGCCGATGATCCGGCCCTTCATGTCGTCCGAAGGGATCGCCACCGTCCGCACCGTGCTCTCGCTGGTGTGCTCCGCGGCATACCGCTGGATCGCCATCAGCGTGATCTCGCGGGCCTTGGCCTTGGCCTCGTGCTCGGCGTCTTCCACGATCCGGCGGACGACCTTGCCGACCTCGGACCGGTTCTCGTTCTCGACCCGCTCGAGCAGGATCGCCCGCGCCTCGTCCTGGCTCATGCCCGAGATGCGGTGCAGCGTCTCACGCTGCTTCTCGACGAGTTGGGCGCT
>JBDZUZ010000170.1:0-7360 GCA_040255445.1 Planctomycetaceae bacterium | reverse complement strand
CCAGTCCTTGCGGGAGACCTCGGCGAACCGCTCGGGAGAGAGCGTCACGGTGCGCCAGATCCAGCGGTCGAGCAGCGAGAAGAGCAGGATGACGAGGAGCGCGGCGAGGGCGAGGAGCATCCAGCGGAGCTGGCGGACACTGCGGGCGTGGGGGGAGAGGTAGCGCATCCACGGGGCGACCGGCGCGGCCGCGGGCTGGGCCGACGACTGCGCAGCTGATTGGGTCGGGTTGGGAGCCGCTTTGCTCATTCCTAGTTCCGCGGCCACACGCCGGTGTAGCCGTACGCCTTGTGGGCATCGCGCCCGCGCTTTCGGTCGCCCTCGAGCCGGCCCACGGTTTCGACGCGCTCGAAGGGCCCGGTCCAGATCGCATCATCGCCGCCGATGACGACCGCGGGGCGGCCCTGCAATCCATGATCGAGCCGCAGGTCGGTCTGGCTCCACATGTCGTACTGGGTCTTGCGGCCGCCGCCGATCAGGCTGCTGGCGGAGTAGACCGTCGGCCGGCCTTTCATATAGAAGGCGAGCTGGCTGGCGCGGCCGTAGTGCTGGGAGATCACGAAGGGCTCGAGCCCGGTCTCGACGCGGAGCTCTTCCAGCAGCCGTTCGACATCGCGGGCCATCTCTTCCGCGCCCGTCACGCGGCCGAGGGGGACGAGCTTGCCGATCTCCGGGATCTTCGCGAGGAGGTCCAGCCGCGGCGCGATCAGCCCGGTCGCGAGGCCGACAACCAGCGTCGCGTGCCACATTGCGCGGGTCGCGGTCACCCCGAAACGCCGCACACCGGCGAACCACAGGTCCATCCGCTCGGTGATGCGCTGGGCGGCGACGATGAAGAGCGTGATGTACGCGGCCATGGCCCAGTTGCCCTCGGGCCCGGTCACGAAGCTCACCGCGAGGTAGAAGAGAAGAATCGGCGCGGCCATGGCGACGAGGTAGCGGCCGCCGAGCCGCTCGCGCGGTTGTTCCGCGGGCCGGCGGAGTGTCGTGATCGCGCCCGCGATCATGACGATCAGGAGCGGGCCGACGAGGCCGATCTGTGTGCCGATGAACTCGAGCGTCCAGCGGGGTTCGTACTTCCAGCCGCCGCCGGTTCCCTGCACGACGGGCATGTCGCCGCCCTTGACACCCAGATGGCCGAGGAGGTGCCGCACGGTGACCCAGTCGTGCTGCGCGTTCCAGACCGCGATCGGCGCGAGGCCGGCGAGCATGAGGCACAGGCCGCCAAACACCCAGGGCCAGCGGGCGCCGGGCCTTCGCGAGACCGCGGCGGAGCGCGGGGCCATCAGCAGCAGCGCGATGATGCCGGGCGCGGCGAGGAGGATGGTGTACTTGTACATCAGGCCCAGCCCCAGCGCAACGCCCAGGACGAGCCACCAGCCGCGGCGGTCATCGGCGATCGCTCGCCACGCCGCGAGCGCTGCGAGCGCCCAGCACGCGCTGTACGGTCCATCGATGGTCATGATGATGCCGCTGGCCTGGAAGAGCGGCGTGAGGAAGTAGCAGACGACGGTGAGGAAGGCGACCCGACCGCTCCGCGTGATGTCGCGGGCGAGGAGCCAGAGGCAAGTGGCCGTCACGACCGAGGCGAGCGCGGCGGGGAGCCGCACGGCGAACTCGCTGTCGCCCAGCACCGCGCGGGAGAGGGCGATCGTCCAGCCTACGCCCGGGCCCTTGCTGTAGTACGACCACTCGAGGCGGCGGGCCCACTCCCAGTAGTGGGCTTCATCTTCGATCAGGTTGAATGGGCACAGGAACGCGATGTACACGATCCGCGCGACCGTCACACCGGCGATGAGCCACGCCGCGGCCACCCACGATGACGCGAAGGCCATGAACGGCCGCCGGGCCGGGCTGTCTGGTTCGAGCGTGTGCGCTTCGCCCGCCATCAGTGCCGCGCCAGCGAGCGGAACATGAGCCAGGTGTACAGCAGCAGGCCCGCCACGCCGCTCCACATCATCACGATCCCCGCGACCAGCGATTTCTCCATCAGCTGCTGCCCGCCGCTGATGGTCACCAGCGTTGCTACCGCGGGGAAGAAGGTCCAGAGATAGACGGTGAGCGGGAGTTTCTTGGAGAACTTCAGCGCGGTGACCGCGCCGGTGAGCACCATCACCGCGCACGAGAACGCGAGCGCCATGCGCTCGTTCTGCTTGCTCAGCACGGCGATCGACAGCGTGCCCAGGCGGCGGTCGAGCTCGCGGGCGGCATCGCGCACCAGGGGATCGGGCGATTCCGATGCGAGCACGGGGCTCGCTTCCTTGAGGAGCTGACGCGACGGCATCTTGAGGTACTCGGCCGCGGGATCGGGCTGCGGCTTGAAGCCGGTGACGGCGATCTCGGCGCGCTCGGCGGCGGCCTGCTGGTCGCCGCCCAGGTCGCGGGTGCGGGCCCGCTTCATTTCGAGGCGGAGCTCGAAGGTGCGGTTGGCCTGATCGGGGCCGCGGTCGACGACGAGGCGGGCGTCGCGGGAGATCATGAGCGTGCGGCCGCGGCCGCCCTCGGCGGCGCGGACGAGCTCGGCCTGCACCTGGCCGGGGCCCTCGGGGGTGGCGGGCAGCGGGATGATGCGCCACGCCGCGCCGGCGGGCTCGATGCCCGAGCCGCGGAGGATCAGTTCGCGGCCACGGTCATCGGCCAGGCGCACCTCGCGGCCGCTCTTGAGACCGCGGTCGATCGAGCGCAGCGCTTCGTACCCCGCGAGGGCGTAGACCAGATCGCGGCGGCGCAGCTCGATGAAGTTCATCCGCTCGGGATGGTCCTTCAGCCGCGCGAGCTCGAACATCGTCAGGTACTTGGGGTTGTCGCGGAACGCGTTGGGCACGATCCAGTCGATCTCGAAGTAATCGCGAGCGACGCCCAGGGCCTCATCGCCGCGGGCGATCACGGCGTTCTCGAGCCGCATGAGCACGCGCGACATCGGCGGGCGGCCGGCCTCGCTCTCGGGCGCGGCGACTGTCTGCCCGTCTCCCGCGACGGGGAAGAGCCAGAGCCGGCCGATGTTGGCGGTGACCTCGGTCACGGGCGCGCCGGCGGCATCGGTCTCGACCGCGGCCATCTTGGCGAGCAGGAGGTAGTCGGTCGCGCCGCTGGAGGGATCGGGCACAGCGCGGCGGGCGGAATCGGCGTAGACCATCATGCCCGAGACGCGCACGGCCTTGCCGCGCTGGATCTCCTGCGCCAGCAGGCGGGCGAGATCGACGGTGATGATCCGCTGCATCTCCTGCAGGAACCTGGGGATGACGAACTCGTTGAGCCCGGCGAGCCCGACCGCGAGCGAGAGGGCGACCGCGGCGGCGGGACCGACAAGCGAACGGTGGCTGATCCCGCTGGCGTGGGCCGCGGTGGCCTCGTTGTCGGTCGCGACGCGGTGATAGACGAGCGTCGCGGCGAAACCCGCGGCGAAGGGCAGGGCGTAGGCGAGCATCGGGACCATCGCCAGCAGCATGAAGCGGAGCAGGTCGCCGGCCTGCAGCGTGCCGTCGGAGAGGGGCTTGACGGTGGCGGCGAAGGCGATCACCGACACGAGCACAACCGTGCTCATGACGACGAGCTTGGCCAGGTCGGCGATGGTGGCTCGCCAGAGCGTGATGGAGGGCCTTCGTCGCATCGGCGGGTGCATGATATCGGCGGCCGGGGTGAGGACAGGCGGGGGAGCCGAAGGGGCTCAGGCCCGGCGGACCTCGACCTTTCCGCCCGGGGCGTCCTTGATCGCGTAGCCCATCGCGGTGAGTTCATCGCGGATGGCGTCGGACCGCTTGAAGTCCTTCGCCGCGCGGGCGGTCCGGCGCTCTTCGAGGAGCGCCACAACGGCGGGGTCGGGATCGACGCCCGCCGCGAAGATGCCGATGTCGCTGGTGACGGCCCTGGGCCGTTCGAGCGCGAGCACGCCGAGCACGGCGTCGATCACGTGCATCACACCGGCGTCCTCGGGCGTGGCGGCTTCGCAGGCGGAGGCGAAGGTGTTGACCGCGGCGATCGCGCCGGCGACGTTGAGATCATCCTCCATGGCGCGGGTGAACTCGTCGAGAGCGCGGCGGCCGTGGGCCGATGCGGGCTTGAGGACCCCGCTGGATGCGCCGCCGCCCACATCCGCGATGCGCCGCCAGCGATCGATCATGCGCTGGGCGTCCTTGAGGCCCTGCTCGGTGAAGTTGGCGTTGCTGCGGTAGTGCGTGCGGATGAGTTCGAGGCGCAGCGCGGCCGGCTCGACGCCCCTGGCGAAGAGGTCCTTGGGCGTGAAGAAGTTGCCGCGGCTCTTGCTCATCTTCTCGCCCTCGACGACGAGGAAGCGCGGGTGGAACCACATCCGCGCGAAGGAACCCGCGCTGGGCTCGGCGTTGAAGGCGCAGCAGCTTTGGGCGATCTCGCACTCGTGGTGCGGGAAGATGTTGTCCTCACCGCCCGAGTGCAGGTCGATGATCGATTCGCCGTCGGGGCGCGCGAAATCCGCGACATCGGCGCCCAGCAGGCCGCGGACGGCCATGACGGTGCACTCGATGTGCCAGCCCGGGTAGCCCTCGCCCCAGGGGCTCGGCCACTTCATGATGTGCCGCGCATCTTCTTTCCAGAGAAGGAAGTCGGCGGGGTGTTCTTTCTGGGCCTGGTTCGCCGCGGCGATGCGTCCGCCCTCGCCCTCGCGGAGTTGTTCGAGGGTGTTGCCGCTGAGGCGGCCGTAGGGCGCGAAGCTCTTGACGCGGAAGTAGACGACGCGCGAGCCGGGCGTGCCGACGACGTACGCGTGTCCCGCGTCGATCAAACGGCCGATCACGCGGATCATGCCGTCGACGTGCTGCGTGGCGCGGGGCATCAGGGCCGGTGTGTCCTTCGCCTCGACCGCGACCTTGAGGCCCAGCGTGCGGGCGTCTTCAAGAAATCGCTCGGCGTAGAAGGCGGCGATCTGGCGCGGGTCGCCGGGGTCGACCGAGGCGCCCGCGGGGAGCTTGCCCGACTTCTTGGCTTCCGCGATGCGGCGGCCGGCGACGGCCATGCGGTCCTCGCCCGCCTCGCCGCCCGCGGCGTCGTCGGTCATATGGCCGACATCGGTGATGTTCATGACGTGCACGACGCTGCGCGGGCCGGGTGCGGGGCCATCGGGCCCTTCCACGATGCACAGCGGGCTCTCGATGAATCGGCGCAGCACATCCGCCGCGAGGAAGGAGCGGAAGTTGCCGATGTGGGCATCGTCGTAGACCGTGGGGCCGCAGGTGTAGAAGGTCACCCGCGAAGGGTCCGCGGGGCGGAACGGCTCCATCGATCTGGTCAGCGTGTTGTAGAGTCGCAGCGGCATGGGCCCGGATGGTATGGGCTAGCCTGCCCGGGATGCCTCGTTCTCGACCGGGTCCTGCGGCTGTTCCGGGCCCGCGGCGGCCTCGACCCGCACCCGCACCACCCGCACCGGCTCGGCCTCGAGCACCGTGATCATCGCCTCGCCGTGGCGGAACGACTCGCCCGCCACCGGGATGCGGCCCAGCGTGGAGGTCACGAACCCGCCCACCGTGTCGTAGTCCTCGCTCTCGGGGAGTTCGACGCCCAGCGGGCGCAGCGCATCGTTGACATCGTCGATGTACGCGCGGGCATCGACATCGGCAGCGCGGGAGTCGGCCTCGACGGTGACTTCGGGGCCTTCCTCATCGGGCTGCTCGTACTCGTCCTGGATGTCGCCGAAGACTTCCTCGACGATGTCCTCGATGGTGACCAGGCCCGCGGTGCCGCCGTATTCATCGGCCACGATCGCGATGTGCACGCGTTTGGCAAGCAGTTCTGCGAGCAGTTCGCGGAGCGTCTTGCTCTCGGGCACGAAGAGCGCGGGGCGCAGCAGGGCTTTGAGGTCGAAGGTGCGGCCGGTGCGGCCGGTGCCGTCGCCCGCGAGCCAGCGCATCAGGTCCTTCACATAGAAGATGCCGATGATGTGGTCGATGTTCTCTTCGTACACCGGGATGCGGCTGTGGCCGATCGAGCGGATGGTGTCGGCGACCTGGCCGAGGTTGTTGGAGAGCTCCATCGCCTCGATCTCGGTGCGCGGGGTCATGACCTGGCCGACGGTCTTGTCGCGGAAGCGGACCACCGCCTCGATCATGTCGCGTTCGATCTCGTCGAAGCGGCCTTCCTCCTGCGCATCCTCGACGGCGGAGAGGATCTCCTCCTGGTAGGCCTCGGCCTCGTCTTCCTTGGTGCGGCCCGAGAGGCGGCGGATGATTTCGTCGAAGAGCGTCCAGATCGGGTGGAGCGGGCGCGTCAGGTACCACGTGGCGCGGAGCAGGCCCGACCAGGTGTAGACGGTGACCTCGCCCGCGTGCCGCGCGACCGCGGCGGGCAGGACGACGTTGAAGATCCAGAGCAGCAGCGAGGCGGACGCGACACCGACGATCCGCTCGAACCACGCGGGCGCGACGCCGCGGAGCCCGGCGATCCACAGCACCATCGCCACGACCACGACCAGGTTGCAGACGATCCGCGGCAGAGCGATCGCGTTGGCGTGGCCATCGACATCGTCGACGATGGCGTCGACCCAGCGGGCCTTGCGCCGCTTGTTCCGGATCGCGGCGATCTCTTCGAGCGTCGTGCGCGAGAGATCACGCAGCGCCTGCGCGAGCGCGGAGAAGACCGCGCCGCCGCCGAGCGCCACCACCACCACCGCCAGCCATAACCCGCTATCCAACAGCCATGCCTCCGCTCAGCCCGCCGCGGTCCCGCCGCCATGTGCGGGGTCCGACTCTTCCGCGGCGAGGCCCGGCGCGTACACCGCGCCGACACCGATCGCTCCCAGCACCGCATCTTCCACCCGGTGCATCAACGCCGCCGCCGACTCGTCGTGGTCGTCGTGGCCCAGGCAGTGCAGCACACCGTGCACCGCGTACAACAACAGTTCTTTCTCAGTCGAGTGCCCCGCCGCGGCCCCCCGCCGCGCCGCCTCGTCGATGCAGAGCATCAGGTCGACATCGAGCGCTACGACCGATGCGGCCCGCCACGCGGGGTCGGCGACGGTCTCGGGCTCGAAGACCGCGGGGTCGACCCCCCAGCCCTCGGGCTGTTCATCGGGGTCGGACATGTCGAAGGTCAGGACATCGGTCGTGCCCTCGACCTCGGCGAACTCGAGGTGGGCGGCGGCCATCGCATCGTCCTCGACGATGCGGATGCGGATCTCGCCCAGGCCGCCGAGACGCCTGACCGCTGTCTGGATGTGGTTGATGAGCCACGCGAGGGCCGCTCGATCGAGCCGGCGCGAATCGTCCAATAGCTCCACGCTCAGCCGGTCGGGGCTCAGCCGGTCGGGGCTCAACCGGTCGGGGCTCAACCGGTCGGGCTGTCGGCGTTCGGGCTGGTGGCCATGGGATCCCCCAGGCTCAGGTTCGCTGTC
>JBDZUZ010000169.1:0-7562 GCA_040255445.1 Planctomycetaceae bacterium | reverse complement strand
ATCGCGTAGGCCTGGCTGGCGGTCTCGTTCGTGGTCGTCATGGCGTGGTCTCCTTCGGGTGGTCTATGCCGCGGGGATCCGCCCCGCGTGTGACACATGAAGCCATGACACTTGGCCAAAGGGAAGGCGTTTCGGCCTTGATTTGCAGATGTTTGCGACATTCTGCGGCGATGTGGGGGGCGATGTGGCGGCAAGGTCCGGGAGGTGCGCGATGACTCCCGAACACGCGCCTAGCGACGCCAGGCCGCAGCGCCTCAACCCGGCCGCGATGTCCCCGGCCGATGTGGCCCGCGTGCTCACGCGCGTAGGCGGAAGCCCCGTCACCGAAGACATGCTCCGGGCGGACATCAATGCCGGCGCGCCGACCAACGCGGACGGAAGCATCAACCTCGTGCAGTACGCCGCGTGGCTTGTGCAGCAGATGAGCGCCGGGGGTGGCCGTGGCGAGTGACTCACCCAAGATCGACCCGCGCTCGCTCAAGCCGTCGGAGACGTGCCGGCTTCTGAACTCGACCCCGCTGGGCGAGGTGATCAACGAGCGGCAGCTGCACCGCCACCGCACGCGGGCGGGTTTTCGGATTGGGGACGGCAAGACCGTCGACCTGTTTCGATACACCGCCTGGCTGGTGGCGACGCGGCACGAGCCGAAGCCAGAGCCATCGGAGCATGAACTCTCGGGCTACGACGCGGTGCGCGAGCGGGCCCGCGAGAGGAACAAAGCCCTCTCGCTCTCGGGCCGGAACATCGGCGAGCTTCCGCCGGTCGGCAACCCCGAGCGCAAGCGACGCTGCACCGAGTCGTTCAAAGCCTTCTGCGACACCTACTTTCCCCAGACCTTCCACCTGCCGTGGTCGGACGATCACCTCAAGGTGATCGCCAAACTGGAGACGGCGGTGCTCGAGGGCGGCCTGTTCGCGATGGCCATGCCGCGCGGCAGCGGGAAGACCACGCTCTGCGAGACCGCCTGCCTCTGGGCCATCCTGATCGGGGCCCGGCCGTTCGTGTGTCTGATCGGCTCGGACGAGGAGCACGCGGCCTCGATGCTGGAGAGCATCAAGAGCGAACTGGAGAACAACGACCTGCTGGCCGACGACTTCCCGGAAGCGTGCTACCCGATCCGCAGCCTGGAAGGCATCCACCAGCGGGCTTCGGGCCAGCTCTACAGGGGCGAGCCGACGCACATCGGTTGGACCGCCAAGGAGATCGTGCTGCCGACCATTGAGGGCTCGGCGGCGTCAGGGGCCATCATCGCCGTTGCGGGGATCACCGGACGCATCCGGGGCATGAAACGCAAGCGCCCGGACGGCCAGAGTGTCCGCCCGTCGCTGGTGCTCATCGACGATCCGCAGACCGACGAGTCGGCCCGGAGCCCCAGCCAGTGCGCGGCCCGGGAGCGCGTGCTCGCGGGGGCCATCCTCGGCCTCGCCGGGCCGGGCCAGAAGATCGCAGGGCTGATGACGGTGACGGTCGTCCGCCCAGACGACCTGGCAGACCGCCTGCTCGACCGCGACAAGCACCCGCAGTGGCAGGGCGAGCGGACGAAGATGGTCTACACCTTCCCTGCCGACGAGGCGCTGTGGGCCAGGTACGCCGAGATCCGGGCCGAAGGCTTGCGGGCCGACCGGGGGCTGGCGCAGGCGACGGCGTTCTACAAGCGGAACCGCAAGAAGATGGACGCCGGCGCATCGGTCGCCTGGCCGGCGCGGTTCAACCACGACGAGCTGAGCGCCATCCAGCACGCGATGAACCTCAAGCTCCAGGACGAGGCCGCGTTCTGGGCCGAGTACCAGAACGAGCCGCTGCCAGAAGTCGCGGCCGACGACGACCTGCTCACGCCCGAGCAGATCGCGGCGAAGACTAACGGAATGCCCCGGGGTGTTGTACCCATTGGCTGCACGCGGGCGACGGCGTTCATCGACGTGCAGGGCAAGCTGCTGTTCTGGCTCGTCGCGGGTTGGGAGGACGACTTCACCGGCTACGTGCTCGACTACGGCGCGTGGCCAGACCCCAAGCAGCAGTACTTCTCGCTGCGCGACGCGCGGCGGACGCTGCTGACCGAGTTCCCGAGGGCGGGCCAGGAGGGCGCGATCTACGCGGGGCTCGAGGCCCTGACCGGCGAGCTGCTCGGCAAGGCGTGGCGGCGCGACGACGGGACCGACCTGCGCATCGAGCGCTGCCTGATCGACGCGAACTGGGGCCAGTCGTCGGACGTGGTCTACCAGTTCAGCCGCCAGTCCCCCCACGCCGGGATCGTGATGCCCAGCCACGGCCGGTACGTGGGCGCTAGCAGCATCCCGTTCAGCGACTACAAGCGCAAACGCGGCGAGCGCGTCGGGCTCAACTGGCGCGTGCCGCTGGTGACCGGCAAGCGGGCCGTGCGGCACGTGGTCTACGACACGAACTACTGGAAGAGCTTCACGCACGCGCGGCTGGGCGTGCCCATGGGCGACCCGGGCTGTCTGTCGCTCTTCGGCCGCGAGGCCTCACGGCACCGCCTGCTGGCCGATCACCTGACCAGCGAGTACCGGGTGAAGACCGAGGGCCGCGGCCGGACGGTCGACGAGTGGAAGCTGCGGGTCGCGGGCCTCGACAACCACTGGCTGGACTGCCTGGTCGGCTCGGCGGTGGCGGCCTCATTGCAGGGGGCGGTGCTGTTCGGGACGGACCACAAAGTCGCGGTGAGGCCTCGTGTGCGGCTGTCGGCTCTGAGGAAGTCTCGCTCGTGATCAGCCCGCGGCAATCTCGGTGAAGCGATCGATCTCTATCGTGACTTGATTCTGACTGCAGAAACTCCGTCCAACGGGCATGGTTTCTGCAATCAGGATCAAGTCCGGGGGAGCGGATCCACTCACTCACTCCGCCGATCACGCCTCAGGCTTCGGATCGTCACCTCAAGTCCACCCTCCGGACTCCGTGTCAGGTGCTTGCTGAGAACGCCCGCTCGCCCGCTTGCGACGCTTCTGCTTCGACCGCAGGACCTCAAGCGGGCTGGGAACCGGCGTGGGCACCAGTTCGTTGAGATTGGCGAGCAAGCCGAGGACACGCAGCACACGAACCAGATTGGTGGTGTGGATCGATTCCCCGCCCTCCAACCGCTCGATCGTCCGTTTCGACATCCCCGCCTCGTGGGCAAGTTCGGCCTGGGTGGGGTTCTGCTCCAATCGGCCGGTCGATCGCACGCCGAGCGAGTTCAGAGCTGCGTTGTTCGTGATGTGGCATGCACCGAATCGCCGCTTCGATCCTCCAGACCTAGCTATGGTGCCCATTCTGAGCCATGCCCATCAAAGACGAGCGACAGCCCCGCAGGCTCGGTCTCGGCAATCGTCATTGTGCCGACGTCGATCCACGAGCCGCGATAGCGGACGAAACTTCTGTTAGGGGAAAGTCCGATGCAGCTTCTCGGATCTTTGATTGGCGAGTTCGCCAGTAGTGCAAAGAGGAGTAGTGCCCGATCCCGATCGCTGCCCCTGCTGAAAAGCAGCGTTTCGTCGGGCATAGCAATACGTTCGCGACTTGCAAAGATCGACTCATTCCCCTCAATACTGCTGACGATCGCCAGTACGGAAGACAAGTCATTCACATCACGCCCAAGCTCCCGCGCCCGCGCCTCCCGCAGGGCGGCTCGCACATACGCCTGTGGGTGCGCGACTTTAAGGCTCCGGAACGCATACAAAGCGTACTCATAGATTGAGCCCGGTTTCTCCTGCGAGAGGTTTGCGACCTCGGCTTGATAACTCTCCGCCGTTTCGTGCTCCGCGGGGTCGGGAATCGGATCGTTGGGGTCTACGAAGCGGATGTGCTCAGGTGTCGGGTGCTTGAGGCGATTGGAAACAAAACCACCGATTTGTTGGTATATTTCCGTGACTCGTTCGCGGGGAATCTGCGATGTCTTCGAGGTGCAATGGCACATCCCCATCTCCGGATTGTAGAAGAACGTGGTATCGGTGCCTGAAGCGACGGTCTTGGCAAACTCTGAGAGATCGGACTGGTTGTTGATCCGTGTGCTGCTGAACCACTTGGTGTTGTTGAGTAGGTGCCCGTCGTCGATATCGAGGTACACAAACATGTGCGCGCGATTGCCGGTAATGATAATGCGATCGAGCGGAATCCTCCCCCAGACCGCCGCGGCCGCAGCCCACAACATCCCCAGACCAATGCATTTTCCAGAAGGCTTGCCCTGCGGATTGACTGTCGCCATCGCATTCATCACCTCCAGGGTCTCGTTCTTGAGCCGGGGGAAGAGGCCGTGGCGGTAATACGGCTGGTTCACGATCTGTCCGAATTGCGACTCGGGGTTCTCGGCGAGGAGCTTCCGGAACGTGGCGTCGTACTCGGCTCGAATGCTCGCCACGAAGCCTGGGGAGAAACGTCGCTCCTCCTCCTCAAAGTCCATCAACCCCCAAACATCGCCGCCAGGCTGCTCTGGCATGATAGTGAATGTGTAGTGGTGAAAAAATCGCTGAAGCGCGTCCAGCCGGCTTTTGGTGCTTCGGAGCTTGTGGTCCGGGGCATGCGCCCGCTTTTCTTCCCGCCATGCCCAGAGAGCCGGAGACATCAGGTTCGCAAGCAGAAAAGCTGGGACAAGCCTTTGCGCATCGGCATCAATCTCGAGCACCGTGAGACTCACCGCGGCAGAAAGCCGGTCCACCACGTCTTCGGAAGATGTAGCGTGTGACCGGTGCTTCATACTGTCGGCGTCGGGTGCATTCATGGAGGCGTCATTCTAGCTAGCGACTTCGATCTGTGGTGGCCTGCGGGTAGCCCGTTGGCATAGAGGCCGTACCAGCAAGATCAGCCTTTAGAATTGGCACGCGGTCATTGAGCGTGGCAACGGCATAGGTGACCCGAGAGGCCCCCGCGAGGTGCGGGGGCACGCGAGGTTGCCGTGCCGGATCCCACCCCCAATCTCGAACAGGCGATCGCCGACAACGCTGCCGGGCCGGCCAAGGCCTCGGTGGACGGGCAGTCGGTCGAGCAGCACGCGATCCGCGACCAGATCGAGGCGGACCGCTACCTCGAGTCCAAGCGGGCGACGCGCCGGCGCGGGCTGGGGATCCGGCTGTTCAAGATCGTGGCCGGGGGGGCAGGCGGCACCGGCGGACGGGAGGGCGGATGCTGAAGCGCCTGCTCGCCCCGCTCTCGCGCCAGGCCGATCCGGTCCGGGCCGCATCGCCGATCATGCCTCAGCGGGCACGGATGGTCCGGGCGCGGTTCGACTCGGCCCAGACCACCGCCGACAACCGCCGCCACTGGGCCGCGGCCGACGGGCTCTCGCCCAACGCGGCGGTCAGCCCCGAGGTGCGGCGCATCCTGCGCAACCGCGCCCGCTACGAGGTGGCCAACAACTCCTACGCCAAGGGCATCGTCCTCACGCTGGCCAACGACACCATCGGCACCGGGCCTCGGCTGCAGATGCTCACGCCCGACGCGTCGGTCAACGCCCGCGTCGAGGAAGCCTTCGAGGCCTGGTCGGCGGCGATCGACCTGCCCGGCAAGCTCCGCAGCATGCGGATGGCCCGGGCCGAGAGCGGCGAGGCGTTTGGTTTGCTGATCTCCAGCTCCGGGCTCGACACACCCGTCAAGCTCGACCTGCGCCTGCTCGAACCCGATCAGGTCTGCACGCCGTGGTTCGGGCGAGTGCCCACCGGTCAGGCAGTGACCGATGCCGACGGCATCGTCTTTGACGCCAGCGGGCTGCCGGTGGCGTACCACGTGCTGCGGCACCACCCCGGCGACGGGGCGTGGCATGCCGTTCGAGACCACGACACCTACCCCGCGGCGTCCGTGCTGCATTACTTCCGGCCCGACCGACCTGGGCAATGGCGCGGCATCCCGGACATCACACCCGCCCTGCCGCTCTTCGCGCAGCTCCGCCGCTACACGCTGGCGGTGATCGCCGCCGCCGAGACGGCCGCGGACTTCGCGGCGGTGCTCTACACCGATGCGCCCGCCAACGGCGAGGCCGACCCGCTCGAGCCGATGGACGAGGTCGAACTCGAGAAGCGGATGGCCACCGTGCTGCCCGGCGGCTGGAAGCTCGGGCAGGTTCACGCCGAGCACCCATCAACGACCTACGGCGAGTTCAAGCGCGAGATCCTCAACGAGATCGCCCGCTGCCTGAACATGCCCTTCAACGTCGCGGCCGGGAACAGCTCGGGCTACAACTACGCCTCGGGCCGCCTGGACCATCAGACCTACTTCAAGAGCATCCGCGTCGAGCAGCACCGCCTCCAGCAGACGGTGCTGGACCGCTTGCTGCGCGCCTGGCTCGATGAGGCCGCGCTGGTCGAGAGGCTGCTGCCCCAGGCGATGCGTGTGCGCGGCGCAGCCACACCGCACGTTTGGTTCTGGGACGGCGTCGAGCACGTCGACCCGGCCAAGGAAGCCAGCGCGCAGGCGACGCGGCTGGCCAACCACACCACGACGCTCGCGCACGAGTTCGCACGCCAGGGACGCGACTGGGAGGACGAGCTCCGCCAGCGGGCCAAGGAACTGGCCCTCATGCGCGAGCTGGGGCTGCCGGTCACCACCAAGTCTGGCGGCCCAAGCGACACAGCGGGCGAGCCCGATCCCGAAGACACCAACCCCGACACCGACGAGACCGTCACCGACGAAGCCACCAAGGAGGCCGCGTAGCGATGTCACACCACCGCATGATCCAGGCGTCCGCTGCCCGCGCGCAGCCCACTGCCCTTGCCCACCCGAACCCCGGCTCGCACCCCAAGACGCTGGCGCTCACCGCGCAGGCGGAGTTCGAGATCGAGGGCGCTGACACGGTCAGCGGCGATGGCGGCGCTGCCGCTCCCCTGCCGCGGTTCCGGATGATGGCCTACAGCGGCGGGCCGATGCGCGTCGCCGGCTGGCGGCACCCGGTCGTGATCGACCTGGCCGGGCTGGCGATCCCCTCCCCGTCGCGGCCTATCCGTTTCGGGCACGACGCCACGGCGGGCGTGGGGCACACCGACCAGGTGATGGTCGAAGACGGCCGTCTGGTGGCCACCGGGATGATCTCCCGTGACACGCCCGCGGCCCGCGAGGTCGTGGTCTCAGCGCGCAACGGGTTCCCTTGGCAGGCATCGGTGGGCGCGAGCGTCGAGGCGTTCGAGTTCCTCCGCGAGAACCAGACCGCGACCGTCAACGGACGCGAGGTCGCCGGCCCCTTGAACATCGTGCGCAAATCCACGCTCGGCGAGATCAGCTTCGTGGACCTCGGGGCCGACGGCTCGACCTCGGCGACCATCGCCGCGGGCGCTGCCGCGGGCGACGATGCATCCGATCCCGTCCAGGGCGCGGGCAATCCTGCGCCCGAAGCGAACCACCCTGCAATCACCGATCCGGTGCAGGCCATGCGGCAGCAGATCGCCGCCGAGAGCGAGCGGATCGCCGCCGTGCGACGCCTGTGCGCGGGCCAGCACCCCGAGATCGAGGCCCGCTCGATCCGCGAGGGCTGGGACGCGACCAAGACCGAACTGGAGGTCCTGCGGGCCAGCCGGCCCAAGGCCCCTGCCATCCACGCCCCCGCCGCGCCAGCGGTGAACCAGCGGGTGCTCGAAGCCGCGTGC
>JBDZUZ010000168.1:0-7650 GCA_040255445.1 Planctomycetaceae bacterium | reverse complement strand
TTCCACCCACCAGTAAGTGACCCCCTTCGTACTCCAGAAGGCCATCCGCGAGGCCGGCTTCGACCCAATCGAACGCGACACCCTCTACCGCCGCATCACCCGCGACGGCCGCGCCTGGTCGGTCGCCTGAAACCGCCCCAGGACCGCGTCCGAGAACGCCGCCCACCGCGAGAAATCCCTTGCCGCCCCCGCCCCGGGCGGGTAGCCTTCCGCTGTTCCAAACGCCGGCGGCGTCGGGGATTGAGAGAGACAAGACTCCCGCACCGCGATAGATCACTCGGGCTGTGCCCCGGAACCCGCGCTGGCGATCCGCCACGCGGGCGATTCGGCGTCTATCCGTTCGTTCGGCCCGCACCCGGCGGGCGAAGCAGACCACCCCGCGGGAGAGAGAACCATGATCAACCGTCGCACCCTCGGCCTCGCGCTCGTCGCCGGCCTCGCCGCCACCTCCGCCGCGTTCGCCGGCCCCATCCCGACCGTGATCTTCGCCGAGACCGGCCCGAAGTCCGCGGTCCCCGGCCTCCCCGGCGTCAACTTCACCTCCTTTGACCGCCCCTACCGCTCGCTCAGCGGCAACTGGATCATCAGCGCCCAGACCAGCACCGGCGCCACCGCGACCGATGAGGTCCTCCTCAGCGGATCCGGCCTCGTCGGCATGCTCCGCGTCCAGGAAGGCGTAACCGCGATCGAAGCGGGCCGCACCATCGACTCCGCCTCGATCGACAGCCGCTACGGCATCAACGATTCGGGCGACATCGTCTTCACCGGCAACCTTTCGGGCGCCAGCACCGACGACGAAGCGATCATCGTCGGTCTCTCCGGCGGCTCCTTCACGATCCCCTACCGCGAGGGCCAGACCGTCGGCGCCATCCCCGAGGCCATCGGCACGACCAACTCCGCGCCGAGCATCTCCAACGGCGGCGTCGTCAGCTTCCGCGCCTTCGCCATGGCCGGCGCCCCCACCGCAACCAACGCCGCGCTCATCCGCGGCGGCTCCACGCTCGACGCCCGCAAGGGCGTCACGATCCCCGGCGGCCTCGCCGCGGGCACCGAGTCCACCTTCCAGAACCTCGACACCAACGAGTACTACGTCGACGCCGCGGGCACGAATTGGGTCGCCGTCGGCGACACCAACTTCGCCACCAGCTCGCAGGACGATGTCGCCGTCTACAACGGCAACGCCATCGTGCAGGAAGGCTTCGCCATCCCCGGCACCTCGTTCACCTCCGGCGTGCTGAGCATCGGCCAGGCCGGCATCGTCCCCAGCGGCGAGTTCTGGGTCCGCGGCAGCAACTCCGATGCACAGGACTGGGTGATCTACGGCGATGCGAGCTCCGTCTCGGTCGTCGCCAAGACCGGTGATGCGATCACCGCCTCCGCCACCGAGACCTGGAGCGATGCCCCCTTCTCCAGCACCTTCTTCCTCTTCGCGGCGGACAACGCCGGCAACTACGTGGTCGGCGGCACCACCGACAACGCTGATGACCTGGCCAACGCCGTGCTCGTCTACAACGGCAACTTCGAGCTGATCCGCGAGGGCGACGCCGTCGATCTCGATGGCAACGGCATCCTCGACGACGGCGCGTTCGTCAGCACCTTCAACAACGACGACTGCTTCCTCGACGGCAGCACCTTCTACTTCACGGCCGACATCAAGGACGCCACCGGCGCAGCGCTCGGCCAGGCCTTCCTGGCGATGACCGTCCCCGCGCCCTCCGCCGCGGCCCTCCTCGGCCTCGCCGGCCTGGCCTTCGGCCGCCGCCGCCGCTAATCGCATTTGGGATGACCCGCTCACCCCTCGGGCCCCGGCCGCTTCGGCCGGGGCCCTTGTCGTTTTGCCGGCCGCACTGCAAAGGGCCCGCCTGACACACGCACGCCGGAAACAATGCCGGGCTTTGCCGCCGGGCGCATCCCTGCCTGCGTCCTCTTCCCGCACACCGATCCGGACCGCCCCGCCCCACGATGCGACCGCAGCACAACTACCCCCTCTTCGCCGCCGGATACGTCTGCTCCGGCGTGGGCCTGCAGATGTTCACGGTCGCCGTGATGTGGGAGGTCTACGAGCGCACCGACAGCACCTTCATGGTCGGGCTCATCGGCCTGGTCCGCGCCCTCCCGGTGCTCGCGCTCGCGCTCCCCGCCGGATACGTCATTGATCTCGTCAGCCGTCGCCACATCCTCGCCGCGACGCAGATCGGCTTCGCGCTCACGATGCTCGGCATGGCGGCGGTCTCGCACGCGCAGGCGCCGCTCTGGCTGCTGTATGTCCTGATCGGGCTGAGCGGGTGTACGCGCGTCTTCAACGGCCCCGTCCGCGCCAGCCTGCTGCCTGACCTGGTACCGGTCGGGTCGTTCCACCGCGCCGTCGCGTGGACATCGGGGCTGTTCCAGGCCGCGGCGATCGGCGGGCCGATCGTCGCCGGGGTACTGCTCGAGGTGTTCGAGGCGACATGGCCGATCTATCTGATCACCGCCGCGCTCTGCAGCGTCTTCGCGGTGACCGCGCTCTTCCTGCGGCCGCGGCCCAACCCGCGGCCGGTCGGGCCGATCGGCTTCAAGGGCATGCTCGGCGGGCTGTCGCACGTCTACCGCGAGAAGACGATCCTGGGCACGATCACGCTCGACCTCTTCGCCGTGCTGCTCGGCGGCGCGGTCGCGGTCTTCCCCGAGTACGCCCGCGACATTCTGAATACGGATGCAACGGGGCTGGGGCTGCTCAAGGCCTCGCCTTATGTGGGCGCGCTGCTCATGTCGGTGGTGCTCGCCAAGCTCCCGCCGCTGGCGCGGCCGGGGAAGGCGATGCTCTGGTCGGTGGCGCTCTTCGGCATCGCGACGATCGGCTTCGGGTTCTCGACCAATCTCTGGCTCTCGCTCGTGCTGCTGCTCATCGGCGGCGCGGCGGACACGATCTCGGTCGTGGTGCGGCACATCCTCGTGCAACTCCGCACACCGGTCGAAGTCCGCGGCCGCGTGTCGTCGGTCAACTCGGTCTTCATCGAATCGTCGAACGAACTGGGCGCTTTCGAATCGGGCCTGGTCGCAAAGTTCTTTGGGCCCGTGGCCTCGGTCGTCAGCGGCGGCATCGGCACGGTGCTGGTCGTGGTCGGCATCGCTTACGCGTTCCCGCAGATCCGGCGGTTGGGCGAGTTGAAGGACGAGTACGCGGAGGACACGAAGCCCGGCGCGGCGGAGCCGGAACCGGCAACGGCGTGAGACCCGTGTCACAGGCGGCCCGCCTGCGGATGGGGTCACGAACGGTTGAAGACTCCCGATCGCCCGGCCGGACAATCCTGTGGCCGCGATCGCATCCTTCGAGTCTTGCGCATGCAGCGGTTCATCGTTGTCGTGCCCCCAACGCACGGCTGCTCGCCTCGCAGAGCCTCGGCTCGGAGCCGTGGCACGGCGCGAGATCGCTTCAGGTTCCCTAGCCCGTTGCGCGACGTACGCTGATCACCGGCGAGCCGCCGGCGCCACATCTGTGGCCGCCTCCATCACCGCCACATCCTCATCGACCGGGAGCTCATCGAACGCCTTGAGCGCCCGCTCGCGCTTCGCCACATCCGAAATCCGCTTCTGCACCACAAGCATCACAATCGCGCCCGCGACCGCGGTTGTGCCCGTCACCCACTGCAGCGAGCTCAGCTTCTCCTTGAAGAGCAACAGCGAACCCGCCGAGACCAGGAACGGCTGCAGCTGCACCACCCCCGACGCCACCGCCACGCCCAGCCGGGCGATGCTGATGAAGTAGAAGGTGTGCCCCAGGCCGATCCCGATCAGGCTCGAGAGCACCAGCAGCACCTGCTGCTCGCCGGGCAGCGCGAGGACCGTCGCGCCACCCTGCTCGCCGAAGATGAACATGAGTGTGACCATCGCCGCGGCGGTGATCTGCGAGACCGCGGCGAACGCCACCAGCGGCGGGATCCCCTGCATGCACTTGCGCACCGAGAGCGCGTAGCACGCGTACAACATCCCCGCGCCGCCGCTCAGCACAACCCCCAGCGTCTCCGCGCTCCCCAGCCCGCCCGGCCGCAGCGCTGCGGTCGCCATCGTCCCGCCCAAGACCAGCACGATCCCGGCGATGAACGCCGGGTGCTTCACCACCCGCCGCTCGCCGGGGAACAGCAGCACCGCGCCCAGTGCCACGAACACGATCTGCAGCCGCAGGCTGAAGGTCATCAGCCCCGGATCGATCTTGTACGGCGCGATCGCGAAACACACCTGCCCGGGGATATTGAACAGCGAAGGCACCAGCGCGGCCTTCCACAACCCCCTGGGCAGATTCCGCCGATGCCACCCCCACAACAGCACCGGCAGCCACAGCAGCGCCGAGATCCCGTACCGCCACCCGTTGGCCGTCCACGGATCGATCAGCCCCGCGAAGTGCTTCAAGAAGAGCGGGATGCTCGACCAGCCGATCAGCGTGAGCACGACGGTGATGACACCCAGGCCGCTGAAGACGGGCTCATCAGCCCCCGCGGCTGTCTGCTCCTTCCACTGTGCCTCCCGCGCCAGCGGCCATCTCATTCAAGCTCTCCCGCCGTCTGGTCCCCACACACGCCACGCTTCGACGCGACGAACTCCTCGCTTCAATGCGAGAGCGACAATGTAGACTTGCCGAACCGCGGCATCCTCGCCGAGCCCTCCCCCCCGCTTGCCCTCAAGCTTCAGCAAGTTTGATCCACGCACGCCCTGTGCGCCGTTGAAGAGGATCGAGCAGCGCGCGATCCACCCAGACAGAACCGTCGGTGTGCGTCCACCAGCGTTGCGGCGTGTCGCTGCCTTCGCAGGTGATGAGGCATGCGCAGTCACCGACATCGCTCCGAAGCCGCCAGGCGACCGTCGCCAGTGTCAACACCGCCTCCGCGATCGCCGCAGAAGTCAAGAAATCTTCCGCCAATGGCGCCCAATCGAGAGGGAAGATCTCGCTGACCATCGGCGGCAGCCCAATCCAACACACCGGATGATCGTCGTGCCCACAGTTAACGAGAACTCCGACGCGAACGCCAGCGAGTGGCAATTCGAGTACCCAGCGATCGACACCCGAATCGGATACACCGAGGCTGACCACGCCGGGCATCTCGGCCCACACCCGCTTTACCTCGCGTTCGTCAATCTGGGCGTGCCAGCGCAGACAGAGTTCGAGGTTGGGCCCTGAAGCCCAAGCGGCCTCCGATGCACCCGCGGGATCTTTCGTCAATCGACTCGTTCCTCTTTGCACAAAGGCACCATCCTTCAATCCGCCTCGTCTTCGTTCAGGCGCCGGCGTACCTCCGCCTCATCCAACTCCGGCAGCGCACACTCGCGAAGGATACGGCGAGCCTCTTCTCTGGCGTGCTCCCACTCCGGTCCGGATCGAACACTCTCAAGATGATCTGTCCGGGGCGATGATGCGAGACCGATCAGCAGCTTGCGAAACCGCTCGAGTTGGTCCAGCGTCGCGGGCTCGATCACGGCAAGGCAACCGAGGTTCTCCAGCGCCTCCAGGGGCCAGTCGAGGAAGTCGAGCAGTTCCTGGCTCATGCACACGAACGCGGGCTGCGCGGCCTCCTGCTCCGCCGCGGGCCGCGCGAGCTCGTGCAGACCGTCTCGCAGCTCGCGGTACATGTACAGGACTCGAAGGTGAGTGTCACCATCCACAGATCCGACGGTCTCCGTCGGCACGGGCGGCGGAGCATCGGGCGGTCCGGTCCTGTCATCTGATCGGCTGCGGTTGGGTGCGACCATACGAGGAGCGTACCGCGCGCGGCAGGGTGTGCAAGGGCGCTCCTCGGAGTGTGGTCGGAGGGACTGACAGGGTGTTGTCAGCGGGGGATGAATGGCGGCGCTTGGTCGGTTCGGTGCCCGCCAGACCCGCCTTCGGTACGCTGCCCGCATGCCAACCCACGCACGGATCGACCTTGACCACTGGATCCGCGAGATACCGCTCGCGAGCCTTCGTGCCCCCGGCCGCGAGAGGCTTCTGCAGAACATCTATGGCCCGGCCGACCTCGCCTACTTCGAGCAGCTTCGCGCCGAGCGCGACCCGCGCGTCTTCGGCCGCGGTGTCCCGACGGATGTCTGCATCTGGAGCCTGGGTGAGCCGGAGAACGCCGCGGCGACCAAGATCGGCGGCAGACCGTATCGGCCGACGGATGCCCCGTGGCCGACCGCCGAAGACGGTTCACCGATGGGTCTGCTCGCGCAGTTCAACTTTCTCGATTCGCTCGATGTCCTCGATCCGCGTGTGCGTGCTGCGCTCCCCGGTGATGTGCTGCTGGTCTTCACGGCAGGGCCGCACATGTACGCGGACTGGGACGCCGACGATCCGGATTCATTCTCGCTGGAATGGCACCGTGTCGATCCGGATGCGACGATTCCGCCAGCGCTTTATGTACACAAGTTGACGCCGACATTCGCCGCGCTGCACCGCACGATGGACTACCCGGATGCGCAGAGAGTCGGCAATCTGAACCTCGCCTGGGGCACGAAGTTCGGCGGAGTTCACCCGTATCTGCAGCCGGATCCGGAACTTCCGGGGACCACGCTATGCACGCTCGCCTCGCTGAACCCGTTCGGCAACCCGTGGCCGCTCCTCAACGTGCCTGTGAATCCCAAGGGCGAGCAGTACCTCGATAAGAACCTCCTGATGATGGGCGATCTGGGATCGGCCTACTTCAACCTTGATGACCAGGGGCGGGTCCATTGGAGTGCGGACTGCGGGTGAGAGCGGCTGTCCGCCACCCCCCCGCGGCGGCATCCTCGCCCATTGGTACGCTGTCGCCATGAATGACCTCCCCACCTTCGAGCTCTTCCCCGACCCCCTCGGCGAGGAGGTTATCGAGCCATCGGAAGAGACGTGCGATCTCTGCGGGCTCGCGCGCGGGTACATGTACACCGCCGGACACAACAGCGATTCACCGGACACGGATGAAGCGAACATCTGCCCGTGGTGCATCGCCGACGGTTCGGCGGGCGAGCGTGGCGTCACCTTCAACGACGCCACGATCTATCCGTACCTTGACACGACACCGCAGATGTCAGAGGCCGACAAGGACCTGGTGGAGCGACGCACGCCGGGGTACGTCACGTGGCAGGGCAACCGCTGGCTGATGTGCTGCGGGCGGGCGTGCCGCTATCTGGGCGAGGCGAAGGAAGGCGACCTGCGGGGCCGGTGGAGCGCTGCGGTGCCGAGCATTTTCGAGATCTGGGAGATGCCCGCGGACCACATCGAAGAAGTCATTGATCTCATCGGCAAGAGCGCGGACCCGGCCGCGTACGTCTTCGAGTGTCGGATCTGCGGTGGTTTGAAGGGGTACTGGGACTGCGCGTGAGGGGAGGGGCGGGCCGGCTCCCGGCGACCGCATGGTGCCACATTCGATCGCTCCGAATCAGACGCGCGGCCGCTGCAGGTTGGGCTGGCGCTGCACAACCCGCGCCCAGCCCTCAACTGTCCCGCCTGAGGGCGGGAAAGTTGAGCCACAGGCTGAAGCCCGGAAATGGAGCGGACCGGACTCGAACCGGCAACATCTAGCTTGCAAAGCTAGCGCTCTACCAATTGAGCTACCGCCCCGCCGCGGCTGTCGCCGCCGGGGAGACCAAGCCTAGCCCCGCTGGTGCGGCTCTTCCCGCCGCGGCGGGCCGCCGCCGCGGCCTGTACACTGCCGCCTCACC
>JBDZUZ010000167.1:0-7725 GCA_040255445.1 Planctomycetaceae bacterium | reverse complement strand
CGCGGGGGAGTACCTGTCGTCGCTCGGGCTGCGGCAATTCCGCTGCGCCGAGACCGAGAAGGGCCCGCACGTGACCTTCTTCTTCAACGACTACCGCGAGGAGCCGTTTCCGGGCGAGAGCCGCGCGATACCGCGCTCGCAGCAGGTCGCGACGTACGACCTCAAGCCCGAGATGTCGGCCGAGGAAGTCTGCCAGGCGGTCCTCAACCGGCTGGACGCCGCCGACTGTGAGGATTTCATCGTCGTCAACTTCGCCAACGGCGACATGGTCGGGCACACGGGCAAGCTGGCCGCGGCCGTCAAGGCCTGCGAGGTTGTCGATGCCTGTGTCGGTCGCATCGTCGATGCCACGCTGGCGCGGAATGGTTCGTTGATCGTGACGGCGGACCACGGCAACAGCGAGCAGTTGTGGGACCCGCAGGCCCACTCCCCGCACACCGCCCACACAACCTATGAGGTCCCGCTGATCGTCGTCGGCAAGGGGCTGGAGCAGCGCCGGCTTCGCTCGGGGGGTCGCCTCGCCGACATCCTGCCAACCGCTCTCACGATGATGGGGCTGCCCAAGCCCGCGGAGATGACCGGAGAGTCACTCCTGCCCGCGTGAGCGATCGGGGGCCGGGGGCTTCGACTCATCTTCGGAAGCTGCCGCCGACTCTGCCGCGGCCAGGCGCCGCTCGAGCAGCGCTATCCGCCGTTCCATCGCCCGCTGGGCATCGATGGCCTCGCGCAGAGCCTGCGAGAGCTGGTCGATGGTGTGCTCGGCGAAGCCCAGGTGCTCCTCGAGCCGGCGGAGACGCTCGACATCGCAGTAATCCGGCTCCGACATCGCGAGAAGCTCCCGGCCGCCGTGCCGGATGCGACCGATGCATCGGACATGGCGGCCGGGTACTCTACCGGCCCACACGCCACCTCACCCGACAAGGCCGCATATGAACACCGTGATCGCCGCGACTGTCTGCTTCCTCACCGCCGGCACTGCTCTCGCGCAACAGGCGACGCTCTCGAACGAGCCCGCGCAGGTCACGCGCAGCGCCGGGCAGTCGGCGGCGGCTCCGGCCGGCGCGCCCGCATCCGAGCGGTCGGCGCCCAGGCTCGAAGCCCCCGCGCCGGTCGCCTTCGGCTCGCCCGGGTCGCGGTGGATCACCATCGGCGGCGGCGCGGCGAAGGACTTTTCTGACAGTCTCGATGGCAACCTCCACGGCGCGTTCGGCTGGTTCGTTGCGCAGGATGTCGAACTCTCCGCCGAACTGGGCGGCTGGTGGCTCTCACGCAATGGCGATGATGAGTTGGGCATCAACCCCGCCTTCATCTTCCGCTACCACTTCGTCAACACCGGCGACTGGACGGCGTACGCCGACATCGGCATCGGCCTGATGTTCTCGACCGGTGATGTGCCCGAGGACGGTACATCCGTCAATTTCGCGCCCCGCGCCGGGGTCGGCGCCACGCGGCAACTCACCGGCGAGGGCCTGCGCCTGCAGATGGGGGTGCGGTGGGCGCACATCTCCAACGCACGCATCGAGGGCGAGAAGAACAACCCCTCACGCGATTCGGTGATGCTGTACGCGGGTTTGATCTTCCCGTTCTGAATCGGACGACGCGGTACGCGGCCCGGCCAAGCCGGGCCCGGTCACTTCTGCCGCGCGATGAACCCGGGCAGGCACACCGAAAGATCGGTTGTGACGACGCGGTTGCGGCCGCCGTGCTTGGCGGCGTACAGGTTGCGGTCCGCCGCCTCGATCCACTCCGCGGCAGAGGCGGGCGTCACACCCGTGGCGCCGACGATCCCCACCGAGATCGTTACGGTCCGCTGCGGGTGCCGGGGCCAGACGGTCGCCTCGACCGCCGCGCGGACCCGCTCGAGCAGGATCTCGGCCTCGTGCGCCCGTGTGTCGGGCATGATCAGCACGAACTCCTCGCCGCCGTAGCGGCAGGCCAGATCGGTGTTCCGCGCTTCGCGGCGGGCGATCTTCGCGAGCCCCTGCAGCACCGCATCGCCCGCGGGGTGGCCGAACGTGTCGTTCACGCTCTTGAAGTGGTCCACATCGAGGACAGCCACCGAGATCGGATGGCCGTGACGCGTGGCTCGCGCGTGCTCCTCGGTCCAGCGGTTGTCGAAGTAGGTGCGGTTCCAGAGCCCGGTCAGCCCGTCGATCTGAGCCTTCTGGGCGAGCATCTGCACGAGCTGGTGCATCCGCAGGGCGGAGCGGACGCGGACGCGGAGCTCGGTGAACTCGAACGGCTTGGTGATGTAGTCGACCGCGCCGAGCTCGAACGCCGTGACCTTGTCCTGAGGGCTCTGCTGGCCGCTCAGGACGATGACCGGGATGTGCTGCGTCTCGTTGTGATCCTTGAGGGCCCGCAGGACCTGGAAGCCGTCCATCTCCGGCATATCCAGGTCGAGCAGGACCAGCGTGGGGCGGTGGTCCCGCGCGAGCTGGATCCCGGGAGCGCCGCGTTCGGCGCTGAGGAAGTCGATCTCTTCGTGCTTGAGCCGGACCTTCAGCAGACGGTGGACGTCCGCTGAGTCGTCGATGATCAGCACCGTGGGGCGCGTCTCGTCGGAATGGCTCGCGATCTCTGTCATGCAAGCTTGCTCGGACGTACGGACTTCCCTTCAACGCCGCGTTGTTTCAGAGCCATTTCGTCTCAGGCCGCCGCCCCCCGCTGCGCTGCGCGGCACAGCCCGATCAGTCCGTTCACCTGCTGCTGCAGCATCGCGACATCGGACTCGATACCGCGACGCAGAGCGTCTTCGATGGATGCCGCGGCCTGCCCGATCGTGGGGAAGCCGTAGCCGGCGGAGGCGCCCTTCAACTGGTGCGCGAGCCGCTGCAGCTGCGCGAACTCGCCGCTGGTGAGCGCACGCTCCAAGGACTCCACCCGATCGGGGAGTTCCGAAACGAACAACTCGACAAGCTCGGCCATCTCCGGGTCGTCGGCGAACTGGCTCCGAAGCTGGGAGGTGGACGCGGAGGGGAGGTGTGGTTCGTGCATGGCGGCTCCGTTGCTGGCTGCATCGGCCGCCGCCTCACCCTGCTTCATTGGGAGCGGACAAAACACCCCCGCCCGCGGCGCGGTCGGGGGTGCGATGGAGTTATCGGTATGTGCCTGGTACGGGTCTTCCCGGGCCCTGGCCTCGCGTGGAATCAGCGTCCGCCCGCGGCCACGGCCCGCCCGGCATGACGCTTCGTGCCACTCTCACGCTCGGCCTGCTGCTCGAGCCGCTCCTTCACCAGTTCCTCGCGGACCTTCCGCGCGGCTTCCGCTCGCTCGCGGTGACGCATCAGGCCGGCGCTCCATGCCGGCCACGCGCTGAGGAAGTACACGCCCAGCATCACGCCCGCGGCGACGAACCCGACCCAGCCCAGCCAGATCGATCCGATGAGCAGGCAAGCGATCGCGATCGCGGCGACAACAGTCAGGAGCCCGGTGCTCGCTTTGAACACACGCTCATCAGGCGGCAATCCCTCGGGCGAGTGTTCCGCGACTTCCTGCTTGGTGAAAGCATGCACCACCGGCTCGGGCGGCTGCAATTCATCCTGATCGACTTGTGCAACGCCCTCTGTCGGGCGCAGATTGCGAGGCGGCGGGCCCTCCGCCGCGGATGGGTCGGGTTGCTTCATTGGCTCGGTCATCGCAAACTCCTTTCGACGAGGCGAACGCCATCAAGCCGGCTGATGCCGGCCTTCGGCGATCTCCTCGATCATCTTGGTACAGAACGCGGGCAGGTCCTTGGGGCTCCGGCTCGTGGTCAGGCCGTTGTCGGTGACGACCTCGCGATCAACCCAGTCGGCGCCCGCGTTCTTGAGGTCTGTGCTGATCGAGGGGTACGACGTCATCCGGCGTCCCTTCACAACACCGCACTCGATGAGCACCTGCGGGCCGTGGCAGATCGCCGCCACGGGCTTGCCCGCATCGAAGAACGCGCGGACGAACGAGAGCGCATCCTTGCTGGTCCGCAGCGTGTCGGGGTTCATCACGCCGCCGGGAAGCACGAGCCCGTCGTATCCGGCGGCGTTCGCCTCTTTCACTGTCTTGTCGACATCGAACGACTCACCCCAGTCCTTCTCGTCCCAGCCGCGGATCTTGCCGGGCTTGAGCGCTACGAGTTCGACCGTGGCTCCGGCATCCCGCAGCGCCTTCAGCGGCTCTGCCAATTCGCTCTGCTCGAAGCCGTCGGTCGCCAGCATCGCGACCTTCTTCCCGCCGAGCTGTTTCCCGTTGCTGTTCATCGCGCATCCTCGTGTTGAGCTGGTGCCGTGTTCGACTGACGCCAGCGAATGTCCGGCGGCCGACCGCGAGTTCCTCACAGGCTCTCTTCGCGGCACAACCGCCCTTGCCTTCACTCAAAGAGCATGGAGCCCGACCATGAACCGACCCTGAGACGGCCATGAGCGGTGGTTCATTTCATGAATGACGGTGTTGGCGCGAGGGCCCACGGCATTAAACTGGGTGATACGCGTCAACAAAGTCCGAACATTGCAGCATTGAGGAAGGGAGTACGCGTTCTATGCGCATCCTCGTCATCGAAGACAACCCCCGGGTCTCCGAGTCTGTCCGAAAGGGCCTGACCGAGCAGTCGTACAGCGTCGATGTCGCCGACCGCGGCTTCGATGGCGAGACGCTCGCCGTACATCACCCCTACGACGTCATCGTTCTCGACCTGATGCTCCCGGATCGGGACGGCGTCGACGTCTGCCGCAATCTCCGCCGCCGCGGAGTGCAGACCCCGATCCTGATGCTCACGGCGTTGTCAGACACCACCGACAAGGTCGCCGGGCTCGAGGCCGGGGCCGACGATTACCTGGCCAAGCCCTTCGAGTTCGAGGAACTCCTGGCCCGCCTCCGGGCGCTGATGCGGCGCGGCCAGGCGACCGAAGCCACCAAGCTCACCTGCGACGATCTCACCCTCGATCTCCTCGATCACTCGGCCAACCGGGCCGGCCAGAAGATCGAGCTCTCCGCGAAGGAATTCGCTCTGCTCGAGTTCCTGATGCGCAGCCCCAACCGCGTTCTCTCTCGCGCGACCATCGGCGAGAAGGTGTGGGACATGAACTACGAGCCCACCAGCAACGTCATCGACGTCTACATCTCCGCGCTGCGCAAGAAGATCGACAGGCCCTTCGGCCGGCCGCTGATCCACACGGTGATCGGCTCGGGGTACCGATTCGGTATTCTCGAAGAGGAAGCCGTCGCCCGCCGGTGATACGCCGCGGGCCGCCCCAAGCCGATGCGGCGCGGCCAATCACATAAACCCGGATTCACGGCCGTTTCACCGGCGGATCACACCCTCGACCGAATATCTCCAGTGTTGCGTGACGGCATGTCCCGCGACCCCGGCTCGCCCCGAGCGAGCGGCTCACTCAATCAAGACAGGAGGTACTCGAACATGCTGTACTGGGCACTCGTCTTCTTCCTCGTTGCGGTCGTCGCGGCCATCTTCGGCTTCGGCGGCATCGCGGCCGGCGCGGCCACGATCGCGCAGATCCTCTTCGTCCTCTTCATCGTGCTCTTCCTGGCTTCGCTGATCATGGGCCTAATGCGCCGCGGCAAGCCCGCCTGATGCGGGCCCCTTCCTCTCTTCACCTATTTCGCGACACAGGAGGCACATCATGAACGAGCACGAGATCAAGGGCAACTGGAAACAGCTTCGCGGCAAGGTCCGCGAGAAGTGGGGCAAGCTTACGGACGACGATCTGGATCAGATCGCCGGCCGAAAGGATCAACTGGTCGGCAAGGTCCAGGAGGCGTACGGCAAGTCCCGCGACGAGGCCGACAAGGAAGTGTCTTCCTTCTTCAGCACCTCACGCTGATTAGCGCGGCAAGCCTGCCTCACTTTTCAAACTCCAATCCAGCCCGCCTTCCCAACCCCCCCTTCCCGGTTTCTCCCGCCGCCGCCCCTGCCCCCTCGGGCGGCCGCGTGCCGAAGAACCGGGCTTCGCGGGCCGCCGACAACTCGGCGGCCCGCGTCTTTTTCGCCACCTGCGCCGCGGCAGTCACCCGCCCCACCCTCCCGGCCGGTTGCAAGAGCACGCCGCACACGCAACACTCCCGGCCATGGACTACTCCCGCGTCCACCGATTGCTGCGTGTCATCACCCTCCTCCAGAGCCGCCGCGGCCTGAACGCCAAGCGTCTCGCCGAGGAGTGCGGCGTCGACCAGCGCACCGTGTTCCGCGATCTCCGCGAGCTCGAGGCTGTCGGCGTGCCGATCGTGTTCGACCAGCCCACCGATGGGTACGTGATCGGCCGCGAGTTCTTCCTGCCCCCCGTCCAGCTCAAGCCCGAGGAGGCACTCGCGCTCTGTGTGCTCTGCGAACAGGTCGGCTCCCGCGGCCAGATCGCTCATCTCGAAGCCGCCGCCCGAGCAACAGAGAAGCTCCTCGCCGGCCTCCCCCCGGAACTCTCCGAAGAAGTTCGCCGCATCGCCGATTCGGTCGTCATCCAGACTGCGCAGGCGAGCCCGCCGGATGAAGCGACCGATGTGTACGACCGCGTCCGTCTTGCCATCGCGCAGCGGACCAGCCTCCAATGCCGGTACGAATCCGCCGACGGCTCCGGCGGCGACACGCCGTTCTTCTTCGATCCCTACCGCCTCCTCTTCAGCGTGCGCTCGTGGTACGCCCTCGGGATGCATCACGGCCGCGGCGAGATCCGCTCGCTCCGTCTTTCCCGCTTCGTCAGCGTGACGCCCACCGAGCGGAGCTACGAGATACCCGCCGACTTCTCGGTCGAGTCGTACCTTGGCAACGCGTGGCGGCTCATCAACAACGGCCCGGACTACCAGGTAGAGATCGTCTTCGACCAGACCCTCGCGCCCACCGTGACTGAAACCCGCTGGCACCACACCCAGGAGGTCGAGCATCACGAGGACGGTTCCGCCACCTTCCGGTGCACCGTCTCCGGGCTGGAGGAGATCGTCTGGTGGGTCCTTTCGATGGGCCCGCATTGCCGCGTCACGCAGCCGCCGCAACTCGCGGAGCGCATCAGGTCGCTGGCCGCCGCGACCGCCGCGCTCTACCCGGCTTCATGATCGGCAGCGCCCGACCCGGGTTGATTCCCTATCCCGACTATGACCGCATCGCGTTGCCGTACCCACCGGTAGGAGCAGCCCTGGAGGGACCTGCCCCCCGGATGGAGTTCTACCGGTGCCTATTTCTGTTGCGCGGTCCCTCTGCCAATCGCTGCGGTGCGCCCCTGCCACGGGCGAGCTTCGTCATCGCCACCTCTACACCGCGGCTGATCTCCCCCCGCCCGACTGCCGACTGCTGAAGTCCGCTCGCTCTCCGGCCGACCTGCGGGGAGTGTCCCTGCTGGCGGTTGGCGACGGCGCGGCGGAAGGTGGCCCGGTGTACTGCCTCTGCAACGATCACGCACAGGCCCTGTTGCTCCTCGAGGGGCAGATCCTCACCGCTGGCGGACTTCACCTGCGCATCCTGGCCGATCAGGTGGTTCCGTCCGGTCGCACGGTCGTAATCGAATCCGAACGCACCGATTCCATCTCCACGGACGCCTTGGAGATCCTCCTCCGAGGCGTGCCTGCATCAGCGGGCGAGATCGTCACCGGCGCGGGCGCTCCGCCCGCCCCGAAGCGTCGGCCGAGGATCGCTCCGTTGCCGGCGCAGGCACAAGCCGAGGGACGCGAGCCGCTGGGCACGATCGAACCGCTCGAGGATGGACGCGTGCGGATCCTTGCCGCGGGGCACCGCACACTCGCCGTGGG
>JBDZUZ010000290.1:0-1723 GCA_040255445.1 Planctomycetaceae bacterium | reverse complement strand
AGCCCCGACCTCATCGAGCAGCACGCCGATGTTGCCGGCCTCATCACGAGCGGGGATGACCACGGAGAGATCGATCATGCGAAGCAGTCGGTCGCGTTTCACTCATTCCCAGCGAACAAGTCCCCGGCGGGGTCTGACGGTAGCCCCGCCGCCTCAGATCACCAACCGCCCGCGATCTGACCCCTCACCAGGCCGCCCCGCGCCGCACCTTCCCGAAGTCCTTCGGGATCCCCCTCGCCTCCCACGGCACCAGGTCCCGCGGCGTGATCCCGCTCTCCAGAAGATTCCATTCTTTCCCGCACTCCGGGCACCGCACGAACCGCTTCGAGGGATCACCGCCAAGCCCCACCTCTCGGACCGGCACACCCTGCATGCTCTGCCCGCACTTGCGGCACGCCGCCCGGTCGATCTCCACCTTGAGCGCCCACGCCAGGCACAAGTCGCGCACCAGGAGCCGCATCACCAGCGCCACCATCACGGTCGTGACCGCGAGCACAACAAGCGCGATGCCATCATCCGCCGGCACCGGCGCCCAGCGGTGCACATTGAAGTACAGCACACCGACGACCCAGTACACAGGCCAGCCGATCAAGAGCCCGATCAGCACGATCCGCGGCACACCGATCGTCAGCCACGGCCGGTTGATCTTCGCCGCGGCGACGATGTGCCGGCACTCCGCATCGGAGTAGTTGTCGAACTCCGGGAACGCCCGCCAGACCTTGCCGAAAGGGAGCCGCATCGCCGCCTCCCGAAAGGACTACCAGCTCACTTGCCCGAGCCCGTCATCGGCGGCGGGAAGAGGAACGTCAGCGCCTGCGGCAGCCGAGCGGCCCATGCCTCCTCGTTGTGCGCTGCGTTCTCCTGCACGATCAGCAGCAGCCGGTCCGGCCCCATCTTGCCCACATCGCGGTAACGGTCGTGCACCGCGCGGTTCGCCGCGACATACGCCGCGTTCCGCTCGGCGTTGTCACCCGTCTCCTTGCCGCCCACTCCGATGTACGCCCGCGCCGGCCACTGCTGCACCGAGTCGAGCATCGAGCTCCACTCCGGGCTCTCCGCCACACGGCCCGCGATGCTCTCGGCCAGCACGATGCCGAACTCATGGGGGTGCTTCGCGGCGAGATACACGGCCATCACGCCGCCCAGAGAAGCGCCGCCGATCCCCGTGTCCTCACGCCGGTCGCTCACGCGGAACGCCCGCTCGACCCGCGGCATGACCTCACGCAGCATCCACGCCGCGTGCTCCTCGCCCCGCGCCGGGATGCTCTCGATCACATTGAACGGCATGTACTCGCTGTTCCGCCCCGGCCCCGCGTGCGGCACGGCGACGATGATCGCCGGCGACATCGCGCCGCTGGTGACCAGTTGCTGCGCCGTCTCATCCGCCTTCCACTCCGCCGGGATGCCCGGGTGGTTCTCGAAGACATTCTGCCCGTCGAGCAGGTACAGCACGGGGTAGCTCACCTGCGCGTTCTTCGCATCGTCGTACCCCGGCGGCAGCCACACGAACAAGTCGCGGGTCTCGCCCGCGCCCGTCGCCGCGCCGCCGCTGACCTGCAGCCGCCGCACGGTCCCCGTCGCCTGCACGCTCCGGTAGGGGTCGCTCGCCGCTCTTGCCTGGTAGTCGGGCCGCTGATCGCCCCATGCCGGTACCTCGAACTCGATCCGTGGCTGCTCGCCCGGGCTCAGCTTCGACACATCCACCTTCGGCAAACGGCGGTTC
>JBDZUZ010000166.1:0-7875 GCA_040255445.1 Planctomycetaceae bacterium | reverse complement strand
GACTAAGTGGACGAGCCCGAAGCACTTGTGCCGACGACTAAGTCCTCAGCACTCAGTCCTCAGCACTTCTGCCCCTCTCACCCCTGCCCCACCCAGTTCGTCCCCGCCACCGCCTTCCACCGGCCCTGGATCGCATCCATCTGCTCCCGCGGCAGCAGTCCCTTGTCCGCGAGCGTCGCGTTCTCCTGCCACCGCCCCGGCTTGGTCGTGCCCACGATCGCGGTCTGTACGCCGCGGCCTTCGAGCACACTCAGCGTGAAACGCAGCGCGATCTCCGCCGGGTCGCCATCGCCCTTGACGAACGGGTACTTGAGCTGCTGCAGCCTTTCCCAGTAGATCTCGGCGTACTCGCCCTTGGGCCGCTCCTTGTACTTCCACGCCGCGTTGGCGATCGGCCGCTTGGCGATCACGCCGATGCCCTTCTCGAGCGCGAGCGGCAGCGTCAGATCGACCGACTGCTGATCCGCCATGCTGACCGACGTCTGCAGCGTGTCGAACCTCCCGCACTCGACCGCGTACCGCGCCGCCTGATCATCGCCGCTGTAGCCGATGAACCGCGTCTTGCCCGCGGCCCTGGCCTTCTCGAGCACCTCGATCACAACGCCCTTCTTGAGATACTCGAGCGAGCAGCTGTGGAGCTGCACCAGGTCGACGGTGTCGGTCTTGAGCCGCTTCAGGCTGCGATCGATCGAGGCCATCAGCCGCTCGGGGCTCTCCCAGTCGGGGTCGCTCCACCCCTCGGAGTGGCCGCACTTGGTGAAGAGGAAGTAGTCCTTGCGGCGGTTGCCCACCGCCTTGCCGATCTTCTCCTCGCTGTCGATGTAGCACTCGGCCGTGTCGATCACGTTGAGCCCCGCATCGAGCGCGGCGTTCAGCAGCGTGTTGACATCGTCCTGCGGGACCTTCTGGAAGCCGATCTCGGCCCCGCCGAACCCCAGCACGCTCACCTTCATCCCGGTCTTGCCAAGCTCGCGGTAGATCATGACAGATCATAGGGAAAAGAACCCATCGCTCGGCTACGCGATCGGGCCTTGGACACAAAGTTCCCATCTTCCGCAGCGTGCGCAGACGGCACACACGGCGCAGGCCCAACCGCGCAGACGCTCCGGTTACCCTGGCTTCACGCGCCGCCCCCCGCATCCGTGGCATCGGCATTCTGCCGATGTGGTGGCGTACGTGGCGCAACGCCGCTCCGCTCGGACAGCGGATCACCAATCGCACCTGGTCACACAGTCGTCTACTTCACAAACCGCTTCACCGCGATCGTGTTGTTCTGCCCACCGAAGCCGAAGCTGTTCGACAGGCACACCTCCACCCCGCCCCGCCCGTTCAGGTCCCGCGCCTGGTTGGGCACATGATCCAGATCACACTCGGGGTCCGGCGTGTTGAGGTTCATCGTCGGCGGCACCCAGCCGGTCTTGATCGCCTGGATGCAGGTGATCAGCTCCACCGCGCCCGCCGCCTGGATCAGGTGCCCCAGCATGCTCTTCACGCTCGAGAACGGCACCTTGCCCGCCATCGGGCCGAAGACGCCCTTGACCGCCGCGGTCTCGATGCTGTCGTTCTCCTGCGTGCCCGTGCCGTGCGCCGAGATGTAATGCACACCCGGCCGCCCATCGGGACCCGGCTCGCGCGGGTTGATCCCCGCCTGCCGGCAGGCCTGCATCATCGCCGCCTGCGCGCCCTTGCCATCGGGCTGGATATCGGTGATGCGGAATGCATCGGCCGAAGCGCCGTACCCGACGACCTCGCAGAGCGGCGTCGCGCCCCGCGCCAGCGCGTGATCGAGCGCTTCGAGCACCACAACGCCCGCGCCCTCGCCCATCACGAACCCATCGCGCGATGAATCAAACGGCCGCGCCGCCGTCGCCGGCGATTCCCGCCGCGTCGACATCGCCGTCAAACGAATGAACCCGGTCATCCCCAGCAGGTGGATCATCGTGTGGCAGCCGCCGCCGAGCATGATGTCCGCATCGCCGCGCTTGAGGATCTCGAACGCCTCGCCCACCGCCTGCGTGCTCGCAGCGCACGCCGTCATGCAGTTGAACGCCGGGCCGCGGCAGCCGAACTCCGCCGCCAGGTGCGACAGCGTGATATTCGGCTCCTGCTCGACCTCGGCGACCGCGCTCATCCGCTCGTAGGCCGCCTCGGCCCACCGCTTGCCATCGATGCTGCGCGATGACTCGTCCCACCCGGCCAGGTTCGTCGAGATGAAGTTCTCGTAGTCGAGCGTTCCCTCGCCCGCGCCCAGGTAGATGCCCGCCCGCCGCGGGTTCAGCTTGAAACCGTCGAGCTTGGCCTGCCGCCACGCGTTCGCCGCGGCCGCCAGCGCGAACCGGGTGCTGTGCCCCGCGCCCTGATGCCGCGACACATCTCGCAAGTACTTCGAGAGATCGAAGCCCTTCACCTCCGCCGCGAAATTGGTCGAGAAGGTGCTCGCATCGAAACGCGTCACCGGCCCGATACCGCTGTCGCCGGCGAGCAGCCGCTTCCATACCGCGTCCAGATCATCGCCCAGCGGCGTGATCCAGCCCGCGCCCGTGATCACGACCCGACGCTGCGTCCCTCGATTCGTCATGAATCTCCGCCAAGAAAGACCCGTCGGCGCCGTTGCCCGCGCCGGATCCTGTCGCGACCCGCGGATTCAGCCCCGGTCGTCGAAGTCGTGGTACTCGCCGCCCTCGTCGTCGTGGCCATCTTCGTCGTGGCCCTCATCGCGCTCGGCGTTGATCTTGTCGATGTTGAGCACACGCACGAGCCCGTCCTTCAGACGACGCTCGGCGAAGTTGATGATCAGGCCCAGGTCCAGGTCCGCCGCCTTGAGCTGCGCCCGCAGCGCGAGCCGCTCGTAGGTCCCCACCTCGCCCGGACGCGACATCACCGCGAGGATGAACCGGTCCTCGACGAACATGTCCGCGACCACCTCGCCGATCTTCTTGTCCTGGTACTTCACCGGGATCACATGATCGACCTTGTACGGGATGCCCTGCCCGTCGAGCTCCATGCGGAGCGCCGCGGCGTATGTCGCCCGGTCGTAGCCCGGGCCCAGCGCCTTGTGCACCTCGATCGCGCACCCGATCGCCTTGCGCGAGCTCTCGGTCAGCTCCGGGGGCAGATCCGAAAGCGGGATGCCCCGCCGCTCGTGCCCGCCGCCGCCGTGACCCCCATGCCCACCACTATGCCCGCCGCCGCGGCCGTGCCCGCCGCGTCCGCCGCCGCCATACCCGCCACCACTCCGATAGTCGCCCCGACCGTGTTCCTGCGGCATTGTCGAGAACCTCCGAGTTCGTAGAAGCCTGTAAGAGAAACCGTCCGCTGTCTGGTCAGTCGTTCGTCGTCGCGATCAGGCCGGTGGGCCCGGGCGGTCGATCCGGATCTCGCCGCCCAAGTGTTCCGTCCCCGCGGCTCCCGGGCCACCTCCGGCCCCTCGCCGCGCCCGATACTAATCCCTCAAGAATCCATCCGCCGCACCACGACCGCCGCGTTCTGCCCGCCCAGCGACGACGAGCAGACCAGGATGTTCCGCATAGCCCTCGGCTCAGATGCCGCCTGCCCGGCCAGCACACGCGCCGCGGGCCGGCCCCCGTGGATCCGCGCCGGCGCCCGCTGCTCCCGCAGGCTCATCGCCGCCGCGGCGAGCTGCAGCCCGCCATTGCCGGCAAAGCAGTCGCCGATCGCCGGCGCCAGCGTGATCAGCGGGATCTCCGCGAGACGGGCGCCCAGCGTCTTCTTGAGAGACCCTAGTTCCGCCGCGTCCAGGTTCGGCACGCCGACCGCCTGCGGCACCACCGCGTCGATCTCGCCCGCGCCGATCCCGGCATCGGCCAGCGCGGCCTCGATCGCGTAGGTCAGGCCGTCGTTGTCGTCGCCCGCTTCGCCGGCCCGGCCGCTCCCGCCCCGTCCAGTCCCGATCGGCCCGTCCAGCGGCGGGATCATCGGCGGCGACGAATGCCCCGCTCCGAACCCGACGATCTCCGCGTACGGCTTCGCGCCGCGCGCCTTCGCCGTCTCCAAGGCCTCGAGCACCACGATCCCGCCGCCCTCGCCCGCCACCGAGCCCGGGCTCTCCGGATCGAACGGCCGCACGAAGCCGGCCGCGTCCGCGCCATCGGGGGTCTCGGCTAGCCGGCCGGCCAGATCGACCCGCATCATCCCCATCAGGTTGACCTTCGACTCGGCGCCCCCGGCCAGGCACGCATCGGCGTCGCCCCGCTCGATCACCCGCGCCGACTCGCCGATCGAGAGCAGCCCGCTCGCCTCGGCGCACGTGATCGTGTTGCTCGGCCCCTCACACCCGTGGATGATGGTCACGTGGCAGGCGAGCATGTTTGGCAGATACTTGAGCATCCACAGGGGCTGCAGGTTGCCGATGGCCCCCTTGGGCCCGCGCCCGCCCACGCCCGCGGCCGGCTCCACCGTGCCCCAGGCCCGGTAGTCGAAGCCGCCCATCCGCTTGACGGCCTCGTCCTCGATCGAGTTGTCCCGCGCCGTCGCCAGCGCCATGCTCAATTCATCCGTCTCCGCGGCGATCAGACCAGCGCCGATCTGGCACCCCAGCCGACCCGCCGGATAGGTCGTCTCCGCGCCCTGACCGTCGTTCACGCCCGCCCGCGTCACCAGCCCGGCATCGTCGACCGCGAGCTTCGCCGCGCCGACCGCCAGCTCCGTGTCGCGAGCCATCACCTTCGTCGCCTTGCGGTAGCTCTTTGGCACGAAGTCCTTCGCGGAGTAGTCTCTGACCTCGCCCGCCACGCGGCAGCGGAACGCGGAAGGATCAAACCGCGTAACACGATCCAGACCGCAACGGCCGGCGACGAGACCCTCCCACAATGGGGCCATTCCCGTTCCCAGACTCGTCACCGCGCCAAGACCAGTGATGACAACGCGTCGCTGCATATCGCCACGAGTGTAGACGCACCGCCCAGACCATCCCCTACCCCACGCCCCGCATCCAGACGGCGGCCGGTCCCATGGAGCAGCTCATGAAACTCCGCAATCTCGCAGGCCTCGCCGTGTGTCTTCTTGCCCAGCTCGCGGCCCTCCAGACCGCCGCCGCGCACCAGCCCGCCGGCGACCCGCCCCAGCCCGTCGTCGATGCGCCGCCGCCCGACCTGGCGCCGCCGGTTCAGCCGCCGCCCAAGCAGCACCCCGATGACAACGCTGTCGTCCCCAACTCTCCCGCGGGCCACAAGCTCGCCTGGGCCCTCTCGCTCTTCCGCGGCGCGGAGCCCGGCGACCTCACCCAGACCTTTCACGAGCAGTTCCTGCGCCAGGTCCCGCCCGCGAGTTTCCTTGCCACGCTCGAACGCTTCCGCGCCGAGCTTTTCCCCGACAACTCCATCCGCCTCGAGCAGATCGACCGCGATGAGCCCCACTCGATCGTCGCGATCGTCTCCGGCGGCGACCCCCGCCGCATGTACAGCCTGATGGTCGCCGTGCACGACGAGTCGCACAAGATCACCGGCCTGCTCGTCCAGCCGCACATCGCGCCCTCGACCGGCATGCCCGGCGACTGGGAGCAGCTCGATGAGAAGCTCTCGCCCTACGGATCCGGTCTGTCCGTCGGCGTCTATCAGCTCATCCCCGATGACGATGCGACGAAGCGCGACCGCCTCCTGCCCATCTACACCCGCAACGAGACCCTGCCCCTGGGCGTGGGCTCCACCTTCAAGCTCTATGTCCTGGGCGCGGTGGCCGAGGCTGTCCGCGCCGGCGAACTCGCGTGGGACCAGACTCTCGCGATCGACGACGCCCGCAAGAGCCTCCCCAGCGGCAAGATGCAGAATGAGGACGCCGGCAAGGAATTCCCGCTCACGCAGTACGCCAACCTGATGATCTCGATCAGCGACAACACCGCCACCGACCACCTGCTCCACCTGGTCGGACGCGAGAAGGTCGAGGCGTACATGACGCCGCTCCACACCACCCCCGGCCTCAACAAGCCCTTCCTCTCGACCCGCGAACTCTTCAACCTCAAGCTCGGCGAGGACCAGGAGATCACCAAGGCCTATATCGCCGCCGCCGAGCCCGACCGCCGCGCCATGCTCGCCCCCGACGGCGCCGTCGGCTCCCAGACGCCCAACCTCGCGGGCGCGGCGACCTGGGTCCTGCCCCGCTACGTCAAGGAACTCGAGTGGTTCGCCTCGGTCGAGGATTGCTCGATGGTCATGGCCGACCTCCGCCGCCTCGAGAAGCTCGACGGAATGGCCCAACTGGGACAGGCCCTCCGACTCAACCCCGGCATCCCCTTCGACCGCGAGCAGTGGCCGTCGATCGGCTTCAAGGGCGGGTCCGAGCCGGGCGTCATCAACCTGACCTGGCTCCTCGAGCGGTCCGACGGCGCGTGGTACACGATCTCCCTCACCATGAACGATCCCACCAAGGGCATCGATCAGGAACGCACCATCGAGATCGCCCGCAACGTCATCAACCTCGCCGCCCAGGAACCCGACCAGCGCGATGCCCGCCCCGGCCGCGGCGACGGCAACTGATCCGCCCCCCAGCCCGCCGCGTCCGAACTGGGGTCCGCGGCCCGTCCGGCCCGATACTGTTAGAACGGTGCCGCAGCCCCGCTCCAACCTCGCCATCATCGATCCCGGCTGGCTCTTCCTGGCCGCCGGCCTGGCGCTGTTGGCCGCGTGCATCCTCATCCCCGCCTCGGCGCGGCTCGATCACGCCCGCTACCTCCGCGACCGCGCCGTCGCCATCGAGGAACACCGCCTCGAACGCATCGCCCGCTACGAGGAGTACCTCGCCGCCCTCGAACGCCGCGAGCCCACCCTCGTGATCGCCCTCGTCGCCAGCCAGCTCAACAAGCTCCCCGCTGACCGCATGGCCCTCCCCGGCTCGACACCCGCCTCGGCCCTCGATGCCTCCGTCTTCCCCGCCCTCGAGCCCCCGGCCCTGCAGCTGCCCGAATACCAGCCCGTCGAGACGCGGCTGTCGAAGCTCGTCACCGGCGAGAAGACCCGCCGCTGGGTGCTGATCGGCGGCGCGCTGCTGATCCTGATCGGCCTGCTCCCCGCCGCGACGCCCCGTTCCGCGTCCCAGAGTCAGGCCGGGGCATGACCGCGCCAGCTGAGGGCGGCCCGTCCAATCAAGCCCCGCGCCGGCGGCTCACCTTCCGCCCCGCCGACCGCATCACCCACGCCAACGAGTTCAAGGCCGTCTTCGAAGCGCGGATGCGCAAGAGCCGCGGCCCGCTGCTGCTCTTCTCAAAGCCCAACACCGCCGACGGCCACCGCCTGGGCCTCTCGATCAGCCGCCGCGTCGGCGGCGCTGTCCGCCGCAACCTCCTCAAGCGGCACATCCGCGAGGCCTTCCGCCTGATCCGCGCCGATCTGCCCGGCCCGACCGACGGCGGGTATGACCTGGTCGTCTCCGCCGTGGCCCACGAGCCGCTGACGCTCTCCGAGTACCAGGACCTGCTCATGTCGCTGGTCATCATCAGCCACAAGGACTGGCAACGCCGCGCCGCCCGCGCCGAGAATCCCAGCGATGCCGGCGACTGATCAGACCCCCCGCGCCCCATCCCCGTCCCCGCCCGCGCTCCCGCGCTGGCAGCGGTGGGGGAGCGTCCCCTTCATCGCGCTCATCCGCCTCTACCAGTACACCCTCTCGCCCTTCATGGGCGGGCAGTGCCGCTATTACCCCACCTGTTCCCACTACGGCGTCGAGGCCTTCCGCCAGCACGGCCCCATCCGCGGCGCGTGGCTCACACTCCTCCGCCTCCTCCGCTGCAACCCCTTCGTGAAAGGCGGGTACGACCCGGTCCCGCCGCGTGAAAACGCGCCCGCTGATGACGCGGCGGGCCCCGGCGGCTAAGGTTGGCGGTTCCTAACACGAACGCCCGCGAACCGCACACGAGCCTCCGCC
>JBDZUZ010000165.1:0-7881 GCA_040255445.1 Planctomycetaceae bacterium | reverse complement strand
GCATCACCATCGTCTCGCAGAAGCCGGCCAAGAAGCCCGCCGCCAAGGCGGCTCCCAAGACCGCCGCCCCGCCCTCGATGGGCCGCCTGCTCGACCCCAAGAACCCCATCCGCAAGCCGCTGATCCCCAGCGGCCCCAACGCTGCCTCGACACGCCCCCTGGGCGCGCCCGGCGCCGCCGAAGAGAACCACAAGGGCCTCACCAAGAGCCCCTTCGGCAAGCGAGAGCTCGACAAGTACCGCAAGATCCTGCTGGGCAAGCGTGCTGAACTCGTCGGCGATATCAACACCATCGAGTCCGAAGCGCTCCGCGGCCAGAGCGGCTCGCTCTCCAACCTCCCCCAGCACATCGCCGAGCAGGGCTCCGACAACTACGACCAGTCCCTCTCCCTCGACCTCGCCGCCGCGGACCGCAAGCTCCTCAAAGAGATTGATGATGCGCTGATGCGCATCGAGCAGGGCACCTACGGCATCTGCGAGATCTCCGGCCGCGCCATCCGCGCTGAACGCCTCGAAGAGCTGCCCTGGGCCCGCTACTCGATCGAGGCAGCCCGCGAGCGCGAACGCCAGCACATGATGCGCTGACCATGCCACACGACGCCAGCGCCGATCCACACACCGCCGCCTCACCCGCAAAGCAACCGACCCCGGACCTCGCACGCCGCCCGACGTGGCGTTCGCCCGCGGCGTGGGCCTGGCTGCTCGTCTTCGCGATGCTCGGCCTCGTCACCGACCTCGCGTCGAAGTACATCTCGTTCGCAAAAATCGCCGATGCGCCCGTCGAGGTCCGCCGCGCCGAGGTGATCGCGGCCGACCGCCCCGGCGATGTCCTCCCGCCCCACGACCCGATCACCGTCCTGCCCCACCTGCTCGAGTTCGAGCTCGTGCTCAACCCCGGCGCCGTCTTCGGCATCGGCGCGGGCAAGCGCTGGTTCTTCGTCGGCTTCACCGCCGTCGCGCTCATCTTCGGCCTGCTGCTCTTCGCCCGCTGGACCGGACCGAAGCAGCGCGCTGCGCACGCCGCCATCGGCCTCATCATCGCCGGCGGCCTGGGCAACCTCTACGACCGCGTGCAATACGCCTGCGTCCGCGACTTCATCCACCCGCTCCCCGGCGTGCGCCTCCCCTTCGGCTGGTCGTGGCCCTGGGGCGGCGACGAGGTCTGGCCCTACGTCTCCAACCTCGCCGACCTCTGGCTCATCATCGGTGTGGTGATCCTGATGGGCTATTCACTCAAAGCCCCCAAGCCGCCGACAACGCCACAACCCGCCGCCTCGAAGTAAGACGCGCACACCGTGCAACAGGCTGGCTCCCGTGCCACAGGCTGGCTCCCGTGCCACAGGCTGGCTGCTCTGAGCCAGCCTGTGCATCAGCGCACCTCGCGCTGCAGCGATTGAACGCCCTCTCACCGGGCTCTTCCGGGCAACGCCCGTTACGTCGCCGCCGCCTCCTGCCCGTTCGCCGCCCGCGTGCGCAGCCCATCGATGATGTTCCGCACCTCCGCGGCCATGCGCGTGTTGGGAAACTCCGCGATGATCCGCTCGCCGATCCGCGCGGCCTCGCGCCAGCGCCGGTCCTGTACCGCGAGCCGGAAGCTCACACCCAGGTTCTCCCGCGCTTTGCCGATCACGCCCCGCGCCATCTCGCGCAGCGGCTCGGCCTCGACGGGCGTCAGGTAGAAATCCAGCTCCTTCAGCAGCGTCAGCGCCTCCTCGTGCCGCCCTTCCTGCGCTGCCAGCAGGAACCGCCGCTCCAGGTCCGACTTGTACGAACCCTTCGCCTGCTGCACCCGGTCGCGCAGCCCCTCGACCCGACCGCTCTCGGGATACAGCCGCTGGATCCGCTGCGCATCGGCGAACGCCTGCTCCCACCGCCGCTGGATGATCAGCCCGTCCAGATACGCGATCGCATCCGACACCTCGCGCTCGAGCGTTTCAGCACGCACCTGCGTGATCCGCTGGCGGAACTCTTCCGCATCGGCGCGGAAGCCGAACCGGTCGGCAAGCTCGCGCACCAGCACCAGCGCGGCATCGTAATTCCGCGTCGCGATGTCTTCCTCGATCGCCTGTCGCAGGAGCTCACGCTCGTGCTCGCGGTTGAGCACCCGCCGCGCATCATCCGACAGTGCGTTGTGGTCGGCCATGTTCTGCACGACCCGCGCCACCGTGTCCACCCGCTCGCTCATCGTGCGGATGAACCGCCCGTTGAGCGAGAGCGTCACGACGAACGCCACCGGCGCCATCGTCAGAACCAGCAGCACACCTGCCGCGCCCAGCTCCTTGCTCCCGTTGTACGCGAGAACGACCGAGAGCGCCAGGGCCAGGCCATACAGCACGAACAGCAACGCGAGCACCGGCCCCGCCGAAGGGCCCGACCGCTTCTTCTGGATCGCCTTTTCCATACGCGCTCACTCCTTTCACACACCCGCGCCCGCTCCATCGGGAACCACGCCGCAGACTCAGCTTTCCAACTCAGCTCCCCGGCGTCGGGTCGCCGCAGTTCCGCGTCCCCGGCACCAGGCACAGAAAACGAAGCCCCGCATCGCCGGCCTTGAACTGGTGCTCCTCGTTCGCCGGCACCAGGATCACATCACCCGCACGGATCGGCCGCGGCGAGCCTTCCAGCAGCACCGTGCCCCCGCCATCGATCACGAACACCTCGTGCTCGTAGTCGTGGCTGTGCCGCGGCGTGTGCCCGCCGGCCTCAACCTTGAACTGCCGCATCGAAAAGTTGGGCGCCCCGTGCTCCCGACCGCACATGATCGCCATCGTCGCGCCCTCGACACCCGCCATCTGCACAGGCGTGAGCGGCGTGTCGTTGATGTTCCGGATCAGCATCGCGTTCCTCGCTCAACGGGCCGGCAAAGTGCCCGCCCTCACCTCTAGCTTATCTAGTATCCCACGATGCACGAACAGCACCCTTCCGACAGCGGCAAGATCGCGCCCGGCCCCCTCCAGCCCGGCTCCATCGAACTGGTCCGATTCGACCCCGGGCCCTTTCAGACCAACTGCTACGTCATCCGCTCCCAGTCAGACCCCGGTTGCTGGATCGTCGACGCCGGTTTCGAACCAGAGGACATGATCCGATGGATACGACAGGCGGATCTTGAGCCCAAGGCCCTCATCCTCACCCACGCCCACATAGACCACATCGCCGGCATCCCGGCCGTCCGCAAGGCCTTCCCCGGCCTCCCCATCTGGATGCACGCCGCGGAGGCCGACTGGCTCCCCGACCCCGAGCGGAACCTCTCCGCGGCCTTCGGCGAGCCCGTCAGCTACCCCGCCCCCGACCGCACCCTCGCCCCCGGCGACGCAGTCCAGACCGGTGCCGCCCGCTGGCAGGTCATCCACGTCCCGGGCCACTCCCCCGGCTCGATCGCCCTCTACTGCCCTGAACTGGGGGTGGCCATCGCCGGAGACGCCCTCTTCGCCGGGTCCATCGGCCGCACCGATCTCCCCGGCGGCGACCACGATCTCCTCCTCCGCATGATCAAGGAGCGCCTCTACCCGCTCCCCGACCAGACCCGGATCCTGCCCGGCCACGGCCCCGAGACGACCATCGGCCGCGAGAAGCGGTCAAACCCGTTCGTCCGCGGCTGACCTGATTCCCCGCCATTCTCGGACTACCAAGCCGCGTGCCGCGGCCGCGCCGTTGTTGCGCTGCGCCTCTGCCGTCGTCTGAGCGGCCTTCTTACCCAGACCGGCAGCCTTGCCCCAACCCCCGCGATTGCAAAGTCTCGCGAGGCCCGACGGTTGGCGCAAAGTCCCTGCTCGGAACAGACGACACAAGAGACGATCGGCTGTCCGACCCGCGCCAAGCGGCGGAGGGGCATCCGTCACGAATCCCACGCGGCACGCAAGATCACAGGCAATCAAAGAGGTGCATTCATGCTGAACAAGCAGGGCAGCGGTCGGTTCTTCCGGATGAGTACGTGCGGCCTGCCGCTCCTGGCGATCCTCGCCGGCGGCACGATCGCCCTGGCCCAGGACGGCGCGCCCCCCGCGCCCCCGGCCCCCCCGGCCCCCGGCTCGGTCGTCAAGGTCGATGACCACGGCATCGCCAACCTCCACGTCGTTGATGAGGACCTGGCCAACGTCCTCGAGATGCTCTCGATCCAGAGCCAGCGCAACATCGTCGCGAGCCGCAACGTCTCCGCCCGCGTCACCGCCAACCTCTACGGCGTCACCTTCTACGAGGCCCTCGACGCCGTCCTCAACGTCAACGGCTTCGGCTACCGCGAGGAAGGCAAGTTCATCTACGTCTACACCTTCGATGAGCTCAAGCAGATCAACGAGCTCGAGCGCCTCCGCGTCAGCAAGGTCCTCAAGCTCAACTACCTCAACTCGATCGACGCCGCCGAGTTCGTCAAGCCCCTCCTCTCCGAGAAGGGCCAGATCAAGACCAACGGCAAGACCGCGAACTTCCCCTCGATCGGCGACACCCCGATCGGCGGCGAGGAGTACGCCCACGACTCCATGCTCGTCGTCTACGACTTCGAAGAGAACGTCGCGGAGATCGAAACCCTGATCGGCCAGATCGACACCCGCCCCGCGCAGGTGCTCGTCGAGGCGACGATCCTCCAGACCGCCCTCAACGAAGCCAACGCCTTCGGTGTCGACTTCTCGATCATCTCCGACCTCGACTTCGGCGAGTTCGTCGGCGTCGGCGGCCCGCTCCAGGCGGCCAACGCCCTCATCGGCGGCCGCTCGACCCCCGGCGGCAGCACGCAGTTCCCCGCCGACGGCGGCGGCTCGGGCGTCTCCACCAACATCGGCAACGTCTCCGGCCCCGGCGGCCTGAAGGTCGGCATCGTCTCCAATGACGTCGCCGTCTTCATGCGGGTCCTCGATGAGGTCACCGACACCACGATCCTCTCCAACCCGAAGATCCTGGCCCTCAACCGTCAGCCCAGCCGCGTCCTGGTCGGCCGCAAGGTCGGCTACCTCCAGACCACCTCGACCGACACCGCGACCACGCAGTCCGTCGAGTTCCTGGACACTGGTACCCAGCTCTACTTCCGCCCCTTCGTCACCAACGAGGGCATGATCCGGATGGAGCTCAAGCCGCAGGTCTCTGAAGCGGTCATCCGCGAGACCTCCGACGCCACCGGCGCCGCCGTCACCATCCCCGACGAGATCACCAACGAGCTCGTCACCAACGTCATCGTCCGCGACGGCCAGACCGTCGTCCTGGGCGGCCTGTTCCGCGAGTCGACCGTCTCGACCCGCCGCCAGGTTCCCTTCCTGGGCGACATCCCGATCGTCGGCCGCGCCTTCCGCGGCAACGACGATGAGACCCAGCGCAACGAGATCATCTTCCTCATCACGCCGACCATCGTGAACGACACGATGCTGACCAACGGCGGCGTCCGCGGCATGGAAACCGCCGAGAACGCCCGCGCCGGCGCCCGCAACGGCCTCCTCTTCTGGAGCCGCGAGAAGCGCACCGCCCAGCTCAACGTCGAGGCCGATCGCCTTGTCCGCGAGGGCAAGAACGACGAGGCCCGCTGGAAGCTCAAGCAGTCCCTCTGGCTGAACACCAACCAGCCCGAGGCCATCCGCCTCCGCGAACAGCTCGACGGCGAGGTCCCCTCGCTCAACCGCAGCATGCTCGACCACATCATCCACGGCGAGGCCGCCTCGGTCTCCGCCAACTGGAACAACGCCCCCACCTCGACGTCGGCGAGCACCTTCAACATGACCCAGCCGGTCTTCAACCAGACCGCGACCGGCGGCACGCAGACCTTCAACACCGACAGCACCGACTCCAACGCAACGACCCCCACAACCGCCACGGCCGAGACCACCCAGGCCTCGACCAGCGAGACGGCCCCGTCCACGCCGGTCATGACCACCTCCGCCAACGGCTACCCCACCTTCGAGGGGACCCCCACGGCCGGCATGTGGATCGGCAGCCGCGGCCTCATGGGCGGTGCATGGAACCTCATCGGCCCCGTGTTCAACACCGCGAACTCTGGTTTCGATAACAACGCGGAAGTTCCCGCCGAAACCTTCAGCAACGCCTCCGAAGAGCCGATCTTCGACGGTAAGTAAGCAACGTCCGATCACTGATCCCCAGGCGGACGCCCCCGCACCGGGGGGGCCGTTGGGGTTTTGTGGTCGAGTGGTGCAGGGACCCGGGGAAATGGGGGTTCGCCCATGGCCCGTCGCAACGCCGCCCGCTCCCTCGTCCTCCTCGCCGCCACCCTCGCCGCCCTCGCCGGCGGCTGCACCGGCGGGCACGGCAAGTACACCAAGGAACACCTCTCCAGTGCCAAGGTGAAGATGGACGGCCTCAAGTCCGCCACCGAGTGGCAGATGGGCCACCAGGCCTTCCTCGCCGGCGACCTGGACAAGGCCCTCCGCCACACCGACTACTCGATCACCCTCAACGACACCGTCCCGCGCAGCTTCGTGCTCCGCGGCCGGATCATGCTCGAGAAGGGCAACCTCGAAGCCGCCGCCACCGCCTTCGACCGCGCCGAACAGATCGACGCCTCCAACGTCGAAGCCAAGTACTACAAGGGCATCCTCGCCGAGCGCCTCAACCGCACCGAGGAAGCCCTCGCGTGCTACCAGTCCGCCGCGCTCCTCGACCCCTCCAACCCGCAGTACGTCATCGCTACCGCCGAGACGCTCGTCGACCTCAACCGCCGCGAGGAGGCCCGGACGCTTCTCGAGGAGCGCCGCACCCGCTTCGAGCACAGCCCCGGCGTCCGTCAGCTCCTGGGCCAGCTCGCCCTCATGGACGGCGATGCCGAGAAGGCCGTCGCCTACTTCGGCGAAGCCAAGCTCCTCGCCCCCACCGACATGCTCGTGCTCGAGGATCTCATCCACGCCCAGATGCTCAGCGGCCGCTGGGCCGATGCGGAGAACAACCTCGCCAGCCTCCTCAACAACCGCGACTACAACGCCCGCCGCGACCTCAAGCACAAGCGCGCTGTCTGCCTCCTCGAGGTCGACCGCCCCGTCGAGGCCCGCGAGCTCTACTACGAACTCACCCGCGACAGCTCCGGCTCCTCCGATGTCGAAGCATGGATCGGCCTCGCCAAGATATCCTTCCTGCTCAACGACATGATCGGCGCCCGCCAGGCGACCGCCCGGGTCGTCGCGATCGCCCCCAATCGCGCTGAAGGCCACATCCTCCGGGCCCTCTACCTCCGGCGCACCGGCGACACCGCCGGGGCACGCACCAGCGCCCAGAAGGCCGTCGCCATCACCCGCACCAGCGAATCGCTCATGCTCCTGGGCATGATCGAGCAGGACGCCCAGAACCCCGCCGCAGCGCTCGCCTGCTACAACGAGGCCCTCCAGCTCGACCCCCAGAGCGAGGCCGCCGCGCAGCTCGCGCAGACCGTGAGCGGCGCTGTCGCGAGCGTCCCGGAGTAAACAGAATCAGCCGCGGCGGGCGATGTCGATCAGATCAAGCTCGACCCGCATCACACCGCCGAACGTCGAGATCCGCGGCGAAGCGAGGACATCAACCTCCTCACCCGCACGCACCTTCGACGCCAACTCGTGCATGTTCCAGCCGACGGCCCGGATCTCCCGGGCCGTCGTCGCGCGCGGACTTGACGATCTCAACTTCAAACTCAAATGCTTGTTGTTCCGGCCGAACACCTCCGGTCGCCACGCGATGCGCACACCCCGCAACGCGAGCCGCACCGATGGATTCTCACGCCCGAACGGCCCCAGCCGCCCCAGCTCCCGCACCACCTCCACCGACAACTCCGACAGGTCCGCATCGCAGTCGTACGAACTCGTCCCTACCAGCGCATCGGGCGCGATCCCCGCGTTCGCCGCGGCGGTGAACTCCTCGACAAACGCCTCAAACTCCGCGTGCGACACCCGCATCCCCGCGGCCATGTCGTGACCACCGAAGG
>JBDZUZ010000164.1:0-7984 GCA_040255445.1 Planctomycetaceae bacterium | reverse complement strand
GGCAGCGCCGCCGCCGCCGGCAGGGGCCGCCATCATCACGGCGCCGCCCGCGGCGGCCTCGATGCCGTAGGTCTCCTTGAGGTACTTCCCAAGGTCAACGGCGTCCTTGAGGGACAGGCCGGCGAGCTCGTCGCCCAGCTTGGTGATTTTCGCATCGAACGTGGTGGTCTCGGACATGGGTACCTGCCTCTGTCTATCCGGCTGCTCTGCTGAGCGGCCGGTTCATCTCCCCGCGAGGGGCCGAACCATTCGGCCTTTACCCCGTTTGCCCGGGCCAGGCGGGGATGGTGATCTGGTGTGAACGGCTCAGGCGGTCTTCGCGATCGCCTCGCCCTTCTCGAGCTTCTCTTCGATGGCCTTGATGAGGCCCGCGATGCCGGCGCCGGGGCCCTTGAGCTGGGAGACCAGCTTGCCGCCGGGGCTGACGATGAGGGTGACGACGCGGCCGATGGCCTCCTCGCGGGTCGGGAACTTGCTCAGCTCCTCGACGCCCTTCTTGCCCTCGAACAGCTCGCCGTCCAAGACGGCGCCGCGGAGCTCGAGCGCGGGGAAGGTGCCGATCAGATCGACCAGCTCGCGGGCCACCTCGACGACCGAGTTCCCGCCGTAGGCCAGCGCGTTGGCGCCGGTCAGCAGCGAGTTGAACTGATCGAGGTTGGTGCCCTTGAACTTCTGCTGGGCGAGGTTGTTGCGGATGACCGTGATCCGGATGTTCTTCTTGCGAAGACCCTCGCGGAGCTTGGTCGTCTCCTGGCCCTTCAGACCCCGGATGCTGATGAGCGTCGCGTCCGGGTAGCCGTCTTCCGTGGCGATGCGGGACTCGTAGTCCCGCATGATCAGGTCTTTGACTTGCTTGGACATGGCTGCTTCCTTCGCGGGGCCGTCCCTCGGCGGGACGCCCGCGTCTGCGTTAGGCGGTGGCGACCTCGGCGCTGGCGACCTTGACCTGGATACCCGGGGTCATGGTGCCGCTGACGGTGACCTTCTTGATGTACTGGCCCTTCGCGGTGGCGGGCTTGATCCGCTCGATGCCGCGGACGAAGTGCTCGAGGTTCTCGACCAGGGCGTCGTCGGCGAAGCTGATCTTGCCGATGACGGCGTGGATGTTGCCGCCCTTGTCGGTGCGGTACTCCACCTTGCCCGCCGAGTACTCCTTGACCGCCTGCACGACCTGCGGCGTCACGGTGCCGGCCTTGGGCGAAGGCATCAGGCCCTTGGGGCCCAGGACCTTACCCAGCTTCGACACCACGCGCATCATGTCGGGCGACGCGATCGCCACGTCGAAGTCCATCCAGCCCGCCTCGATCTCGGCGACGAGGTCCTCGCCGCCGGCCTTGAGCGCGCCGGCTTCCTTCGCCTGCGCCGCCACATCGGACTGGCAGAACGCGATGACGCGCTTGGTCTTGCCGATGCCCCGCGGCAGCGACATCGCGCCGCGCAGGTTCTGGTCCGCCTGCGCCGGGTCAACGCCCAGGTGCATGCAGATGTTGACGGTCTGATCGAACTTGGGGCCCTTGAACTTCTTCAGGGCGGAAACGGCCTCGGCCGGCGGAAGCGCCTCGCTCGTCACGAGCTTGGCGTTGGCCTTGGCACGCTTGGACAGTCTGCCTGCCATCTTTGGTGCTCCTTAAGTTAAGGCCTCAGCCTTCCACGACCACGCCCATGGAGCGTGCCGTGCCCTCGATGATGCGCATCGCCGCCTCGGTGCTCGCCGCGTTCAGATCGGCGGCCTTCTCCTTGGCGATCTTCTCGACCTGCGCCTTGGTGATCTTGCCGACCTTGTTCGAGTTCGGCGTGCCCGAGCCCTTCTCAACCCCCGCGGCCTCCTTGATGAGGACCGACGCGGGCGAGCTCTTCACCTCGAAGTCGAACGAGCGGTCGTTATAGACCGTCACGATCACACCCACGACCTTGCCTTTGAGGGCGCCGGTCGCGGCGTTGAACTTCTGGATGAACTGGCCGGGGTTCACACCCTTCGAGCCCAGAACCGGGCCGAGGGGTGGCGCGGGCGTGGCGGTGCCACCCGGCGCCATGATCTTGAAGACGTTGACAACTTCCTTCTTGGCCATCGATTTCGACCTCCCACCGGCCCCGGGGCCCCGACCACAGGTCGCGATCCCGGAAAGCCCCCCGGGCCTGAAGATCAGGGGGCCGGCTCGGTAGTGTTAACGGTTTGGGTTGTTACCACGCCCCCTCTCGGGCGCGTGGCGTACCACAGGGTCGGAACATTAGACAGATCGAAATCACCGGACAAGCAGCCGGCCAACCCCGGCCACAGACCGCCCCGGCCGATCCACCGGTTCTCGGACCCAGCCCGCCGCCCCCCGTCCCCCACTGCTCGGCGGCTCGGCCACCCGGGACGCGATCAGCCCCCCAGGGCCGCCACCAGCCGATCGACCAGCGACCGCTCCAACCCCGCGGCCTCGGCCCGATGGACCATCTCCAGCGCGACATCATCGCGCCCCTCGGCCTGCATGAACGCCGCCACCGTCAGCCACGCCGACGAAGAGTTGGTCCGGTGCGCGAAGGTGACCGTCCGGGTCAACAGCGTCCGCCAGTCCTGCTCGGTCAGGCCGAGTTCACGCGGCAGCATCGGCTCGTTCGCCAGCGCCGGGTCGGTCCGGTAGGCCTGGTTCATCACCGCGACCCCGTCCTCAAACTTCGCATCGTTGATGAGCGCCACCGCCAGCAGCCGCTGCGCGGAGACATCCGACGGGTTCTCATCGACATGCGACTTCACCAGCCGCACCGCCTCGCGGCCGCGCCGGTCGTCGATCGCGTTCGCCGCGAGTTCGAGCGTTGTCGGCGGTTCGGCCGGCACGATCTGGATCGAGCCCTGCTGGCTGTCGGGCTGCCACCACAGCCGCGGATCCGCCGGGCCCTGGCTATACCCCACCGGACGGGCGCCGTAGTAGTCGTAATACCGGTTCCACTGGTTGTACCCGTAGTAGCCGTACCAGCCGTTGCTCGCACCCCAGTAGTACGGCCGCCAGCCAAAGAGCGGGTTCCCGCACCACGGCGTCGTAAACACCGGGTACCGACCCGTTCCGAGGTTGAACCCCACCTTCCACTTATCTCCGGTGTATGTCCCGTTGATGCTGATCCCGCTGCCGTCAACCACCACACCCGTGCCCGGGCGGTAGATCACGGTCGGGCCGCGCTGCGGTTTCCCACCAGGAAGCGGATAGGGCTGGATCGTGATCGGCCCGGAGATGTCGCCCGGAAGCCGGTAGCGCACCGGGTCGGACACCAGATCGATGTTCATTCGGTTCGTGCCGATGCCGGAGTGATTGCCGCTCCGACGAACCGCGGGCTCTGGATACGCGGCCGGCTGGCCGGCCTGCCCGGCCTGCTGAGCCGATGCCGGCGCAGCGGAAGCGCCCGCCAAAGCGAGCGCCGATAGTGCTGTCTTCGCTGTCAAACGCATGATCAACCCTCCTGCGCCGATTCGTCCGCCGAACGCGACCCGCTATGGCCGCGTCCCTCACAGGTCTGATGCGCGCTGCCCACCCTCTGTTCCCCGTGAGAGGTGCGAAGACGCTTCGACCGACCCTTCAGCCCCGGACCGACTGCCGGCCGGGGCCGCGTGCTGACATCCGGCCGCTCGCGCGGGCCGGGTCGACGGTCCGCTACTCTTTCCGATGATGAGCACCAGAGGTTGCACCCCCGCCGTCCTTGTCCTCACACTCGCCGCCACCATTGTATGGAGTCTGGCCGGGTGCGGCTCGGTCAGCGGCCTGGGCAACAGCCTCGCTGACTCCCGCGCCACCCTGACCTCCAGCGTCAACGGCGCCACGCTCAACGCCGACTTCCCCCACCGCGTGTACCGCTCGGTCGACGGCGCTTCGGCCGACTTCTACCTCACCGATCTCCCGCCCGAAGCCTGGCCGATCGATGCCGACCTCACCGGCGTCTCGGGCAACATCCTCCACATCCGCCTCTTCCTCACCCCACGCGCCGGCAAGACGCCGATCGCCACCACCGCCAACTCGGTCACCATCCGCCACCTGATCCTCGCCGAGGGCCATGTCGGCGTGTACGGCGGCGGCGGCTTCTTCTTCCGTTCCGGGTCGGTTGGCGACCGCCGCTTCGGGGGCCGCATCGAGGATGCAACCGTGCGTCTCGTGCAGGGCTCGCAGGGCTTCGACGATCTGCTCGGCGCTGCTCGCTTCAACGCCAGCTTCAACGCCCGGCGCGATGAACAGTCCGCCGAACTGCTCGAACGCCGCTTCCGCACCCTCGGACTGCTCGCAACGCCGGTCGCGGAGTGATCGCCGCCGCGGTCAGACCGCCGCGCCGACCCTCGCCAGCATCCGCTCGACCGCATCGCCATAGAGAAGCCGCCGCTCCGCCTCCGGCAACTCGATGCCGCGCAGCCGCGGCGCGGCGAGCGGATCGATGATCGATGCATCTTCTTTCGCGAGGTCCGGGTCCGCGATCGGGCTCTCGCCCTCGTACCCGGTCTCGAACATCGTCCGCAGCGCAAAATACCGGCTCGCGTAGAGGTCCCGCGCTTCCCGCTCGCTGCTCGCCAGCGTCGCCATCGGGTGATCGCTGGGCTCCGGCAGCGGCCGCAGATGGTCATCGATCGTCACGATGTCCGAGCCAAAGAGCAGACGACCCGCCCACCGCGCGAAGAACCGCTGCACCCGCTCGCGCGGATGCCGCGACAACTCGCGCACCACCCACTTCGTCGCCGAGGTATCCAGGTACAGATTCGCGTGCCGCTCCATCAGCCCGTCGAGGAAATCCAGATCCTCCGGCGAGCCGCCCATGTGCGCAGCAATCCACGGCCCCTCGAACCGCCGCAGCATCACCTCCAGGCCGCGGTACTGATCGGGCTTCGTGCCGTACTTCTGGTGGTCCGCGTAGACCGTCTTGAAGTACGACGTCGGGTCGGCCACATGCACCATGAACATCATGCCCAGCGACTGGGCCAGTTCCGCCGCCTTGATCCGCCAGGGGCTGTCGAACCCGATCACGTCCCTCGCCAAATTCCCCGTCAGGTAGTCCGCCAGTTTCGGGCTGTTCCAGAACTTGACGATCCGCGCATCGAACTCGCCGCGGAATGCCCGGATGTCCTCGAGGTACCCCGGCCCGAACGACCATGCCCGATCCTCGTGCCGAAAATTCGGGAACGCGATGAAGCGGATCCGGTCCCCCAGCACGCCCCGCACCCGCGCAGCATCCTCGAGCCGCACCTGCGTGAACACCCGCTCGATCCCATAGTCCGCCGCGATCTGACCGTAGATCTCCGCGGCCCGGGTCCCGTTGATATGCGCGTGAATGTCGATGATCGGCCGCGTCAGCGCGGGCAGCCGCTTCGCTTCCTCGCGATAATCAAGCCCGAACCGGTTCGCCGCGCCAACATCGCGCGTCCCCGCGCTTTGCCAACCCGCCCCGGGACGCCCTACCGGTGAGTCGCTCACAGACATCGGCCGATGATAGACCCCGCCCAAACACACACCCCTGCGACCGCCGCCACCCCCACCGCCGCAACCCGCCGGCCCCGCATCGCGCTCGCCCACGACTGGCTTTGCGGATTCCGCGGCGGCGAGGCCGTGCTCGATGCGCTCATCGAAGCCGCCGCGCCTGCCGCGGACATCACCGCGATCTACACCATGTTCGCCGACGGTCGACCGCTGACCCCCGCGATCGATGCGCTCCCCCGCCACATCTCGATCATCGGCCGGCTCCCCGCCGCAAACCGGTTCCGCCGCTGGCTGCTGCCCATGTACCCCGCCGCGGTCGCATCGCTCTCGCGCGAACTCGCTCGGGATCACGCCCGATCGCCCATCGACCTGCTCATCTCGACCAGCTCGGCCGCGATCAAGGGCCTCCGCCCGCCCCGCGGCGTTCCGCACCTCTGCTACATCCACGCGCCGGCCCGCTACCTCTGGTCGCTCTCCGATGAATACAGCCGAGCCAGCCTTCTGCACCGCGCCGGCCTCACACTCTTCGGCCCCACACTCCGCCGCTGGGACCGCGCTACCGCCGCGAATGTCACGACGTTCCTCGCCAACTCAACCCACACCGCCGGTGAAGTCCGCCGCTGCTACGACCGCGATGCAATCGTGCTGCACCCCCCGGTCGACACCGAGTACTTCAGGCCCCCACCGCAACCCGCCCCGCGCTCCGGCTGGCTCATCGCCTCCGCGCTCGAACCGTACAAGCGCATCGATCTCGCCATCGCCGCGGCCCGCGCCGCCGGCGAGCATCTGACCATCATCGGCGGCGGCAGCGAAGACACACGGCTCCGCGCCCTCGCCGGGCCGGGCATCGAGTTCCGCGGCCGCGTCTCGCGCGAAGAACTCTGCACCGCGTACCAGCGAGCGAGGCTTTTCCTCTTCCCACAGGTCGAGGACTTCGGCATCGCCGCGGCGGAGGCGCTCGCCTGCGGCACGCCGGTCGCCGCGTTCGCCGCCGGCGGCGCACTCGACATCCTGGGGCCGACCCCCGATCAGGTCGGCGTGCTCATCAATGCAACGGATCCCGCGGCGTTCGGGGCCGCGGCATCGAGAGCCCCCGATCCGAGCGACCCCGCGGTCGTGGCCACATGCCGCCGCGCCGCCGAACGTTTCACGCGCAAGCGGTTCATCACCGCGGCCCGCGAGCACATCGCCGCCAAGCTCTTCAAGACATCCGGAGTTGCGCACGCAGAATCCGACCCAGTCGCATCACCGCGTTGAAGCACGCTCTGTGCTCACGCGGGCGGCCAGCACGTGCCCGATGTAGAGCTCGTGATCCGCTTCAAGATCGAAGTGTCGGACGACCTCGCAGTCGAAAGCGACAGCGCAGCGGTCGAGGATGGGCGCACCCGAGATCATGCGGCTGATCGGCAGCCCGTCGAACGGGTCGTACTCGCGGGAGAACGCGGGGCTCGAGAACCGCCGCTGCAGCAACCGGTCGCCGCGTTGCACCGCGCATAACCCAAAGAAGTGGCTGTCGCGGATGATCGGCTCGATCCAGTGACCCTTGCGGATCGCGATGCAGAGCAGCGCGGGTTCATCCGCGCAGTTCTGCACCGACTTGGCGATCACACCGGTGCGCTTGTTCTCGAACGCGCTGGTCATCACGAAGGTCCCGCCGGGAATCTTCGCGAACGCCTGGACAATTTCGTGGTCCTGGGTTGTCTGCGTCATGGTCACCCTCCCCGAGGTGCACACGCAGTCTAGTGGATTGCCCGAGAATGTAACCCGTACAGAGTGCTAATTACAGACCAAATTCCCCCCAAGTTCTCACGAGGGCGGGCCAGTTATGCGCAAGTTGTCCACCAGCCATCCACAATGGGCGTTTGTGGGGCAAAGTGTTGCAAAGTGTGGGAAAGTGGATAGGATTAGGGCGTCGGTGGTCGATGACACCAGCGGCCATGGACAAGCGAGGCGGACCCATGCTCCCGGAGGTCGGCAAGCGTGCTCTTCAGCGGACATGCCGAGCTGACCATCGACGGCAAGGGCCGGCTGAGCGTCCCGGCCAAGTACCGCAACCAGTGGGACCCGACACGCGATGGGGCCGCATGGATGTGCATCCCCTGGCCGGGGACGGGATTGAGGCTGTACACGGAAGCCAGCTTCAACCGGCTCTCGGCGGAGGGCTTTGGAGAGGACCGGCTGCTGCCGGGCGAGGACGAGGGGGAGCTGGAAGCAGACCTCTTCGGTTTGGCAGAACGGATCGAGATGGACTCGGCGGGGCGGATCTCCCTCCCGAAGCTCCACATGGAACTCACCGGCCTCTCGACGGACGTCGTGGTGCTGGGCGCGAGGAACAGGCTGGAAGTCAGGGACCGCGCGGTGTGGGCCGCTTCGCTGAAGGATCGCTTCACGCGGCTGCCCGAGTTGGTGAAGAGGATCGAGGCGAGCAAGAACGGCTCCCCGAAGGACCAGTAAGCAGACACTCGCGATGCGGCTGAACACGCCGCCATCACGGGATTGACAACCCGACCATTCGTTTTCGGTACTCGGCAGGAATCCGGATCAGAACGGAT
>JBDZUZ010000163.1:0-8064 GCA_040255445.1 Planctomycetaceae bacterium | reverse complement strand
CGGCCGGCGCGGCCGGTGTGGCGGGTCTTCGCCGCGGAGGTGCGGGAGGCGCGGGCGGGGGCGGTGGCAGAGGCGAAGCGGCTCTATCGAGATGGGTCGATGACGGACCCGGCGCTGGTGGTGGCGGTGTCGCGGCTGCGCGAGGCGCGGGCCGACGTGGCGCTGATCAGCGAGGTGTCGGCGGGGCTGGTGGATCGGGATCGGCCGGGCGTGATGGAGGCGCGGCGGGGCTGGACGGCGGTTGCGGCGGCGCTCGTGGAGGCGGGGAAGCAGATCGCGCGGGCGCAGGGGGGCGAGGCGGCGGAGGCGAGAGCGCGGGCGGCGGACCTGCTGCGGGCGGCGGCGGAGGCGTTGACAATCGAGCGTGTCGTTGAGGATGCGCGGGCGCCGCTGAGCGAACAGGCGCGGGGCGTCGCGCGGGCGGGGGTGGAATCGTGGATCCGTTCGCTCAAGGGTGGGCGTGAGATCGGCGCGAGCGCGGAGCGGGCCGCGCTCGCGGATCTTGCGGCGGTGGCGGGGCTGACGGAGTCGGCGCGGTGGGGAGAGGGGGTTGGGAGCGGAAGAGGAGTGTGGTGGGCGTGGCCGGTGACGGAGGAGCTTGCTGAGCGGGCGAAGCGTGAGTTGACCGCCGCGGCGGTGCGGGCGTGGGGCCGTGTTGAGCGTGGGGATCTGGCCGGGGCGGCGCGGGAGGTGATGCGGACGCGGCGTGATCAGGCGCCGGCGCTGCTGGCGGCGGCGATCTCGCGGCGGCTGGAGGTGGGCGTCGGCGCCTCTGCGCGTGATGGGGATGGAGGCGATTCGGAGCCGCTGGCGCCGGATCGGGCGGCGCTCGCGGAGCTGTGCTGGCTCTCGGATGCGGACGGGGTGCTCGAGGAGGAGCGTCTGCGGGTGGCGCGGGCGGGGTGGATGTGGCTGGAGTCGCGCGGGCCGCGGCCGGTGACGTTTGGGCGGTTGGCAAGCGAGGCGGCGGAGGCGGTGTTGGGGCGGATGGGCGAGCGGTGAGTCTGCACGCTGGATGGTGGCGGATCAGCGGGCGGTGAACTCGCGTTCGCTGACGATCCATTCGCGGCGAAAGTAGGGAACAGTGGCTTGGATCTGCCGGTCTGCGTGCGGCCGGAAGCAGTCGGAACAGCCTTCTGCGAGATCGAAGACACGTGTGCGTGGGTCGGCGGTGTGGGCGCTGGGGTTGTTGGAGTCGAAGATGGCGCGACAGCGGCAGGTGTCGGTGTCGGGCTCGACTGAGACATACATTGACCACTTGTTGAGAACCCAGTGCCAGAGCTCGAACTGCGAGAGTACAACCAGTTGTGCAGGAACAAGCAGCTCGGCCAGCACCGCACGTTCACCTGGGTGGTGCCAGCCTCGCGATCGGAGATCCGGACGTCGGCGTGATTCACCTTGCGCGGCGTACCAGGCCCAGAGCATCCCGCCCGATGAACGGATCCCTGTACGGAGCGCGACCTGGTCCGCCATGAACGCGTACGCATCCGCGAAGTCCGAATCCTCCGGCTCCGCGAAGATCGCTTCGGTGCGCTTCATCGAAGTCCAGGCGGCGCGTTCGTGGACCGTCCAGAGTTGGAGAAACGATGGGGTAGTCAGTGCTGCGGGTCTCGTCGCTCGGCTTTGGTGTTGATCATTGAGCGTTGGTGCGGGCGAGCGGGTCTTGCGCGGGATCGATCAGGTTGAGGTTGAGGTTGCGGTAGGGGAAGCGTTCGCGGAGGAATGTGAACTCTTTCGCGGCGGCGTAGCGCGCGCCCCGCGAGCCGGGCCTGCGGTCGGTGAGCGCGAAGCGGCAGTCCTCGAAACTGACTGGCCACGCGAAGCTGCGGTGATGCGGCACCTGCCGCGTGAGCCAGCCTTTGTACGCGCGATAGGAGGGGTGCGGGCCGGGCGGGATGGCGAACATTACCCGCAGAAGCAGGAATGGCTTGGATTCCGGGTCTATCGAACTGTAGTACCAATCTGTTGCGTCAAGGTACGACTCGAGCGCCTCCGCGACGAAGCGGTCGTCTTCAAGTTGCAGGCGGCGTGCAAGGTCGATGTACGCGGCCCAGTGGTCATCGCTCATCGCACCGTCCCAGGCCCAGCCCTCAAGGGCGGCGATGCGGTTTGCGACGTCGACAATGCGGGCTTCGCGGACGGCGGGGTCGAGAGCGGGCGGCAAGTCGGCGGGCGCTTCTTGCATCGCTGATCGCGCGCCGGTCCGCGCACGAAGCAGGTCGTCGTATGTGGTTGGGGGCCAATGGACAATCTTGTCGGTGGCACGCACACGCACGCAGGGAACGTTTGCGGCCAGGCGGATTCGCGTCTCACTCCCGATCCGGAGCTGCTCCGCGTTGATCCAGCGTTTGGCCTCATCGGGGTCTTGCCGCATGAGGTCGTGGAATGGGATCGGGTAGACGGTTCCGTCGATCGCGGCTTCGAAGTATGCATCCGCCAATTCGGCAGCGGTGAGTTCGCGGCCGAAGGTCAGTTCTAGGGTCAGGAGCGCGTGGGGGTTGCTGCTCCACCTGTTCCGGAACTCCCACGCGGAGCCGGCGCACACCATGCCACCGGTCACGCCAGAACCCGACATCGTGTACTGCGCATCGCGGTCGAGCGACACGCGGAGCTCGCGCCAGTCGCCGCGGGGCGCATCTTCGGGGAAGACATCCTCGCGCACGATTTCGTGGATGGTCGCTTCGGGCTCGTGGGGATCGGATGCGCACGCGGCGAGCAGCAGGGTCGCGGCGCAGGCGGCGGAAGTGGTCATCGCGGCGATGGAACCGGGCACTCGCGTTGCCATAGAGATAGCCTCCGCGGCGGATCGTACCACGCCGCGGGCTTCTCGCGGTGCATGGCCGCGGCCCCGGGGCTCTGGCCGATCAGGGTTCGGGGCGTGCCCTCTCGTACACGTAGTTTGCGAGAAGGGTTCCGTAGGGCAGGCGGAGGTCTCCGGAACCTTCGGCGAGGACGTTGTTGTCAAGGTTGAAGGTTGCCTGCGCGCCGTCGTCGGCGGCGGTGAGGGTGATGCGACCGGGGGGCGCGTAACTCCAGGAGCCCGCGGCGTGGAGGGATTCGGTGTACGCGAAGAAGCTGCGATCGGCGCGGAGCACGATGGTCGGTCCGGGGTCGCCTTCTGTGCTCGATGTGTCGGTGTGCTCGACGAAGTCGGACTCGGCGCGGCGCTGTGCTTCGGCGTCGTCGTAGCCCTGCTGCTTGTACCGGTCTGTTCTGGCGCTGATGAACCCTGTGCGCCAGACTTCGCTCCGTCTGCGAGCGACGGAGGCCGTGGTGGCCTCCCATCTGCCGACGAGGTTGCGGGCCGGCTCGGAACTTTCGGTCGCATCGGCCGATCGGACAGGTTGCGTGCTGCTGCAGCCGGCGAATAGCAGGAGCGTCGCCAGAGCAGCGTGAGTCGAGTGGCGCATGAAGACCTTCCGGGCAGAGGACCCCGATTCGAAAGCCCGCTTGAGCGGGACGATCCGATGGGATGCCCGGCACGCGCGATGGAGCGGCGGACGGCTCACAATGATTTTCGTTTCACGCGGGTCTCACAGGTTTCTCACCGCGCTCCGCGATCCTTCCCCTGTCGATCGCGGCTGACTTAACCCAGCCCCAACGCCGCGGTTCGATGAACCCCCAAGGTCGCCAGGCCTGGGAACCGGGTCTCGCCCCCCGCTTCCCGGCCGGCGGCCACCTTCGGGATCTGGCGAAAGCCGGGTGCCGCGGGTTCGGAGAGAGAGCCCCATCCACCTGCCTGTTCGCGTCGTCTGGAGGGACCGACGCTGAGCGGCGGGTTATTTGAGGAACGGACACCTGCGCACACGGGTGTCCGTTCTTCTTTTTACAGCGTACAGCGGAAAGCGGGAAGCGTACAGGTTGCCGGGGCGGGGCTGGCGCGGTGAGTTCCGCACCTGCCTTCATGTACGCTGTACGATTTACGCTTTACGCTTTCAGCTCTCTCGCGCCGAAGTCCAGCCGCATCGCCTTCTTCGCCAGGTAGAGCGTTTCTTCGGCGACGGCGTTCGCCCGCCGCGTGCCTTCGCGGATGATTTGAATGACGCGGGCATCGCCGCTGTCACCCTCGAGCGAGGCGCGGCGCTGCCGCATCGGCTCGAGCAGCGTGTTGATGTTCTCGGCGAGTTCGGCCTTGACGTGGCCGTCGCCGATGTTGTCGCCCGCGGCGTACTTGCGCTTGAGTTCCTCGACACGGGCCTGGTCGGGGATGAAGGCCTCGACGAACTGGAAGAGCGCGTTGGTGATGTCGCCGGGCTCGGTGGGCGACTGGCGGCCGGTGAAGATCTTGTTGACCTTCTTCTGCACTTCCTTGGGCGTATCGGAGAGGAAGATCGCGTTGCCGAGCGACTTACTCATCTTCTGCTGGCCGTCGATGCCGGGGAGGCGGCCGACGCGGCCGATCAGGGCCTTGGGGATGGGGAAGAGCGCGCCCGCGGCGGGGTAATCGTCGTCCTCGGTCTTGGGGTTGACATCGAGGTAGACCTGGCTGAATCGGCGCGCGACCTCGCGGCACATCTCGATGTGGGCCACCTGGTCCTCGCCGACGGGCACGAGCACGGGGCGGAAGGCGAGGATGTCGGCGCACTGGCCGACGGCGTAGAGGGGGAAGCCGAAGCTGTACTGATCGCCCAGGCCCTTGGCCTCGATCTCGGTCTTGAGGGTCGGGTTGCGCATCACGCGGTTGAAGGGCACGAGCATCGAGAAGAACCAGCTCAGCTCCGCGATCGCCGGAACCTCGGTCTGCAGCACGATCGTCGAGCGTTCGGGGTCGATGCCCGCGGCGAGCCAGTCCTTGACGATCTCGATGGTGTCACGCCGGATGTCGTCGGGCTTGTCGGCCCGCGTCGTGAAGGCGTGCATGTTGGCCAGCAGGAAGTAGCACTCGTACTGGTCCTGGAGCTGGACGCGGCGTTCGAGGCTGCCGACCCAGTGGCCCAGGTGGAGGCGGCCGGTGGGTGTGTCGCCGGTGAGGATGCGGGGGCGGGACCTGGTTTCGGGCCTGGTTTCGGGGGTCGCTGGGTTCGCTGGGGTCATGGGGAGCGAGTTTAGGGGAGGCGGACGGGCCGGGGCTGAGAGCGGAGGTGGCGGCTGATCGGCGGGCGGCATCGGGCGGCCGGGGAGGCTGCTTGTCGGAGGGCGATCGGGCCGGCACGGTTCGCTCTCATGGGAGCCTCATCGCGGGCTCATCCGGCGGAGGAAGAGTGTTGAACCCTGTCGCGCCGGGTCGTTGCCGGTGCGGTTCGGAGGGTGTTACGCGATCGGAGGATGACGATGAAACTGAAGGACATGAACAGTCTGCTGGCGCACGAGGTCAAGGACCTGCTCAACGCCGAGAAGCAGCTGACGAAGGCCCTGCCGAAGATGGCGAAGGCGGCGCGCGACCCCGAGCTCAAGAAGGCATTCGAGGAGCATCTCGCGGAGACCAAGGAACACGTATCGCGTCTCGAGTCGATCTGCGGGGAGCTCGGCATCGGCGCCCGCGGCGAGAAGTGTGAGGCGATGGAGGGATTGATCAAGGAAGGCAGCGAGCTGATCGAGGCGGAGGACTCGGATCCCGCCGTGCGTGATGCGGCGCTGATCGCGGCGGCGCAGCGGGTCGAGCACTACGAGATGGCGGGGTACGGCGCAGCACGGTCATTCGCTGAGCAACTGGGGCTTGACTCTGTCGTCAAGACGCTGCAGCAGACGCTGGACGAGGAGGGCAACGCCAACAAGTTGTTGACGAAGATCGCCAAGTCGACGGTGAACCCGAAGGCGACGACCGGGACCGAGCAGCCGGCCTCGAAGCGGTGATCCGCCTGGGTCGCGAGCGGGATTGCACGGCCGGCCGCGTTGTGAGCGCGGCCGGCTGATTCTGTTGCGGGAGCGTGGCTTTGTGGCCGCGGCGTCAGCCGGCGAGCCGTACTGGCTGGGTCGTCGCGCAGGTGATGGGATCGGCGCGGAGCGTGATGCGGAAGGCGGCGCCCGCCGCGGAGGAGACGACCTCGAGTTCGCCGCCGAGCAGGCGGCTGATACGTCGCGAGAGCGCCAGCCCGAGCCCGAGCCCGCCGCGGCCCGGGTCATCGGCCCGGTCGCAGAAGGGTTCGAAGAGCCTGGCGACATCGGCGGCGGTGAACTGCGGGTCCGGGATCGTGACGGTGATGACGAGGAGTGCGCGCTCGTCGCCGGGCATCGTGCCCGCCTGGATCTCGATGCGATCGCCGCCGGCCAGCGAGATCGCGGTGCCGATGGTGTTGAGGAGGACCTGGCGGAGGCGGCTGTGGTCGGTGTTGGCGAGGAGCTGCTCCGCGATATCGAGCTGGGGGCGGAGCGAGATGCCTCGGTCGCGGGCGCGGGGCGTGAGCGTGGTCACGACATCGCGCACGATCTGGACCGGGCTGGCGGGGGCGCGGCGGATCGTGAGCTTGCCGGATTCGGCGCCCGCGAAGTCGAGCAGGTCGTTGATGAGGCGGACGAGGTGCTGGCCGTTGCGGTGGATGCCGGCGAGCATCTCGGCGCGTTCTTCGGGGGTGCAGGTTGGGTCGGTGGCGATCTCGGAGAATCCGAGGATCGCGGTCATCGGTGTGCGGATCTCGTGGCCGATGCTCGCGAGGAAGGTTGCCTTGGCCTGCGCGGCCACCACCGCATCGCGGGCGATCTGGCGATGGACGAGCGTGTCGACGACGACGCCGGCGAGTTCCTTGAGCAGCCTCGCCTCATCCGGCGAGAGCGTGCGGGTGTCGTGGCCGATCACGCAGAGCGACCCGACGCAGAGGCCGTTGGGAAGGCGCAGCGGGTGCCCGGCGTAGAAGCGGATCCCGGGAGCGCCGGTGACCAGCGGGTTATCGGCGAAGCGTGCATCGCACACAGCGTCCTCCGTGTGCATCACCTCGTCGCCGAGGATGGTGTACGCGCAGAACGCCTGATCGCGCGGGGTCTCGCGGCAATCGAGGCCCTGGATCGACTTAAAGAACTGGCGGTCTTCGGCGACGATGCTGACCGCGGCGATGGGCACCTTGAACAACTCGCAGGCCAGCCGCGTGATCCGGTCGAAGCCCTCCTCCGGGGGGGTGTCGAGGACATCCAAGTCCTCGATCGCCCGGAGGCGCTGTGGCTCGTTGGATGGGCGGGGTGCCGCGGGCATGACGGTGCCTACATCGTCCGACATCGCGCACGTCGTAAGCCCCGGTACCAGCGGTTCTGTGGTGGGTTGGGTGAATGGGGAGATCTCCCCACGCCACGCGGGGGATTTCACGCGAAAGAGGGGATCCTGGTCCGGGGATCAGCGCTGGTTATTGGGCGAACGCGACAAACGCGTTGACGGCGTTGAACGCCATATGGATGACGATGGGCGCTGCGAGGCCGCGGGTGCGTTCGAAGCTGAAGCCCAGGCACACGCCGAGCACGAACAGGGTGACCAGGCCGTGCCAGGGGACCTGGGTCGCGTGGGCCGCGGCGAAGAGCAGCGATGAGAGGGTGATCGCGATCCAGATGCGTCCCCCGAGCAGGCGCACGAAGGCGGACTGCAGGAAGCCGCGGTACATCACTTCCTCGACGATCGGGGCGCCGATGATCGCGGCGGCGAGCATGGCTTTGGTCCAGGGGCTGTCGCGGTCTTCGAGCATCTTGCGGAGGCCTTCGTGCGCGATCTGGTCGGGCGGGCCATCCAGAAAAGTCACGACCTGCACGGCGACGAAGGAGACGGCGGCGGTGACGAGGAGGGTGGGCACGAACCAGGCGAGGCCGAGCGCGGCATCGCGGGGGCGCAGCGTGAGGCCGTCCTTGTGGTGTCCGCCCGTGGTCATGCGGATGACGACGATGGCGGTGGCGGTGGCGGCGAGGTAGCCGGCGATGACCTGGAACACCAGGGCGCGGTCGGAGAGCTTCTCAAAGAAGGTGAGGGTGCCCTCGGCGACGATCATGCCGGCGATCTGGGCGCAGAAGACCATGACAGCGCCCAGGAACCAGTACGCGGCGGGGAGGTTGGAGACATCGCGCTTCTGAGCGCGGCGGAAGGAGCCGGGGCGGATGACATCGAACCGGTAGAGGGCGACGAGGAGCAGCGCCGCGGCGGCGAGGATCGCC
>JBDZUZ010000162.1:0-8170 GCA_040255445.1 Planctomycetaceae bacterium | reverse complement strand
GGCTGCAGGCCCTGATCGACAACCGAACGGTGATCTCGACCCGCATCGCCGAGGCCCGCGCGTTGGGCGATCTCAAGGAGAACGGCGACTACCACGCCGCCCGCGAGCAGCAGGGCATGGAGGAAGCCGAGATCCGACGTCTGCAGGATCGGCTGGCGAACGCGACCGTGCTCGACGAGAAGATGGCCAAGGCGGTCGAGGGTGTCGTGTTCGTCGGTTCGACGGTGCGGCTCAAGGACCTGGATGACGACGATGAGGACACGTACCGGCTGGTGGGCGAGGTCTCGGCCGTGCCGCCGGCGGACTATGTCGAGGTGACGGCCAACAGCCCGATGGGCGAGGCGCTCATCAAGGCGAAGGTGGGGGATGTGGTGCGGGTGCAGGCTCCGCGCGGGACGAAGCGGTTCGAGATCCTCGAGATCATCTGAATGGGCCGGCTTGAACGCCGGGCTTGAACGGGCAGGCTTGATCGGGCGGCGGGCGGAACGGCTGTGAACCGGCGTCCATCGGGCCGCGCCGGTACACTCTGCGCGCATGACTCCGCCCGCGGGCCAGACCAGCGTGTGCATCGCCGGGTCCCTGAATATGGACCTGGTTGTCCGTGCGCCCCGGCTTCCGGCGCCGGGTGAGACGGTGCTGGGCAGCGGGTACAAGACCTTCCCGGGCGGGAAGGGTGCGAATCAGTCCGCGGGGGTCGCGCGTCTGGGCGCTCGCGCGGCGATCATCGGCCGGATCGGCGATGACCAGCACGGCGAGCGGCTGCGGGCGACGCTGACGGAAGAGCGTGTCGACCTGACGCATCTGAAGGTGTCGGCGGGGACGCCCAGCGGGCTGGGGATGATCACGGTTGCCGATGGCGGCGAGAACACGATCGTGGTGGCATCGGGCGCGAACGCGCTCTTGAGCGTCGAGGATGTCGAGGCCGCGCGGGGCTTGATCGAGGGCAGCGATGTGCTGCTGATGCAGCTCGAGATCCCGCTGGCGGCGGTGACGGCGGCGGCGAAGATCGCGCGGAGCGCGGGCAAGCCGGTGATCCTGAACGCGGCGCCGGCGCGAGCGCTCCCGACGGAGCTGCTCGAGAATGTCGATGTCCTGATCGTCAACCGCAACGAGGCGGCGACGCTGACAGGCCAGGAGCCGGGGATCGAGCCGGGCCGGCTGAGCCTGCGGCTTGGCGAGTTGTCGCCGGCGACGGTGATCCTGACGCTGGGGGCGCAGGGCGCGATCGTGGCGCACCGGGGCCGGCCGCGGCGGATCGGTTCGCCGCGGGTGAACGCGGTTGATTCGGTGGGTGCGGGCGATGCGTTCTGCGCGGCGGTGGCGGCGCACTGGCCGCGGGCGCACGCGGCGACGAAGGCGAAGAGCGCGGACGATCTGCGGATCGTGGAGGACATCGTGCTGCGGGCGGCCGCGGCGGGTGCGCTGGCATCGACGAAGGCGGGGGCGATTCCTTCGCTGCCGCGCGAGGCGGAGGTTGAAGAGGCGTTCGCGAAGCTGCGGGCGGCGACGCCGGTGCGGTGAGTCATCGCGCACGGATGCGGGCGTACGCCGAACCAGCTACACGATGACCGGGTGGCCATCGACACCTTCGCCGCGACGGAACTCGCCAGTCGTGTCGACGAGGGCGACATTGAGTGCGCGGGGCGGGACTTCGAACGAGCCATCGCTGCTGAGGAACTCGACGATGAACGAGCCGCCCGAGCGCTTGGCGTGGCAGGTAGCGCGGCGGTAGTGGCCGTGCTGGAATTCCCAGCCGTCGCCGGCGTCTTCGTAGAGCGTGCCGCGGGCTTCGCCGCGATCATCGACGGCGACCATGAGCGTGAGGGGGTCGAGGGGTTTCTGGTCGACGAACTCGCGGATGGGTCCGAGCGGGATGATCGAGCCGGGCCGTTGGAAGAGGCGGGGGAGTTGATCCGCGGGGTCGTCGAGTTCCGGGGCCGCGTTCCAGCCGAGCCGGGCGGCGGTGCGCTCGATGTTGACATCTGAGCCGACGCCGCGGCGGGCCTTCGCGGGTTCGAGCCTGGGACAGACCAGGAGGTCCGCGCCGAGCAGGAAGGCATCGTCGCGTGAGCGGAGCGCGGCATCGCGCGGGTTGGCGAAGAAGAGCGGTCGGACGATGGGAAGGCCGGTGCGCGCTGACTCGTCGAGCAGCGTGTAGAGATACGGCAGCAGGCGGTAGCGGCGCTCGAGCGCGGCCTTGCAGATCGCCTCGCACTCCTCGCCGAAGGACCAGGGTTCGTGATCGGCCGAGCCGGTGACGGTGTGGCCGCGGGCGAAGGGGAGGAGCGCGCCGATGCCCATCCACCGCGCGAAGAGTTCGCCATCGGCCTCGCCGACAAAGCCGCCGATGTCGGGGCCGACGAAGGGCTGCCCGCTCAGGCCGAGGTTGAGCGCCATGGGGATCGACCAGCGGAGGTGCCGCCAGTCGCTGCGGTTATCGCCGGTCCAGGTTGCCGCGTATCGGTGGCCGCCGAGGAAGTTGGCGCGGGTGAGCACGAAGGGTCTGCGGTCGGGGAGCGCGCGGTGGATGCCCTCGCGGGTCGCCTTGACCATCTGCATGCCGTAGATGTTGTGGTACTGCGTGTGCGGGCCGGGGCCGCCGAGTTCCGCATCGGCTTCGTGGCGGTTGGTGTCGGGCATGGACTTGAGCGGGCCGAGGAACACAGCGGGCTCGTTCATGTCGTTCCAGACGCCGTCGATCCCCAGCGACATGAAGTCTGTGTAGAGGTGCGACCACCACTCGCGGACGGCGGCGTTGGTGTAGTCGGGGAAGGCGCACTGGCCGGGCCAGACGAGGCCGTTGTATTCGCGGCCGGCGGCATCGCGCACGAAGTGATTCCCATCGCGGCCGGTCCGGTAGACGGGGTATTCGGGATCGACCTTCAGCCCCGGGTCGATCATGCAGACAGCTTTAAAGCCGTGCTGGTGCAGATCGCGGAAGAGATCTTCGGGGTCGGCGAAGGTTTCCTTGTCGAAGGTGAAGCAGCGGAAGCCGTCCATGTAATCGATGTCGAGCCAGATGACATCGCACGGGATCTTGCGGGCGCGGAACTGCTGGGCGACTTCCCACACGCGGGCCTGGGGGACGTAGGAGTAGCGGCACTGGTGGTAGCCGAGCGTCCAGAGGGCGCGCATCGGGGGCTTGCCGGTGAGGTCGGCGAGGGCTTCGACGACCGCGGCGGGGTCATCGCGCTCGATGATGGTGACGGCGGGGGCGGGGCCCTCGACTTCGGCGATGATGCCGGGGCGGTCGCCGCCGCGGAGGTCGAGCCACATCCGCCAGGTTGATTCGATGATGACGCCGAAGGCGGAGCCATCGGGCCGGACGCCCAGCACCCACGGGTGGGCCTGGTAGAGAGACGGCGAGTGCTCGGTGTAGTCGCCGCGGTCGTGGTTGTAGAGGAGTTTTCTGGTGCCGTTGCGCTTGAGGCGGCCGGCGTGTTCGCCGGTGCCGTAAAGGTCTGTGCCGCTGGTGTTTATCTCGACGAGCCAGAGGTGCTTGCGGCCGCGTTTGGAGCGGGTCCAGGTTGGGCGGAGCGAGGTGGCGGCGGCGCGGCCGGTCGGGGTTGGCTGGGGCTCGAAGGCGACGAACGGGGGGGCTTCGCGCATGAACGGCGCGAGGTGTCGGGTGATGCGGTCGCCGATGGCGTGGGCGGAGGACGGGCCGCGGCGGCGGGGCGGGTGCTGCTCGATCGGGTCGAGGATCGCGGTTGGTCCGGGGAGGTTTGGCATACGGATTCCGGTCGGGCGACGTCGTGGTATCCGCCGGCTGCCGGGACTGGCGGTGGGGCGGAGGGGGCGGAGGGGGGGAGGGTCAATCGTTGACCCGATCGGGACGGAAAGCGTGGGGCTGAGAGCGCGGGACTGAAAGCGTCGGGCCGTCTTGCCCAACAGTTCGGACACTCCAACTGTTTCACACGCACAGATTCCGTCTTTTTCCGGGGGGTTCCCAATGACGATCCAGAACAAATTCAACCGCTGGGCCCGCGCTGTCACCGTTGGCGGCATTGTCGCGGCGACGGCGCCGGCGATGGTCGGCTGCGTCACGATGTCGGGCTGCGTCGAACAGGCGCGGTTCACCGGGAGCAAATCGCTCACGCAGCCGCATGTGCCCGGCGGCGGGCTGGTGATCGACAACAACAACGGCGCGGTCGAGGTGCTGCCATCGGATTCGGGTCAGCTTGAGGTGACGGCGCAGGTGCGTGCGCTTACGCAGGAGCGGCTGGACGCGGCGACGCTGACGACATCGCGCAACGATGCGGGTGATCTGGTCGTCGCGGTGGCGTGGCCCGAGGGCAAGCGGCACAGCAACGAGGCGGCATCGCTGACGGTGCGGATCCCGGATGCCTCGCGGTTCGATCTGCGAACGAGCAACGGGCGGATCACGCTGGGTTCGCTCAGCGGCGCGGCGGAGCTGCGCACGAGCAACGGCGCGATCGAGGTGGCGCGGTTCACTGGACCGATCAATGCGAAGACCACCAACGGCCGCATCGAGATCGTCGGCGCTACGGAGAAGGTCAGCGCCGATACGAGCAACGGTGCGATCAATCTGGCGCTCGCGCCCGACAATGCCGGGCCCGTGTTGTTGTCCACCTCGAACGGCGCTGTGACGCTGACGGTCGGCCCTGCTTTCAAGGGAACGCTGGAGGTCGACACCTCCAACGGGCGGATCAGCAACAGCGCTCCCGCGGGCTGGTGGAAGGGGACAGCGCGCAAGAGCGCGGCGACTTACACCTTCGGCGAGGGTGGTGCGGCATCGAGCATCGATACATCGAACGGGTCGGTTACGGTGCAGGGTCACGAGTGATGCCGGCGTTGCCGGCCGCGATGGCCGGATCGAGCGCGGCCGCGCCGGCGGCCGCGTGCACGATGAAGGCGGTGGCGTCCGAAGCGCCGATCGCGTGAAGATCTTTGATCGCCGCCGCGCCCGCCACCGAGGCCGCGGCGGCGTTCTTTTCATCACAGAGAGCGACCGCGCAGCCGCCGAAGCCGCCGCCGGTCATGCGGGCTCCGTAGACGCCGGGGGCGGCGATGAGCGAGGCGACCGCGGTGTCGAGTTCGCGGCAGGAGACGCGGTAGTCGTCGCGGAGTGAGGTGTGGGAGGCGGTCATGCGGCGGCCGGCCGCGGCGAGGTCGCCGGCGTGGAGCGCCGCGGCGAAGGCCTCGACGCGAGCGTTCTCGGTGACGACATGGCGGACGAGCGGCGCGGAGTCGCCGAGAGAGGGCTCATCGCCGCGGAGGGCGGAGACATTGGGCACGCCGAGCCGGGCCGCGGCGGCCTCGCAGGCGAGGCGGCGGGCGGCGTATTCGCCGGCGGCGAGTTCGTGGTGGACGCCGGTGTTGACGATGAGCACAGCGATGGTGGGAGGGAGGGGGACGGGCGTGATGTCGATGGGGTCGAAGCGCATCAGCAGCGCGTGGCCCGCGCGGCCCGAGACGGATGCGAGTTGGTCCATGAGTCCGCAGGGGACGCCGGCCCAGCGGTGCTCGGCCTGCTGGCAGAGCAGGGCTTTGTCGATGGGGGCGAGCGTGCGGCCGGTCGCGGCTTCGAGCGCGGTGGCGACGGCGACTTCGAGCGATGCGGAGCTGGAAAGGCCCGAGCCGAGTGGGACATCGCTCGCGATCGCGATGGTGAGGCCGCGGAGTTCTTCGGCATTGAAGCGCGTTGCCCAGAGTGCGCAGACGCCGGCGGCGTAGCCGGCCCAGCGGGGGAAGTGTGCGGGCATCGCGGCGGGGTCGAAGTCGAAGGATTCGCCCAGGTCCGCGGCGATGATGCGTGTGGCGGCGTGTGCAGCGCGGCGGGGTTGCGTGTTGCGGAGGCCGACCGCGAAGCAGCGGCGGTCGATCGCCATCGGCATCACGAGGCCGCCGTTGTAGTCGGTGTGGTCGCCGATCAGGTTGACGCGGCCGGGCGCGGAGGCGGCGAACGAGGGCGTTGCGCCCAGAGCCGTGATCGCGCGTTGGAGCCCGGATTGATTCGTCACAGCGTCGCCTTCACGAAGAATTTCTGCACCGCGCGCAGTCTATAGATGCGATCGGGGGCTTGGCGGTATGTCGTGCGGTAGACCGCTTGACCGGTCGCGGGGCCCGGGTACGCTCCTCCCAGCATCAAGAGTCCCGGGAGGCCTTTCCCCGGGCGGCAACCGAGCTGAGTCAGTCAGTCGCGGTGCCGAGGCCAGCCCCTGCGGGGGAGCGATGCGGTCGGACGGGTTTTACTTCCCGGGTCGACAAAACGCCGGCGATGGTCGCCGGCAACCCCGCAAAGCTGAAGCCGCTGCTTGATGCCGTGAGGAGTTTCACGGCATGGCCAGCGATCGCACACACAACTCGTCTGATTCCCGTTCCGATTCCCTGGTGCGCACGGCGCTGACCGACCGCGGTCACCACCGCGGCGGCGAACCCAACGCCGCGATCTCCGCGGCTTGCCTGCACGGCGCTTCGCCGAAGCGATCCGGCAGCCTGGTTGCGCCGATCGTGCAGTCAACGACCTTTCTGCAGCAGCGGATCGGCCAGAGCGGGCACGCGTACTCGCGGGTTTCGAACCCCGGCGTGAGCGAGCTCGAGGAGCTCCTGGGCGAGCTCGAGGCCGCGCCGCCGGCGGTGGCGTTCGCGACTGGGCTCGCGGCGGAGACAGCGCTCTTTCTCGCGACGCTGCGTGCGGGCGATCACCTCGTGCTGGGCGAAGCGATCTACGGCGGCACGGTGCGTCTGGCGGAGCAGATTCTGCCGGGGCTGGGGATCACCGCGACGTTCGTCGACTCGACCGATGCCGCGGCGGTGGCTCGGGCGATCACGCCGCGGACCAGGCTGGTGTTCATCGAGACGCCGGCGAACCCGACGCTTCGGCTGACGGACATCGGCGCGATCGCGAAGGCGACAAAGGCGGCGGGCGTGCTGCTCGCGGTCGACAACACATTCCTCACGCCGGTGTTGCAGCAGCCGCTGGAGCTGGGCGCGGATATCAGCGTGTACTCGACCACCAAGCACATCGAGGGTCATTCGACGGCGCTGGGCGGGGCGATCGTGGCGCGGGATGGTGCGCTGCTGGATCGCATCCGCTTCATCCGCAAGAGCACGGGTGCGATCCAGTCGCCGTTCAATGCGTGGCTCACCGGGCGAGGCATCAAGACGCTGCCGCTGCGGCTGCGGGAGCAGTCGCGGAATGCGCTGCGGGTGGCGCAGTTCCTGGAGCAGCACCCGGCGGTCGCGGCGGTGCACTACCCCGGGCTGGCATCGTTCCCGCAGGCGGATCTGGCCGCGAAGCAGCATCTGGGCGTTGCGGGGGAGACACTGCACGGCGGCGTGCTGGCGTTCGAGGTGCTCGGCGGCGCGGCCGCGGGGCGGGCGGTGCTCGAGGGTGTGCAATTGTGCTCGCTGGTGGAGCATGTCGGCAGTGTGGAGACACTCATCACGCACCCGGCGACGATGACGCACGCGGATGTGCGGCCGGAGCACCGGCGCCGCGTGGGGATCCCCGATGGGCTGATCCGGCTCTCGGTGGGGCTCGAGGAGCCGCAGCTTGTCATCGCGGACCTGGCGCAGGCGATCGAGCGGGCGGTTGCGGGCGTGCGAGTAAGCGGGGCTGTTGAGATCGGTGTCGTCGATGACGCGGTTGAGGAAGGAGCGGCGGCGTGAGTGCTCAATCAACCGAGTGTTCTTCGACGATCGTTCTGAAGTTCGGCGGATCGGTGTTGCGCGGGGCGGCAGATGTCGCCACGGCCGCTGCGGAGGTGCTGCGGTGGCGGGTGTGGGGGCACCGCGTCATTGCGGTCTGTTCGGCGTTCGAGGGCACGACGGACCGGCTGCTGCGGGAGGTGCGCGACGATGCGGACCCCGCTGCGCGTGCGCTGCTCCTGGCGACGGGCGAGTTCACGACCGCCGCGCTGCTCGCGCTGCGGCTGGGGCCGGGGGCGCGCGTGCTCACGCCGCACGAGATCGGGCTCAGGACCGATGGTGGCGGAGATGATGCGAACCCCATCGCGGTTGATGGTGAGGCGCTGGGGCGATGTCCCATCGCGGTGGTGCCCGGGTTCATCGGCGTTGCGGGCGATGGCTCGTACACGCTGCTGAGCCGCGGCGGATCGGATCCCACGCCGATCTTCATTGCAGCGAGCCGGGGGGCTCGATGCCGGTTGATCAAGGATGTCGATGGGTTGTACGACCGCGACCC
>JBDZUZ010000015.1:0-42354 GCA_040255445.1 Planctomycetaceae bacterium | reverse complement strand
CTGTCGCACCAGCCAGAGCCGCATGGCGTCGCCGCCGATCGTCGATGGCAACGTGTCTCGCGTCCTCCTCCGCATCGCCGGCAAGGAGCTCGCCAGCGACGACCCCGCCGCGGTCGCGTGGGTGTGGGAGGAAAGCGCCCGCCTCGCCGCCGAAGCCGGCCGCATCAATCGCATCGCCGCCTTCAACGAGGGCCTGATGGAACTGGGCGCCACCATCTGCACACCCGCCGCCCCGCGCTGCGATGCCTGCCCCGTCCGCGCCATGTGCTCCGCCGCGGCGACAGGCCGCCAGTCCCTGATCCCCCTGCCCAAAGCCCGCGCGGCCCGCCGCCGTATCGTCCACAGCGTGCTGCTCATCCACGACAGCAATGACCGCATCCTCCTCGAACGCCGGCCCGACCGCGGCCTGTGGGCCGGTCTCTGGCAGGCCCCGACGATCGAATCCGCCGACGGCCGCATCCACACCGCCGCGGACATGTGCGCGGCCTTCGCACTCCCCGCCGCCACCGACCTCGCGCTGACCAACCGCTTCACATTCCACGCGACCCACCGCGAGGTCGTCTTCCGCATCTGGCTCGCCGGATCGATCGATGACCCCGCCCTGGCCGCTCTCGCCGCCTCCCGCCGCTGGTGTACCCGCGCTGAGGCCGCACAACTCGGCATGCCCAGCCCCCAGCGCCGCATCGTCCTCGCCGCCGATGCGGATATGGTGAACGGCCGATGACGACGATCGCGGTAGTCATCCCTGTCTACAACGAATCGCGCTGGCTCGAGAAAGCCGTGCGCCGCGTGACCGCATCGCCCCGCCCGCCACTCGACGGCGCCGACCCCGCGATGGGCCTGTGCGAGCGGCTCATCATTCTCGTTGACGACGGCTCGACCGACGGCTCGATCGACATCGCCCGTCGCCTCGCCGCCGAAACCGCGGCCCCTGGCCCCGGCTCAGGCCAGAAAGTCCGCCTCGTCGAGCACACTCAGAATCAAGGCAAGGGCGCTGCGCTCCGCACCGGCATCGAGACCGCCCTCGCCGCCGACGCCGACATCATCCTCATCCACGATGCCGACCTCGAGTACGACCCGGCCGATCACGCCGCGGTCCTCCGCCCCATCCTCGACGGCCGCGCCGACGCCGTGATTGGCTCGCGCTTCCTGGGGCAGGTCCACCGCGTCCTCTACTACTGGCACGCCGTCGCCAACCGGGCCATCACCACGCTCAGCAACATGACCACCAACCTGAACCTCACGGATATCGAGTGCTGCACCAAGGCGTTCCGCCGCGATGTGCTGCGGTCGTTCCGCATCCGCGAGTCCCGGTTCGGGGTGGAGCCCGAACTGGTCGCCAAGCTCGCCCGCGTCTGGCTACCCGATGAATCCGCGTCGGACGGCCGCCTCCGCCGCGCCCGCGTCTACGAAGCCCCCGTGAGCTACGCCGGCCGCACGTACGCGGACGGCAAGAAGATCACCTGGCGCGACGGGTTCAGCGCGATCCGCTGCATCCTCAAGTACTGGCTGAGCCCCGGCATCGGCCGACCGCGGCAATGATGCCCACATAGGCAATGCCCTGACCGGCTGGCTCACACGAACCGCCGATCGAACCGCCCCGCGGAGACCCCCGTGTTCACCATCGCGCTCCGCATGCTCTTCGGCGACCGCACCAAGTACCTCACACTGGTGCTGAGCCTCGCATTCGCCGCGATGCTGATGAACCAGCAGGGCGCGATCTTCCTCGGCCTGCTCAACCAAGCCACGGGGCCGCTGCAGAACGTCAACCAGCCCGACCTGTGGGTGACCGACCCCGAGACGCAGTGGGTCGCCGAGTACCGCCCGCTCTCGGACCAGACTCTCGCACGCATCCGCTCCGTAGCGGGCGTCGCGTGGGCGGAGCCATTCTTCAACGGCTACGCCGTAACCGAACTGCCCGATGGGCCCTTCAAACGCGTTCAGATCCTCGGGCTCGCCCGCTCGACACTCGTCGGCCGCCCGCCCGAAGTCGTTAAGGGACGCATCGAAGACCTCTGGATCCCCGATGCGATCATGGTCGAGGAGAGCTCGGCCGCGAAACTCGGCGGTGTCGATGTCGGCGACGTCATCAAGATCAACGACCGCCGCGCCGTCATCGTCGGCATCTGCCGCGCCCGCCTGGGCTTCGAGTCCAACGCGATCATCTACACCACCTTCGACAACGCGCTCTCCTACAGCCCCACCGGCCGCGAGAACATCAGCTATGTCCTCGTCAAGGTGAAGGACGAGGCCTCGCTCACCGATGTCCAGGCCCGCATCAACGCGCTCCGCGATGTCGCCGCCTTCACGCGACAGGAATTCAAGGACCGCAGTATCGAGTTCATCATCGTCGCCACAGGCATCGGCGTGAACTTCGGCATCACCATCGCGCTGGGCTTCGTTGTCGGCCTCCTGCTCTCCGCGAGCGTCTTCTACCAGTTCACGATCGAGAACCTCCGCCACTTCGCCGTTCTCAAAGCCATGGGCGCGGGGCCCGGCCGCCTCACACTCATGGTCCTGCTCCAGGCCCTCGTCGTCGGCGTCATCGGTTACGGCGTCGGCGTCGGCGGCGCGGGCGCTTTCACGCTGGTGGCCGATGCCATCCAGAGCGAGCTCTCGGCGCTCTTCCCCTGGCAACTGATGCTCGGCTCATTCATCGCCACACTGCTCACGATCGCGCTGGGGAGCGTGCTGAGCCTGCGCCGCGTGCTGCGGGTCTCGCCGGGTATGGTCTTTGGCGGCTGATCGAACCCAGCCTGTTCGACCCGGGCCGCCCGATCTCAGGAGTGAATCGATGCGAGAAGGAACGCTGGTCCGCTGGACAACCATCACGCTCTCGGCGATCGGCCTGACCGTCGGCGTCGCCGCGGTGTTGGGCGGGCGCCAGGAACCGCCCGAGCCCCCGCTCGCCCGCCGCGCATCGATCAACCCCTACCTCCGCGGCGTCGCCGCCCTGGGGATCCTCGAAGCCCAGGGCCGCAATATCGCCGCGTCCGCGCCCGAACCGGGGCTGGTGACCGATGTCTTCGTCGACGTTGGCGACACCCTCGCCGCCGATGCGCCCCTCTTCAAGCTCGACTCCCGCACGCTCGAATCCGAACTCATCCGCGCCCGCGCCGCCGTCGATGTCGCCCGCGCCGAACTCCAGCGCGCCAAAGACCTCCCCCGCCCCGAAGATATCCCGCCGCTCGAAGCCTCCGTCGCCGTCGCCGAGGCCGTGCTCGCCGACCGCGAGGAACAACTCGCGCTCAACGAGGATGCGCTCCGCCGCGGCGGGGCCACCAGCCGCGAAGTGTCGCTCAGCCGCTACAACCGCGATGCCGCCGCGGCCGAGCTCGCCCGCGCCCGCGCTGAACTCGCCAAGGCCAAGGCCGGCGCCTGGGCGCCCGACCTCGCCATCCGCCAGGCCGAGCTCGACCGCACGCAGGCCGAGGTCTCCGCCCTCGAGGCCCGTATCGCCCGCCTCACCGTCCGCGCGCCCAAGGCCGTCACCGTCCTGAGCCGCGACATCGAGCCCGGCGAATACGCCGTGGCCGATCCCAACCGCCCGGCCATGATCATCGGCGATCTCTCCACGCTCCATGTCCGCGCCCAGGTCGATGAGGAAGACATCGCGCTCGTTCGCGAAGGCGCCCAGGCCATGGCCCGAACCCGCGGCGCGATCGTGCAGGACATCGGCCTCGAGATCATCCGCATCGAGCCCTTCGCCCGCCGCAAGGTCGACATCACCGGCGCCAACGCCGAACGTGTTGACACGCGCGTGATCGATGTCGTCTTCCGCGTGGTCGACAAGCCATCCACGCCGCTCTTCCCCGGTCAGGCGGTCGATGTCTTCATCAACGCCGAGGATGTGGAGCCGACGCCGGTCTCGGGTTCCTGAGCCCGGACCCGCTCACTCCTCATCGCCGCGAAGCTTGGCGACCACGGAGAAATCCTCCAGCGTCGTCGTGTCCTGCGTGATCTTCTCGACGCCCGCGGCGACATCGCGCAGCAGCCGCCGCATGATCTTGCCGCTCCGTGTCTTGGGCAGACCATCGGCGAAGCGGATCGAATCGGGCTTGGCGATCGGTCCGATCTCCTTGGCCACGTGCGCCGTCAACTCCTTGCGCAGCGCATCGTCCGGCATCCGCCCGCCGTTCTGCTTTGACCACGCGCTCTTGACGGTGACAAAGGCGCAGATGCCTGTGCCCTTGATCTCGTGGGGCATCCCTACCACCGCCGCCTCGGCGATCGCCGGGTGCGAGACCAGCGCGGACTCGACCTCCATCGTGCCAAGCCGGTGCCCGCTGACATTGATCACATCATCGACGCGGCCCATCACCCAGAAGTACCCATCGTCATCGCGCCGCGCGCCATCCGCCGAGAAGTAGTACGGCGAGCCGGTCCTGGGGTCCTTGAGCCGCGCCCAGTAGCTCTTCACATACCGGTCGCGGTCGCCGAAGACGCCGCGGAGCATGCCCGGCCAGGGCTTGCGGATCGCGAGCAACCCGCCCTGATTCGCGGGCAATTCGTGCCCTTCCTCGTTCACCACCGCTGCGTCGATGCCGAACATCGGCAGCGTGCACGAGCCGGGCTTGGTCGCGATCGCGCCCGGCAACGGCGTGATCACATGCCCGCCCGTCTCGGTCTGCCAGTAGGTATCGACGATCGGGCAATTCCCGCGTCCGATGTGGTTGTGGTACCACATCCACGCCTCGGGATTGATCGGTTCGCCGACCGTGCCGAGGATGCGCAGCGTGGAGAGGTTGTGTTTCGCCGGGTGCTCATCGCCCCACTTCATGAACGCGCGGATCGCGGTGGGCGCGGTGTAGAGCTGCGTCACCTTGTGCCGCGCGATGATCTCCCAGAAGCGGTCGGGCGTGGGATGGTTCGGCGCGCCCTCGTACAGCAGCGTCGGAACGCGGTTGGCCATGATGCCGTAGATGATGTACGAGTGCCCGGTGATCCAGCCGACATCGGCGGTGCACCAATACAACTGACCCGAATCGGGCCGCAGATTGAACGTGTACTTGGCCGTCATCGCGGTGTAGAGCAGATACCCCGCCGTCGTGTGCACGATCCCCTTGGGCTTGCCCGTCGAGCCCGAGGTATACAGGAGGAACAGCATGTCCTCCGAGTCCATCGGGACGCACGGGCAGTTGTCATCAACGGCATCGAGCGCTTCGTGCCACCAGACATCGCGGCCGTCCTTCCAGCCGGTCTGATTACCGCACCGCTTGAGGCACAGCACGTTCCGCACGGCGTTGCCGTTCTTTTCGAGCGTGTCGCACGCCTCATCGACATTCTTCTTGAGCGGCACGATGTCGCCGCGGCGGTAGCCGCCGTCGGCGGTGATGATCACCTTGCTCCTGGCATCCGTGACCCGTTCGACGATCGCGTGGGGCGCGAAGCCGCCGAAGATCACCGAATGAGGCGCGCCGATCCGGGCGCACGCCAGCACGGCGATCACGATCTCGGGCGTCATCGGCATGTAGATCGTGACCACATCGCCCTTCTTGACGCCCATCTTCTTGAGGGCGTTGGCGCACCGCGCGGTCTCGCGTTGCAGATCGCGGTAGGTCAGCGAGCGGATCTCCGCCGGCTCGGGCGTCGTCGCGCTGTCCTTGACCGGCTCGCTCTCCCAGATGACCGCGACTTTGTCGCCATGACCATCGCGCACATGCCGATCAACGCAGTTGTCGCAGGCGTTGATGCGGCCGTTGACGAACCACTTCACATCCGGCGGCTGCCAGTCGAGCACTTTCTCGTAGGAACCCATCCAGTGAAGCTGCTTGGCCTCTTCGGCCCAGAAGGTCTCGGGGTCCTCGACCGAGCGCTTGTGCATCTGGCGGTAGGTCTCGATGCCGTCGACATGCCACGCCGCGAATCCCAGCTCTAAGGCCGGCTTCGGGTCGAACCGCCGCGACTCCTGCAGCATCGAGTCGATCGCCTGGGATGAGTGAGACTGGTCGGGTGTGGACATGAGGATCGCTCCGCGAGAGTTATGAAGGTCGAGTCTATCGCCGGCCGGGCGGCCACGGCACGCGGCCGCCGAGGTGCGCGAACCCCCCACCCCCGCCAACCTCCGGCCCGCCGCCGCGAGTGTACCAGCCGCCCACGATTGCCGAAGGTTGATCCCGCGGCGAATGGCCGCACCGCGACCACGCCGCGAAGCGCGACATGTGAGCTGTCAGCTGTGAGCTGTAAGCTTTACGCTGTACGCTTTAGTGCGAAGCCTCGGTCACCCGCAGCACTTCCTGCACCGTCGTCAGACCCGAGGCCACCTTCCGCAGCCCGTCCTGACGCAGGCTCACCATGCCCCGCTCGATGCAGATCCGTCGGAACTCCGCAACGTTGGGGTTTCGCGCGATCACATCGCGCAGCTGGTCATCGACCGTGAGCAATTCGTAGATGCCCACGCGCCCCGCGTACCCGGTGTTGCGGCACTTGTCGCAACCCTTGGAGACCCAGATCTCGTCCGCGTCCATCCCGTGCATCGACAGGAACTCGGCCATCTCCTCGCCGGGCTTCTCCTGCTTCTTGCACTCCTTGCACAGGCGGCGGATCAGCCGCTGCGCCAGCACACCGTTGACCGCCGCGCCCACCAGGAAGGGCTCGAGGCCGATGTTCACAAGCCGCGTGATCGAGCTGGGCGCATCGTTGGTGTGCAGCGTGCTCAGCACCAGGTGGCCCGTGAGCGCGGCCTGCACCGCGATGTGCGCAGTCTCGTGGTCGCGGATTTCGCCCAGCATCACCACATCGGGGTCCTGACGCAGGAGCGACCGGAGCGCCATCGCGAAGGTCATCCCGATCTTCTCGTGCATCTGCGTCTGCGTGATGCCGTCGAGGTGGTATTCCACCGGGTCCTCGACCGTCGAGATGTTCATCGAGTTCTTGTCGAGCTGCCGCAGCGAGGCGTACAGCGTGGTCGTCTTACCCGAGCCGGTCGGGCCCGTCACCAGCACGATCCCGTGCGGCGCATCGACCTGCTTCTTCCAGATCTGCAGCGTGTTCTCGTCAAAGCCGAGCTGATCCAGCTCCACGTTGATCGAGCGCGTATCGAGAATACGCATGACCGTCTTCTCGCCGTGCCCGTTGGGCAGCGTCGACATACGCAGATCCAGCTTGCGGCCCGCGACTGTGCAGCGGATGCGGCCGTCCTGCGGCAGGCGACGCTCGGAGATGTCCAGGTTCGCCATGATCTTCAGGCGGCTGGTGATCGCCGCGGCCATGCTGGCCGGCGGGTTCATCATCTCGAACAGCTCGCCGTCGATGCGGAACCGCACCTTGAGCTTCTTCTCGCCCGGCTCGATGTGGATATCCGAAGCGCCTTCCTTGACCGCCGTCTGGATGATGTAGTTGACGTAGCGGATGACCGGGCTCTCGCCGGCCTCCTTCTCGAGATCGACCTCCTCGGCCTTGCTCTTGTCGACCTGGACATCGCCCTCGTCGACTTCCGAGAGGATCTTCGAGACGTCGACGTCCTCGCCCGTGTTCTCGCCGATGATCTCGAGCGCGCCCTTCACATCGAACGCGGTCACGAGCACCAGCTTGATCGGCGTGCCGCCCAGACGCTGGCGGATCTCATCGAGCAGGAACACGTTGTCCGCGCTTGTGGCGCCGACGACGTAGCGCGTTCCCTCCTGCCGCAGGGGCATGACCGAGTTGGCCTTGCAGAACTCGGGCGTCAACCGCTGCAGGAGCTTACCGTCGAAGCCGCCCTCGAGACCCTTGTCCAGATCGATCCGCTCGAACGGCAGCCCGGCGATCTCGGCGACCGCCGTCTGCAGCGCGACCTCGTCGACACCCTGCTCGAGCAGGATCTCCGCGAGCCGCCGGCCCGGCGACTGTTTGAGCACCTGCTGCGCCACCGTGATGCGCTCGGCCGCGATCGCGCCCTTGGCCAGGAGAAGCTGGCACAACTCCTGGTTGTGGTCGTGCGGCGCGGGGCCGCCCTCATCGGGCTTGTAGATCTCGCTGATCGCGGGGCCGACACTGGGCGCGCTGCTGGAGGCCGGCCGCGGCGTCGGGGCCGCCGGCGTCGGCTCGCCCGCGATCCCGAATCCCCGCTGGTTCGCCGGCATCGAGGGCAGCGGCGAGAAACTCGCCTCCTGCTGATCGAGCCGGTGCTTCTTGGGCTTCGCGGCGGGGCGCGCGGCCCCGCCGGTCTCGCCGGGCTTGGCGCCATCGACGCCCAGTTCGTTCAGGATGTCGTCGATGTTGTACTTGCCCACGGGTGGTTCCTGCGTCGTGTCTTGCCGAGTGTGCCCCGCCCGCCGCGATCAGCGACGTGGCGGCTGACCGCCGACCTTCACCGGGCCGCGCTGCTTCACGTTGTTCTGGCGATTCTCCTCCATCACCAGCATGAACAGCTTGCCGTCGGCCTCCAGCGTCACCGACATGCCGTCGATCGCCCGCACCGTGAAGACCTCATCCACCGACATCCCGACGCGGTACAGCCGCTCGTTGATCCGCGCAATGGGCACATCGCCGCCCATCACCGCGTTGAGCCGCAGCGAGCCCAGCGCCATCGCCAGTTCCTGCTCCCGACGCTGCGCGGCCAGCGCCTCGTTGTTCGTCGGCGCCGCCTCGATCTGGTTGGTCACCGGGTTCAGCACCGGCTTGTTCACCTTGGGCAGGAAGGGGCTCTCGGAGAGCTCCGTGAGCGCGATGTCGATCGGCTGCTGCGCCTGCGCCAGTTCACGCATGATCCGGTCGTACGTCCGCGACTTCTCGTCGTCCTGCGACTTGTAGTCGACGTTGACGTCCGCGAACGTCATACCGCTCCGCATGCCGTAGCTCCGCATCGCGTACAGCGTGATCACGCTGACGGTCAGCACCACGCCAAGCACGATCGACTGCCCGGGGATCTTCCGCTTGGGCTTGTGCGCGGGATCGAGCCCGGCCGGGAAGCCCTCGGTCTGCGTCGCGACCGTTTCGGTCTCGGGGTTCAGATTCACCGGGCGTCTCCTTGCGCGATCTTGGCCTCGTCCTGGAAGTAGATGCTCAGCGTGAACTGGGCCTTCATCTCGATGTCCTCCTTGGGAGCGCCGAGGATCTTCAGATCATGGATCCGCGTGATCCGCGGCAGCTGCTCGAGGTTCGCGATGAACGCGTGGAACCCCATGAACGTCCCCGAGACTTCCATCTCGATGGGCTGCTCCATATACAGCACCGCCGGCACCGGACGCACCGACTTGAGCGACGGGTCCTGCAGGCCCGACTGCAGCGCCAGGTCCGAGACCTGCCGCACCAGGTCGTCGACCTCTTTGTTGGAGGGCAGACGCCGCTCGATCATCGCCACCGTCTGACGCGTTTCTTCGTTGGCCCGCGCCAGGTCGTCATTGCGCGCTGTCTCCTCGCGCAGCTTGATCAGCATCGTTTCCTTGTGTTCGATCTCCGCCTTGGCGCGGTCGATCTCGCGGTTCTGCGGCTTGAACACGAGGAAGAAGCTCGCCACCGGCATGCCGACGACGATGAGCAGCACGAGGCCGCCTCTGAGTCCGAGTTTCATGGCTTACTCTCCCGTCCCGGCGTTCGCCGTCGTCGTCGCGCCGGCCTCGCCCTCGCCCGAGCGACGCGCCAGCAGCTTGTCCTTGAGCTCGATCACCGAGGCCGCCAGCGTCGCCGGCTCCACGCCGCCGCGGAGCACCGCCGTCACCTCGAACCTACGCACGTCCTTGTCCGCCTGCCGCGCATCGCGGATGAACTGCAACTCGACCCGGTCCAGCGCCGGCGAGTTCTTCAGCTGCGTCAGGTAGTTCGCGATGTCCGTGTTCTTCTCCGCCGCGCCCGTGATCGTCAGCGTGTATTCGAACTGCGGCGGCTGGATCTTGGGCTTCTCCGGCTCGGGCGTCTTGCCCTTGGCCTTGTCCGTCAGGCTCTTGACCTTCGGCGCCGGCACTGCGCTGGGCACCACCACCGGGTCGATCCGCTTGCTCTTGAGCGTGAGTCCGTCCAGCCACATCTCGTCGGGCATGCGGTAGGTGAGCTCGGCGAGCAGCGCCCACCGCGGCACCTTCTCCAGCAGCGCCGCCGTGATCTGCGCCTTCTCCATCATCGAGGCCCGCTGCATCTCGAGCGTCTTGAGCTGCTCGATCCGCTTGGCCTCCTGCACATACGCGTCGTTGACCATCTCCTGGCGGGCGCGAAGCCGCTCCCACCGCTGGTTGGTCACGAAGAACGCCCCCACCACCGCGCCCATGACGATCGCGAAGAGCGTCAGCGTGAGCAGGTTGGCGCGGGTGTCGTTCTTCTTCTGGATGTAGTCCTCGGGCAGGAAGCTGTTGGCCGAGGGTGCAACTGGCTGAAAGAGGTTCTTCATCGTGGCTCCATCCGGCGGGCTCCCCGGCCCGTCCCCTCCCCGTTGGTCAGTCCGTGTTCAAAGGTCCGTCGGGCTCAGGCACAACCCCAGAGCCACCGCCCAGCCGGGCTGCGCCTGCTTGAGATCAACTCCGGTGGCCGGCTCGGTGCCGCCCCGGCCGACGCGTGCGATCGGATCGCCCATCTGCGCCGGCACACGCAGAGCCCGCGCAATGTGCTGGCACAACCCGCGGTGCCGCGCCTCGCCCCCGACGAACACCGCCCGGTCGACCTTGCGGCCCGGGAACTGCGCGGCGTGGTACCGCATGCACATCATCACTTCGTCGGTCAGCGTCTCGAGCACCTCGGTGAGGTCGACGTCCCCGGGCGCCACCGACATCGGCGGCTGCGTCGTCACCTCCGCGGTGAAACCCGGCGCGAGCTTGTCGCCCTGCCGCCGCGGATCCAGGTCCGCGGGGACCTCCCCCTCGGCAACCGCCGCCATCGCGGGCGCCATCGCGGGCGCCATCGCCGGAGCCATCGCCGCGACCGGCGCCGGCTTGGCCGCGGGCTTGGGCGGCGGCGGCGCTTCCGTCGCCTGACGCACCCGCAGCGCGCGTGCCTGCTCGAGCGTGCAGGCCAGCTGCTCCGACACATACTCATCCAGCCGTCGCCCGCCGATGTCGATCACCCGCGCGAACACCAGCTCGCGGCCGTGCGAGATCGACACGTTCGTAACGTTCGCGCCGACATCCAGGTACAGCGTGGTCAGGTTCTCGTCGCCCTCGCGCCGGTGCACATAGTCGAACGCCCGCAGCGTCGCGACGAACTCGCTGTGCATCCCCACCGGCTGCAGCTTGCAGCCAGCGATCGTCGACATCAGGTTGTTCACCACATCCCGCTGGACGCCCATCACCAGGATGTCCTGCTTGTTCCCCGTGCCCGAACCGATCTCGAGCGTGCGGTACACCAGCGACGCCGGGTCGCAACCGAACTGCGCCGGGATCGCCGCCGACACCAGCTCACTCGTCGGCACGCCCTCGATCCGCGGCACCTGCAGCTGCTTGCAGAACATCTGCGCGGCCGGGATCGCGCACACCGCCCGCTTACCCTTGAATCCGCCCGACTTGAGCAGCCGCGGCAGCGCCTCGACCTGGAACTTCAGCCGCTTGACCGGGTCACCGACCAGCTCCATCGGTGTCTCCACCGAGGCCGCCGCGACCAGCGCGGGCGGATCACCCGCCGCGACCTGGAGCACCTTGAGCGCGCCCGACCCGAAGTCGATCGCGATCGGCAGTGGCCCCGATCCCAGAGACGGCGCCGACGCCTTCGCGTCCTTGCCGCCCCGCATCAGCGAGTTGAATCGACGCAGTGCCTGGAAGCCCATCTCTGCCTCTTGCGCAAGAGAGTCGGTTCTCGTGCCGGGAGGGGTCCCGGACCAAGCAACCATCGGCGGTCCGGGAAGGCGGGTTCAGCGGCAGCAGGGTCGCCGCGGCTTGCGCAGGCAGACCCCTCGCGCCCACCCCCCGACGCGGCACAGCCGTCACAACCGTTCTTTAGAACAAGCGGCCGATAACCGCGCCCAGCGTCGACAACGCCTCGCGGATCCGCCACTCCTGCCGCGCCCGGTCCCCCGTCGTGTTGCTGATCACCCGCAACTCCGCGAACGGCACCCCGAGCCGATGCGCGACCAGCCCCACCGCCGCGCCCTCCATCGCCTCCGCGATCGCGCCGGTCCGCGCCCGAACCCTGGCCGCGAGGGCGTCGGTCCCCGAGCAGGTCGACACCGTCGCCACTCCCCCAGTCAGGTATCCCGCTGCCAGCCGGTCGCGCAGCTCCGGGTCCGTCGGCGGCGCGGAGCCGGCGAAGTCGCCCAGGGGGAAGCCCATGGCGTCGCAATCCTGGAAACCGTCCGGCGTCTCCAGCCCTTCATCCGCAAACATGGATGGATCCGCAACCACAACCGCCCCGATCGCCGCCGTCCCCGGATCGAGGGTGCCCGCGATGCCGACGGAAACCACCGCCCCGTGGATCTCTGGGTTGAGGATCCGGGCCGTCGCCGCGGCGGCGTTCGACTTCCCGATCCCGGTCAGGACGACCTCAACAGGGCCGGCGGGTCGGTCCACGCGGATTGGATCCCACAGGTTTGGGATCTGGTCGATCCCGAATGACCGCAGAATCGCCCGCACCTCGACGGGGGCTGCAACGACGAGGAGTGTCGGGCGTTGGGCCATGCGGAGGGAGTGGAATCGCGGCGGGCGGCGGCTGAATCAGGAGAAACGGTCGCGTCCATACCGATCCATCGAACGAAGACCGCCCATCGGGGCGTACTCTAGGGTAAGGAATGTGTGCGGTCGGGGGTCTTCCGACCGCCGCGGAACAGGATTGATGCGTGCGGGCGGCCAACCCCGGGTGCGGCCCGCGGCACACCCCGCGGATCTTTGGACAGCAGAAGGGATCATCGATGCCGATGCAGGCGACCGCTCAGACCCCCAACCGGATGCCCGCCCGCCGGCTTCGCCGAGGCAGCGCCCTTGTCTGGGGCGTGGTGGGCCTGGCGCTGGTCGCCGGCTTGAGCATCGCTGCCTGGCAGATCTTCGGGAAGGAAGCCCCCGGCGGCGCGACCGGGGTTGCGCTGACCCGCTCCGATCGCGCGGCAGCGACGCTGCGCGCCTTCGACATCACGACAACGGCGAGCGGCGACCTCGAAGCCCGCAACAAGATCGAGATCCGCAACCCGCTCGAGCAGAACTCCACGATCGTCTCGATCGTGCCCGAGGGCTCGCGGGTCTCCAAGGGCGACCTGCTGATCCAGCTCAACGCCGACGACCTCAAGAGCAAGATCGACGATGAGTCGCTCCGCCTCGAATCGGCGCGGGCGGACCTGGTCGCCGCGGAGAACAGCTACCAGATCCAGGAGAACACCAACGAGACGCGCACCCGCGAGGCCCTGCTCTCCGTGCAGCTGGCCGAACTCTCGCTGAACCAGTGGCTCGAGGGCGACGACAAGAAGCGCCGCCAGGACCTGGACCTCGAGGTCAGCCGCGCCACGGTCGAGCTCGAGCGGCTGGCGCAGAAGTACGCCCGCAGCCAGGAGCTGGTCGCCGAGGGCTTCCTGAGCAAGGACGAGTGCGACCGCGACGAGGTCGAGTACATCCGCGCGATCTCGTCGTACAAGCAGGCGTTCCTCGCCAAGGACATCTACGAGAAATACGAGTTCCCCAAGGAATACAAGACGCAGATGTCCAACGTCGAGAAGGCGCGCGACGAGCTTGAGCGCGTGCGGCTCAACAACGACATCGAGTTGGCGAGCCAGGAAGCCCGGCGGACGAACCAGCGTCGGCAGGTCTCGATTCTCGAGGGACGCCTGGCGAAGCTGCAGCAGCAGTTCGCCGCATCGACGATCATCGCGCCGCAGGACGGCCTGGTGGTCTACGGCAGCAGCGTCGACCGCAACCGCTGGGGCGGCGGGAACGATGCGCTGCAGATCGGCCAGCAGGTCCACTCCAACCAGCTGCTGATCATCCTGCCCGACACGAGCGAGATGATCGCGGCCATCCGAGTGCACGAGAGCCTGACGGGCCGGATCGAGTCCGGCCAGCGGGTCACTGTGAAAGTCGACGCCGCGGGCGGTCAGGTGTTCGCGGGCCGCGTCGAGTCGATCGGCGTGATGGCCGAGAGCGGCGGCTGGCGCGACCCGAACCTGCGCGAGTACACCGTCCGAGTGGCGCTCGATCGCTCCAGCCCGATGCTCAAGCCCGCGATGCGCTGCGAGGCGGAGATCACCATCGAGTCTGTCGATGAGGCGCTGTCGGTGCCGGTGCAGTCGGTCTTCAACGACGGCGCGGTGCAGTACGTGTACTCGCCGCGCTCGGGCAAGTATGTCCGCGTCCCGGTGCGTGTGGGCCGCCGCTCGAACATCTACGCCGAGATCACCAGCGGCCTCTCCGAGGGTGATGTGGTGCTCCTGCGCGAGCCCGCGGCGGGCGAGGTCATCCCGGAGTCGTGGAACAAGGAAGCGCTGACGGCGCTGGGGTACCAGATGGGCCCAAACGGCGAGATCCTCTCGCCGAGCCGTCGCGGGCGTCCTGACGCCGGCGCTGCGGAATCCGGTCGGAACGCGGGCGAACAGCGGTCCACCCAGCGGCGCCCGTCGGGCGAACGCGCCGCCGGCGGCGAGCAGCGTGTCGCCGAGTCAACGCCCGGCAAGCCTGCTGGCGAGACGACGACCGAAACACCCGCCCCGGTCGAGACGAACTGATCGCACTCGTTTCAGCGCACACCGGTCCACAGGCAATCCCGCGCCTCACGCGGCTTTCGTCGCATCGGGAAGCTGTGTCGACACGGTTTCACGCGCGAACACCGTAAGATCGAACTCGCCCTTGACCGTCGGATAGAAGTTGTCCGCGGCGGTCACGTGCCCATCGAATTCAACGATCTGGATATCGTGCCGCTCGCGCAGGTCGATGCGCTCCGCCTTAACCGTCCGACGCGAGGAGCACTCGATGTCTTCGATGATCTCGACGAGCGGGCGGCACGGATCTTCTGGGTACGCCTCGATCACCGCGGCGGAACGCCCGTCGCTGATGCGGACGATGTTCCCCGCGGGGTACGGCAGCGCGACCGACAGCAGCGCGCGAAGCACGATCGGATCGATCCGCTCCCGGTAGGGCGGGCTGAGCAGGGTCTTGAGCGCACGCACCGCCGGGATCGACGGCGCTGCGGACTCGCGGGCGCCCGGCGCGTGGGCCGGGTGACGCAACCGGTCGAAGAGATCGGCCGCCATCGCGATCCGCGCGAAGATGTGGATATCCGAACCCGCGAGGCACAGCTCCTTCCCGGAGAGGTCGGTCCTGGAAGGAAAACCCGATCCGTCGAAGTGCTGGTGGTGGTGCAGCACCACCGCCGCGGCGGCGGGGTCCAGATCGCTCTTGAGCATGTCAAAGCCCAGCTGCGCGTGCCCGCGCCACGCCGGGTCGCTCTCGTCACGCGTGGCGTTGTACCGCTCCAACGCCGCGGGCTCGAGTTTGAACATGCCCACATCGAGAAGCATGGCCCCGACGCCCAGGCCGGAGATGTCCTTTGCAATGGATGCGTTGAGCCGGCTGCGCTCCCTGATCAGGTAGAAGTCGAGCTTCAGCCCCATCAATATGCTGTGCACGCAGACATTGCCGGCGTGCCGCATCATCGGCTTGTCCGCACCGACCATCTCGGTGATGAACGTGCCGGCACGCGGGTTCTCGACGAGCTTCTCGATCATCGCGAGGACCGCTCGCTTGTACGACACGAAGTCGAGGCTGGCCCCGGCCGTCGCGGTGACCGCGTCGATGGCCTCGCCGATCTTTGCTGTCACCTGTCGCGCCGCCTCGATGACCTGCGGATTGACGTGCTCGACGAGGTGCGCGAGGCTGGGGAAGTGGATCCAGAGTTCGCGGACACCCATCTCGGAGAGGCGCGGGATTGCCCCCTGCGTCAGCGCGGCCCCCTCGCGCAGCAGTGTCACCGACGGATTGGTCGGGTGCGTCACCGCGAGCGCGAGTTTCATGCCGGGTCGGGCCTGGCTGATGGGCAGACGGAGCATCCGGTCTCCACGAAGGGGATTCCGAGGCACATCGGCCCGAATAAACGGCCTGTGTGGCGTGAGCGTCCGGATGGGAGCGTTTTCGGGCGAAACGCTGGCGTCTGTTCGGGCGGTGCGCGTTCTCGGACGCGCGGATGTGGGATCCGCGGCCATCCGAATCAGGGGCCCGACAGCGTGAAGCGGGGCGGCACGCTAGGCACGATCACGATGACGACGCGCATCGAGCGGCGGCGCGATGCGGTCGCATCGGTCAGCATCGCCTCGCCGACGGTCGTGAGCATCGGGGGCTGGGGCCCGATCGGTCCGGCGGGCGGCTCGCCGCCCTCGTTCGCGGCAATGCCGGCGCTCTCCGACGCGGGCGCCTCAGATTCCCACCGCACCGCGGGGTCCTCGGGCACGATCAGCAGCGCCTTGGAACCATCGAGCGTGAGCCGGGCGGTCAGCCGCGACAATACCTGTCCATCCTGATCCGCGCCGCCGCTGATCGTCGGCGCGAGCAGCGCCTTCTCGAGCGACCGCTGCGTGCGAGATGCGACGAACTGCGGCGCCGCCTCGAACTGCAGCTGCGCTGCATAGAAAGCGCCGCCGGTGTCCGGTCCGGGCGCGAGCCACGTGCGGATCAGCATGCGGAGCGAACCGGGTTCGAAGGTGACGACACCGTTGTCGAGCGAGAGGCTCTGCGGTGCCGTCCACTCCGGCCCGCGCGAGAGCGGCGTCCACCGCGGCGCTTCGCCGAGCCACTCCTGCTGGATCGGCCCGACGATGCGGAGCTGCGCCCGCAGCCTCTGCACCGCTTCGACCGGAACGAACACAAGCCGCAGCCCGTTCTGCCGGAGCAGCGCGGCGGTCTCATCGCCGACCGGCGACGCGTCAGTGACATACGGCCGGAGCGCATCGCGGATGGAGAGCCCCGGCCCGACCGCGGGGTCGCCCGAGATCGGGTCGTTGAGCACCCAATACAGCGTCTCGACACCAACACCCGGGCCGCGCTCGGTGAGGGCCAGGGTCCGCGGCGGCGCAACCTCACGCGCCCCGGAGGAACAGCCCAGACCCGACACCGCGACCAGGCCGCAGACCGCCGCGGCCACGGACGCAGCCGCCGCGTTCTTCATCCCAACCCTGACCATGCAACAAAGAGCCCGCATCGCAGGGCGTACGGCCGGGAAGGCCGATGGTTGCGGGCAATCCCGCTCAGGCTTCGGCGGCGTCCATGTCATTGATGCGGTCGATAAGCCGGCGGATGAGGCCGAATTTGCTGCGGGTGTGGCGGAAGATCAGGCGGGGCAGGTGAACGTGATCGTCCTCGCCCTCGATCGCGGCCTCGGTCTGCCGCACGCTCCCACCCTCCTTGATGATGATCCGGAACTCGTCGGAGAGCTTCTCGACATCCTCGGCCTTGAGCGGGCGGTTCAGACGCACCACGAAGTCGTCGCGGACATAGCGCGAGGAGTGGTAGTTGCGGTAGAAGTGGACGATGTGCTCCGCCGCCTCGCGCGGTGTGTTGGCGAGGAAGTAGATGCTCGGGTCCTCGGGGCTGATCCAGCCGCGCTCGAGGAGCTGCTTCCGAACCCACTGGTCCCACGACTTCCAGTAGTCGCCGCCCTGGCCCTCGACCATGACGATCGGGACGGGCGTGGACTTGCCGGTCTGCACCAGCGTGAGGGTTTCGTAGGCCTCATCGAGCGTGCCGAAGCCGCCGGGGAAGAGCGCCACCGCCTCGGCCTGGCTCAGGAACATGAGCTTGCGCGTGAAGAAGTAGCGGAACTGGATGAGCTTCTCGTCGCCCGCGATCACTTCATTCGCCGTGGTCTCGAAGGGCAGACGGATGGCAACACCGAAGCTGCTCTTGCGGCCCGGGCCGACATGCCCCGCCTGCATGATGCCCAGCCCCGCGCCGGTAATGCTCATCCACCCGGCCTCGGCCATCAGGCGGCTGAACTCGACGCAGGCGACGTAATCGGGGTGATCGACGGGCGTGCGCGCCGAGCCGAAGATCGTGACCTTGTGCGGGTCCTTGAACTTGCCGAAGACGCGGTATGCGTAGCGCATCTCCTTCACCGAGTTGGTGATCAGCTTGAGCTCGCCGGTGTGGCGGCCATCGGGGATCAGCTTGAGCCCCGTCTGCAGGAGCTCGCGCACGAGCCGCGTGTTGAAGGTGCCGGGCTGGCCGCCGACGAGCTCGATGAGCTCGTCGATGCGGTCGACCACATCGGGGTCGTCGGCGCGGAGCGCCTTGGGGCTCACCGGACCGCCGGCGGCCTCGGCCTGTGCCTCGGCCTGCGCCTGGAGGGCGGCTTCCTGGGGTGAGTCGGATCCTTGCTCGTTGAGTGGCATCGGCGAACTGCTTCCGTTCCGGGGTCTTGTCCGTCTGGGGTCTTCGAGGAGGGCTAGTTTACGCGGCCGCCCCGCCGCGACCGGGCCCGCCCGGGTGCGTTCATGGGACGTCCGGCGGGGTCCTAGTTGGCGCCGTCGACGGGCGTGGCGTTATCGGGGCGGCGCAGGGGCTGGCGGGCCGCCCGGCTCTCGATCTGGTCGAGCCGCTTCTGCTGCTCGGTGGCGGACTGTCCCATGGCGCGGCCGAGGAACCGCGTAGTCGCGCCGAAGGCCTGGACCGTGACATCGGGCTCTGCGAGCGTGCCGCGGACCACGGCCGTGACCAGTTCATCGCGGATGTTCTGCACGACCGCGCTCAGGATGGGGATCCGCGCGCGGTTGCGGGGGCGGAAGCGCAGGTCGAGCCGCATGTCGGGCCAGAGCGCGGTGCCGTAACCGTAGATCGCGACGGAACTCGATGAGACGGACAACTCATCGAAGCTGACGAGCGGGCCGTCGATCCAGAAGTCGGCGACCGCGTAATCGAGCCGCTCGTTCATGGGCAGCTGCAGGTTGCTGACGCGGATGAGCGGTACGAGCAGCGGCAGGTTGAGCACGCGTCCGCCGCCCACCGTTCCCAGGCCGCGGCCGCGGCGGGAGTTCACATCACCGACGACGCCGCCGATCGAGAGGTGCGCATCGAGCACGCCGCGGGCCTTGTCATCGGCGCTCTCGGCTTCGGGCTGCACGCCCCGGGCCCGCGCGAGGTCGTCGAGCACGGGTTGGAAGCGGACATCCGAGAAACGGATGTTGGCTTCGTAGTTGCGTCCCAGTTCGAGGCGGTCGGGGTCGATGGGCCGGAGCACCGCCGATGCCGCCAGCCGCCCGCCGTGACAATCCGCCGAGACCAGCGGGATGTACACATTGCCCTCATCGCCGCCGACGATGCGGAGCCGACCGTTGGACATCACAACACCGCCGAGCTTGAACGATGTCGCGAGCGCCTTGAGCTCCATATCAGGCGGGGTGACCTCATCGCGGCGGTCGAAGCGGAACTGCAGCACCGCATCGCACTCGGTAACAGCGACGCCGACATCGAATGCGCCATCGGTCAGGCGGACGCTGCCATTGAGCCGTGTCGCGCCCGATCCCTCCTCGGGAAATGACATCGCCAGGTTCACCGCATCGGCCGTGACCGGGCCGGTAATCTCGAAAGCGAGTTGATCGAGAACCTCGATGAGCGGCACGGGCAGCGCCGCGCGGAGATCGGGCGCGAGCCGCTGCGCATCGAGCGACATGGTTGTCCGGAGCGCGGTCGTCCCGTCGGGCGACTTCAGCCAGACACCCTCGAGGCCAAGGGTCCACTCCGGAGCACGGAGCTGCACGCCGCGGAGCCGCCCGCCGCCGGGCTCGATGACGACCTCGCCCGAGGCGGCGGCAAACTCAACGGCCTGGCCGGGCATCTGCAGCGTGAGCCGCCGCGGCGTGAGCACGCCATCGGGCAGCCAGGTTGGCTCGGGCGCGCCATCCGGCCGCAGCGCGAGCGTCAGATCGAACAGCCCCGCCGGTCGCAGGTCCGCCAGCATCGCGAGTTGCCGCGGGCTGAGCAGCGGATCGAGGAAGCTGCGGACCAGCGGTGATTCGAAACGGCCGCCGACAAGCCGGATCGCGAGGGGCGCATCCGCGGCGGAGAAGAGTGTCGTGAGCGGGCCGTCGGCATGGAGCGTGCCGTCGTCGACGCCGTCGAAGCGGAGCGTCGTGACAAGGCCGCGGGTCGTGATCGTCCCCGCTGTCTCGTCGCCGGCGGCGGGCCGGACGATCACGACGCCGTCCTGCAGATCCGCGCTCACACGGCCGCCGGCGCGATCGAACTCGAACCCCTGAGCATCGGTGACGGTGATCGTGGTCTGCGCTGCCGAATCAGCGATGCGGCTGGTAACCGATTCGAGCGTGAGGCGGCCGGCGGGGCGGTAGGTCTGGCGGAGCTCTTCGATTGCTGAGCGGGCTTCGGGCGCAACGACGCCGATGATGTGCTCGACCGGGGCCGCGGCGGGCAGGTCGCGTGCTGTCGCGGTGACCGCGAGATCGCCCGGACGATCATCATCACCAAAGCCCAGCTGCGCCTGCAGCGCAGCGCGACCGGCGGGGTGCGGGCCGCCCGCATCATCGGGCGGCGCCACATCGCCCTCGAGCCGGGCCGACAAGCCCGTCTGGTCGATGTCGACCGTGCCCGTGATACCGGTGATGCGCACGGTCTCGCCGGCGGACTCGCCGCGTGGGTAGCTGGCGGCGTTGTCAGTGGTCAGATGGATCTCGTACCCGGTGTCGAGCTCCGGCGTGAGCGCGACGTCGATGGTGCCACGGACCGAGCCGGAGAGCCCCATGCGATCGAGCATCTCTCCGGCGGACTGCTCCTGGCCGGGCGCACGCTTATCGGGGATCGCGTTGAAGAGCAGCGGGCCCAGCGGGAGGTCGCTCGCCTCGATGTCCAGCGTGGGCACGAAGGGGGCATCGTCGCGGTCGAGCTGACGGAAATCAGCAACGGCGGTGATCACCGCGCGGCCGCCGGCCAGCCCCTCGTAGTAGCCGCCCTCGACCACCGCCTCGTCGTCGGACTTGACGATCGTGACGCCCCGCGCGATGAGCGGATAGGGCGCGGCATCGGGGAGCAGCCCGGCCCGATCCAGGTCGACACGCACCACATCGAACCACTCGGCATCGTCGACGCCGATCTCGCCGGGATCACGCCGGACCTCAACAGCCACCGATACCCGGCCGCCGAGCTCGAAGACGGGCGCGGCGGTGATCGACCGCAGCGCTTCGAACTCATCGCCGGATTCAACGCCGGCAGCGCGGAGTTCGGCGAGCCGTGCATTCGCATCGCGGTGCAGTTGCGGCGAGGCGATGAGCTTCCGCGCCAGCAGCTCGTCGTAGCGGCGGCGGCTGAACAGTTCATCGACAATGCGGGCACGCTTGCCCAGCGCGGCGGCAAGCTCGGCATCGACCGGCAGGTTCTCGACCCGGACATCGACCAGAACGTTCGCGTCCTCATCGAGCGGTGCGATGAAGCCGGTTGCGCTGATGGTGGCCCCGCTGGGCGCGCGGCCGCTGATGCCCACGATGTCCACCCGGTTCTTCGTGAACGTCACAGAACCGACCAGATCCTGGAACCGGTACGGGAACTTGTGGAACGCGGCGGTCCCCTCGCGGATCTGCATCTCGCCGCGGACCTCGAGGGGCGCGGGCCGGCCGTCGATCGGTTCGCCGCGGGTCAGAACGACCTCGGCATCGACGATGCCGGTGGGGCCGCTGAAGTCCGCGATGCGCCGCTGCGCGGTGGTGGGGGCAAAGAGGAAGACCGCGGGTGCTTCTCGCACCTCGAAGCCGCGGGTGATCATCCGCAGCGTGAGCGGGGCATTGAGCGAGGCGCCGTCGACATCGAGCGTGACCTCGTACGGCAGTTCTTCGAGCGAACCAAAGAGCTGCGCCGAGAGCCCCTCGGGCGTCAGCGTCAGTGTGCCGCGGGTGTCGTGCATCCGCAGGAGCCGGTCGCGCTCCGACTCGGGGAGTTCGATGATGTTGCCCTGCGGATCCTCCATCGGGCGGGGCTTGACGGGCAGGTTGATCGCAACGCTCGAGACCTCGGCGGTGGCCTGGTAGCCGCCGTCGTAGGAGTAATTGATCGTGAGTGTCTCGAGGTTGCCCTGCGGATCGAGCTGGCGGAAGAGCGTGCGGACCGGGGTGGGCACGCCATCGGCCCCCCACTCGCTGATCGTGACACCCTCGACAAAGAGCTCGATGCCGTCATCAGACACGCGGCCGGTGACGCTGACCGGCCCGCGCGATGCGGCGTCATCGGGCGTCGCGGCCTCCCGGAAACTGATGATCGAAGCGCCCCGCTCATCGGGCGAGCGTTCGACTTCGCCCGAGACCTCGATGCGCTTGAGCGCGGTGTACCGCGGTTCGCCATCGACCTCGCGGTGCTCGCCGATCTCGATGACGCCATCGCGCAGGAAGATCTGGGGCACGACCATGGCGCGGCGCGGCGCGGGCGTGCTGCCGCTCCCAGCGCCGGGTCCGGAGCCATCCGCATCGCGCCGGCGCGATGGGAGCATCGGCTCCACGTTGAGATCGCCGCTGTCGACCGACTGGCTGATGCGGACCACCGGGCCATCCAGCTCGATGCGACGCACCACCGGCGGGCCCCAGATCAGGCTCGACCAGTCCAGGTCGGCCTCGAGGCGATCGAACGCGATGACCTCTCCGGCCGGACCCCGGACTCCCGGCGCCCGGAGCGAGCCATCGAGAATGACCAGGGTCCCGTCCATCCCGGCGCGGACGGCATCGGCCGAGACATCGGCATTGAGCGCGGAGCCCGCCGCGGCGAGGGCGACCGAGCGGATGATCGGGCCGCGGGCGAGGTAAACCGAGCCCGCAAGCAGAACAAGCACCGCCGCGGTCCAGAGGAGCCGCCGCCGCCATTTGCGGCGCGGGCGGGGGGCAGGCGGTGGCGGCATTGTCGATTCGGTATCGGCCATGCGGTTCGTTGCGGCAGATCATACCGGCCGGGCGGGGGGCTCCGGCCACAGGCGATCCACCTGTACGCACGCTGGTCGGGTAGGATCGCCCCCATGGCTAAGGCTCGTCGCGTGTTCGTGTGTACCTCGTGCGGATCGGCGCAGGCCCGTTGGACGGGCAAGTGCCCGGACTGCGGCTCGTGGGACACGCTCGAAGAGCAACTCATCGACAAGAACGCGGGCCGCGATACCCACATGGGGGTCGCCGCGGCCGCCGCGCTGCTCGCCCAGGAGAGCGACCATGCGGATGCCGGAGCGGCGGGCGCAGCGCCCGCGGCGGTGCCGATCGTCGATGTGGGCAAGGACGCGGCGGAGGTCGTGCGGCACGCCAGCGGCATCCGTGAGTTCGATCGCGTGCTGGGCGGCGGGCTGGTGGCGGGGTCGGTCGTGTTGATCGGCGGCGAGCCGGGGATCGGAAAATCAACGCTGCTGCTGCAGGGCGCGGGCGGCTGGGCGGGCGCGGGGCATCGCACGCTGTATGTCACGAGTGAAGAGAGCGCGGAGCAGATCAAGCTGCGGGCTGATCGGCTCGGCAACGGCGCGGGCAAGCAGCCCGAGTTGTTCCTGCTCTCGGATACGAACCTGGCGCGGATCGTTGAGCAGGTGCGGAAGGTCAAGCCCGCGGTGCTGGTGATCGACTCGGTCCAGATGATCTACAAGCCCGATGTGCCCGCAGCGCCGGGGTCGGTGACGCAGATCCGGCGGTGCTGCGCTGATCTGGTGTATCTCGCGAAGCTGTCGGGCGTGGCGGTGGTGCTGGTGGGGCATGTCACGAAGGAAGGCACGCTCGCTGGTCCGCGGCTGCTCGAGCACCTGGTCGACACGGTGCTGAGCTTCGAGGGCGATCGCTACCACGCGCACCGCGTGGTGCGGTCGGTCAAGAACCGCTTCGGCACCACGCTTGAGATCGGGCTGTTTGAGATGACGGGGCGGGGGCTGCGGGAAGCGCCCGAGGGCTCGGGCGTCGCGGCGGTGACGGGCGGGGGCGAGCCGCGGCCGGGGTCGATCGTGTGCCCGGTCATGAGCGGGACGCGGTGTTTTCTGGTCGAGGTGCAGGCGCTGACCGCGACGGGGTTTTTGGGCGCGGCGAAGCGCAAGAGCTCGGGGCTGGATGCGAGCCGGCTGGCGATGCTGATCGCCGTGCTCGAACAGCACGCCGGGCTGCGGCTGGCGGACCGGGATGTGTTCGCTTCCGCAGTGGGCGGCGTGCGCGTGGTCGAGCCCGCGGCGGATCTGGCGATCCTGCTGGCGATCGCGGGGGCGCACCATCGGCGGGCGCTCGCGCCCGATACGTGTGTCATCGGCGAGGTGGGGCTGGGCGGCGAGGTGCGGGCGGTGCCGCAGATCGAGCAGCGGGTACGCGAGGCATCGCGGCTGGGGTACACGCGGCTGATCGCGCCGATGGCGGTGGGCAAGGCCGGGGTCAAGGGGCTGACGGTGGCGCCGGTCAAGAACATCGATCAGGCGATCGCGGAGCTTGGGTGATCTGTGGAGGTGGATTCTGGCGGGTCTGGTCTGAGATAGGTCCGCTCTCGGCGCCGGACCTCGCGACCTGGTGACGCCCTCGCCGCGCAACGCTCCCTCACTTCCTCGTATACTCGCGCGCATGCTCAAGATCACGCTTCTCGTGGCGGCGGTTGCCGTGTTCGCCGGGTGCTCGACCATGCACAACACTTCATCGGGGACGGATCGCGATGGCGGCAAGCCGACCTGGTCGATCGCGATCCACGGCGGCGCGGGCACGATCTCGAAGGACACGCCCGCGGCGGAGGTTGATGCGTATTACGCATCGCTCGAGGCCGCGCTCGCACACGGCCGCGACCGGCTCGCGAAGGGCGATGATGCGCTCGATGTCGCCGAGAGCGTGGTCCGCATCCTCGAGGATGATCCAAAGTTCAACGCCGGCCGCGGGGCGGTTTTCACCGAACGCGGCACGCACGAGCTCGACGCCAGCATCATGGACGGGCGCGATCGCTCCTGCGGCGCGGTCGCTGCGGTGCGCACCGTGCGGCACCCGATCTCGCTGGCGCGGCTGGTGATGACGAAGACGCCCCATGTCCTGCTCGCCTCGGACGGTGCTGAAGCGTTCGCGGACACGACCGACCTCGAGCGCGTCGAGAACTCCTGGTTCGATACCGAATCGCGCCGCAAGGCGCTCGAACGCGCACTCCAGCAACGCAGCAACCCCGATGACAACGCGCCCAAGGGCACCGTCGGCTGCGTCGTGCTGGATTCGAAAGGCAACCTCGCCGCGGCGACTTCGACGGGCGGCATGACCGCCAAGCGCTTCGGCCGCGTCGGCGATTCGCCGATCGTGGGCGCGGGCACCTGGGCCGACAACGCGACCTGTGCTGTCTCCTGCACCGGCACCGGCGAGGAATACATCCGCCACGCCATCGCCCACGATGTGCACGCGCGAATGGCGTACTCGGGCTGGTCGCTCGAGCGTGCGGCCTCGCATGTCATCAAGGATGTGCTCAAGCCCGACGACGGCGGCCTGATCGCGGTGGGCGCGGATGGCTCGATCGCGATGCCGTTCAATACCGCGGGCATGTTCCGCGGCGCGGCGGACAGCCGCGGCCGGTTCGAGGTGGGGATCTGGGAAGAAATGAAGCCGCGGCGCGGCCGATAACGGCGCCGGCGCGACCGATCGCGTACGGCGGCGGTTTGGCGGCCATTGCAACACCGAAAGCCCGGTGTACAGTTCAGTGTTCGCCCTGACCGCGGGACCGGCGCGCAAGCCGTCTCGCGGCCGCAGATGGGCCTCACATCGGCGCAACCGCGCCCGGCCCAGGAACACAGCCACTCATGCCCATGCGTCTGGCCGCGCTCGCGTATCCCGCGTTCATGATCATGCTCGCGCTCAACCGCCCCGGCGCGGTGAGCACGTTCCTCGACGCCGGCGCTGTGAGCGAAGACACCGCGCGGCGGCCGACCTCGCTCCCCGATGTGCGGATGTCCAAGCTCTCCGCCGCGGTGCGGAAGGGCTACCTGCGCCCGACCGGCGATGGGCGGTACTTCGTGAACCTGCCCAAATACAAGGCCGCGATGCGGAAGAAGATGACGGTGCTCGCGGTCGTCGCGACAGCCGGCACCGTCGGGCTGCTGTACCTCTTCGAATTCATGGGCTGACGGCCGAGGCCGATCGCTCCGTTCACGTGAGCATCGCGCGGGTGATGAAGAACACCACCGCCGCCACGACGAACAGCAGGAGCAAGGCGCCCCGCATCAGCCGCCGCCAGCCGCGGATCCGCTCCACCCGGGCGCGGCGGCGGGCGAGCAGTTGCTGATCGAACTCGAACGTCTCGATCCACCCGCACTCCGGGCACACCAGGAGCGGCTTGCCCTTCGCCGTCACCTCCCGCGGCACACCGGCGAGATTCTGCCCGCCGCACTGGGCGGCGCGCATGGTGGTCCGCGGCGTTGCCTGCGCTGCCGGCGCGGCCGGAGCCACTGGCGTCTCCGAAGCCACCGGCCTTGGCGCATCCGGCCCCAGCAACTCATCTCGGATCGAATCGCTCACGCGTCCTCCTCACGCACCCCCCTCACGCGTCCCCCTCACGCGTCGCCCTCACGCAGCCCCCGGAGCCAGCCACGCCGGGAGTTCCTGGATCCGCCCCGCCTGATCGACGCACGCCAGCACCGTGCTTCCCGCCGCGGCGAGCTCATCCACCATCTTCCCGCCCCGCTCGACCACCGCGACCTCGTACTCGTGGTTGATCTTCACGCGGCTGCCCCCGGTCCAGCGGGTGCGGACCTCGACCAGGTCGTCGTACAGGATCGGGCGTTTATACCGCATATCCAGCTTTGCAACCACAAGGAATATTCCGGCGTGTTCAAGCTGCGCATAGGTCACGCCCGCATCGCGGAGGATCTCGGTCCGCCCGATCTCCAGCCACGGGATGTACGCCGCGTGGTGCGCCACGTTCATCGGATCGCACTCGCAGTATCGGACTCGGACCCGCACGACGCCGCGGTCCTTCGGAGCCACCCCGGCCGGGAGCTCCGGCGCTGCGGCGTTGATCTTTGCGTGACCCTTCATCGCGACCCTCCCGGAAAAACCAGTCTACAGTGAGCGTCCATGCACACGGCGTCCACCACGACCCCGGCGATCGCCATTCGCCACCTCCAGCCGTCGGACTCGATCAGCGAGCTTACGAGGCTGCTGCACCGCGCGTACGCCGGGCAGATGGCGATGGGTCTGCGCCCGCTCGCGGGCCGGCAGGACGATGAGACCACCGCCAAGCGCTGCAGCGCGGGCGAGTGCTTCATCGCCATCCTCAGGGAAGCCGGCAAGGAGCGCATCGTCGGCAGCATACTTTTCCACGAAGTGGAAGATGCCAAGGGCCCGCCCTGGTTCGCCAACCCCTGGGTCGACAGCTTCTCCCAGTTCGCCGTCGACCCCGATGTCCAGGGCAAGGGCGTCGGCCAGGCCCTCCTCGACACCGCCGAGAAACGCTCCGCCGACTGCGGCGCCAGCGAGCTCGCCCTCTCCATGGCCGAGCCCGACACCAAGCTCATGCAGTTCTACCTCCGCCGCGGCTACCGGTTCATCGAGCACTGGCAGTGGCCCTACACCAACTACCGCAGCGCGATCCTCAGCAAGACGCTCCGGCCGCGGCCGGACGATGTCACGCTCTAAGCGAGGCCACCGGGCAGCATTCACACCGTCGCCGGCAGGATCATCCGCTCGAGCCCACGCTTCACCATCGACGGCGGCGTCAGAAACGTCGCCATGTCGCGCACCAGACACGCGCCGGGGATCGCGAGTTGGCTCAGCCGGCTCACGCGGTTCGACCGCATCACGATCCGCGCTGCCCGCGCCACCCGGTCCGCCTCATAGGCCTTGAGCGCACTCGGCACCGACACATCCCGCGCCAACACGCTCCGTCCCAGGTGCTCCGCGAGCGCCACCGCATCCTCCACCGCCGAGCACGCGCCCTGCCCCAGATCCGGCGTCATCGGGTGCGCGGCATCGCCCAGCAGCGTGATCCGCCCGAAGCTCCACGCGGCGATCGGCGGCCTGTCATAGATATCCGTTCTGATCAGGTCACCCGCCGCGGTCGCCTCGATCAGGGCCGGGATCGGCGCATGCCACTTCGCATACCGCTTCATCAACATCGGCCGCGGATCCGGCTCCTCGCGGACCGGCCGCCCCGCGGCATCGCGCTCGATCGGCCGCATCCGGATCCCCGCGTACCAGTACACCTCATTCCGGTTCACCTGCACCGCACCGAACCGCCCGCCGCGGCACCAGGTCTCGAACGCCTCGCCGCCGCGCAACGCCGCATCCTCGAACCGCGCCAGCCCGCGATACAGCGTGTACCCCAGATACCGCGGCGGCCGATCGCCCAGCACACACGCCCGAACCCGCGAGCGCAGCCCATCGGCGCCGACCACCGCATCGGCCGCAACACGCGACCCATCCGCGAACCGCACCACCGCCTCCGACTCATCCTGCCCGACCGAATCACACACCGCGCCCGTTCGCACGACTCCCGCTTCGAGCCGCTCGCGCAGCGCGCGGTGCAGATCCGCCCGCCGGATCGCGACCGTCCGCGACCCCGCAGCGCGGCTGACCTCCCCCACCGGCGTCACACACAGCACGCGCCCGCAGTAGCGCCGGATCAGCGACCGCTCGATCGGCCACCCCGATGCAACAACCCGCGCATCCACACCCAATCGCGCCAGCGCGGCCAGCCCGTTCGGCCAGATCGTGATCGCAGCGCCCGCATCATGAAAGTCGGCACGGCGTTCGTACACACGCGCATCAACACCGCGCGCCCGCAGCGCGATCGCCGCGGCCAGCCCGCCGATCCCGCCGCCCACAATCGCAACGGTCGCGGCGGCGCTCGCCGCACACCCCGTCGCGCAGGTCGTCGCGATCGATGGCCCGACATCCCCCCCGGACAAGGATCCGGTGTTCACACTCATCTCACTGAGGGTAACTGAAAGCAGCGTCCACCGTGGACCGCGGCGGCATCATGACCGCCCGCTCACAGCCGGCTTCCCCCCCACCTACGCTCGCGGATGCGGTGCGTGATCCAGAGAGTTTCCACGGCCCGGGTCGAGGTGGCAGGCGACAACGGCCTTGAGGTGGTCGGCGTCATCGGCCGCGGGCTGCTCGTCCTCGCCGGAATCGCGGCGGACGACACCGAGCGCGACCTGGCGTGGTCGGCCGCGAAGATCGCGACGCTGCGCATCTTCGAAGACGATGAGGGCCGCATGAACCGCGCCGCGGCGGACATCGGCGGGTCAATCCTCGCGGTGCCCAACTTCACCGTCGCCGGCAACGCGCAGAAGGGCCGGCGGCCGAGCTTCGACACCGCGATGCCGCCCGAGCGCGCTGAGCCGATGTTTGCGCGGTTCGTGGAGTTGCTTCGCGCTGAGGGTGTGCCCGTCGAGACCGGCCGCTTCCGCGCGCACATGCATGTGCACCTCGTGAACGACGGCCCGGTGACGATCGTGATCGAGTCGCCGGCCTAGCCCCAGAACCACTCCAGCGACCCCACCCGGTCCCACCACAACACCAGGGCGCCCACCACCCAACCCGCAACCGACACAACGCCCGCGATCACCATCGTCCGCAGCGCACGCTCCCACCACGCCCGCGCCGGCACGATCGCGCACGCCAACAGCGCAACAGGCATCAGCCACATCGCGATGTGCGATGCCAGATAGAGCTCCTCGATGCCCTTGATCCGCGCTGGATCATCGAACACCGCCTGCGGCCACCGCCCCAGCGACAGCGCTGCGCTCCGACGCGTGAACTCCACGAGGTTGCCGAAGATGAACGCCCACCCCGACACCACCGCGTGGAAGATCCACACACCGACCGACGGCCGCCACACGCCCGCGATGTAGGTCTTTGGCGCCGCCGGATCGAACACCCGGCCGCACTCGGGGCACGCGCCCGCCGGCAGTCCTTCCAGGTCGTACCGGCATCGTCTGCACCGCTTCATCCGCCACGCCCCCGCTTCAATCGAGCCACCACTCGATCGTCCCGAACGGATCGTTCCAGAGCAGTAACACACCAGCCAGCTGCAAGACGATCGCCGCGACCAGCATCAGCGCGCCCATCACCTCACGGTGCCGCACCGCCAGAACGACCGGGAGCACCATACACCCGCTCCATGCAAGCGGCAGTGCCATACAGCCCGCAAGACTCGCGAACAGAAACGGCTCGAGCCCAGGGATCGTCCCCGGATCATCCACCATGTACTGCGGCCAGTGCCCGATGATCAGGCCGCCCACCGCCCGCGTGGACTGGAACACACCGAACACGATCAGCGCCCAACCCGCCATGATCCAGTGCAACCACCACAACAACACATGCACCGGCCTCGGCGCTCCGACCACCGCGACCAAATCACGCGGATGAAACGCCGCGCCGCACTCGGGGCACACCCCCGCCGGCAGGTCACGCAGGTCGTACTGACAGTCCGGGCAGAACCCCATCCGCTGAATCTCCCGCCAGATTCTCCAATGACTCCGCTGCCTCACAAGTATGGCAGAAATTGCGCCTCCGCCCGCACCAACCGCCCCTGCTCGGCTCAACACGCCGTTCCCGCCGCGAATGTCACGACTCCTCCCGACGCATCGCCGGCCCACGCGGCCCGCGGCCGGACCAGATCTCCCTTGTACCAGACGCCGCAAGGGTTTAGGGTGGCTTTCAAGGGGAGAGCGGGCCATGGGTGGACCGCTGATGGGGACGCCGCGCTGATGCGCTCCGACGCCGACCGCGGGTTCCCGCCGCCACACGGAGACAGTGGGCGCGAGGACGAGTCATGCAAGGCCGCGGGTTCGAAGGATGGTTCAGCGCTGTCATTCTCGCGCTGATCGGTGGATTGGTCGGCACCGTCGCCACGACACCGGCAGGGAGCAAACGACCACCCACGCAGGAAGGCGCTGTGCTCCCCGCGGATGCGCAGCCCGCCGCGGCATCGCTCCGCGCGCAAACCCGTCTCTGGGAAGACCCGCTCGGCGCGGCGTGGCTGGAGTGGCGCGCTGCGGTGAAGAACCCAGACGCCAACAGCAGGCAAACAAGCGGCATCTCCGACGCCGCCTACGCCGCCCTGATGCGCCGCATCGCGAACTCGAGCGACTTCAAGTGGTTCACCGATGAATCGCAGACCGTCACGCAGGAGGATGCGCCCGATGTGTCGCAGCAGACCTCCGGCCCCCCCGTCCCCGTCACCGTCCTCGCGGTCCCCCTCGACGACAGCCGCACGCCCGATGCGGAAGAGAACCGCATGACGCAGCGGCAGGCCGTGATCGGCGCACTGCACCGCCTCGGCCTGGCGCCCGAATCCTCCCGCAGTGTGTTCTACTTCGAGAACCCGCTCTACAACGACGCCGACCGACCCACCGACCTCAACGGCATCATCGCCTACGAGTGGTGGCGGCCCGAAGGCGATCCCGATCAAGGCAGCATCCTCAGCCGCCCCTGCCTCGTTCTGTACTACGGCCGGGGCGCACTGGGCGGTGTCAACAAGCAAGAGCTCGCGGCTTTCGAGCGGCTCATCGCCCGGATCGGCGGACCCGCCCCGACATCGCTGAACGCGGATCAGAACATCGCCCGCCCCGTCACGATGCCGTCCTGGGGCAGCAATCTCAGAGAAGCCCACGCACACCTGGTGCCGCAGGCCATCCTGATGCGGACGAGCTCGACATCGCTCCTGCATGATGTCGTCGAACTCGCGAACCGCGAAGAAACCGACTGGCCGGACTTTGTCTGCCTCAACGCAACGTCGACAGCCGATGCGGAGACGCTCTTCAAGGGTGTCGCGACCGGTGCGAAGACCGTCCGCGACAACATCGAACGCTGGATCGAGCAGGAAAAGGCCGGGCAACGCGACGGCCGCCTCCCCGTGCACCGAGTCTTGGGCACTGACCGCCGCCTCCTCTCACTCCTCGTCACCGAGATGCGGCTCCGCGGCGTCTCTCTCAACGATCCCCGCAACGTCGTCGCCATCATCCACGAGCGCGACACCGAATTCGGCCGCGCGCTGCGAACCTCATTCGAAGCCGCCGCGGGCGACACCGCCGGAAACCTTGTTCCGATCTCCTACCTCGCGGCCGTGGACGGCGACACGCTCACGGTGCCCCGCGCCGACCGATCCCGCTCGGGGGCGAACGGCAACGGCACCGCCGCAAGCCTCGACGCCGCGATCGCCTCGAGCGGCCAGCCCCAGCTCGACTACATCTACCGCGCCCTTCGGCAGAAGGCCGAGGAACTGCGCATCTCCCGCTCGGGCAAACTGCGCGCTGTCTTCATCGGCGCTTCGGACCGCTGGGATGTGCGGCCGGTCATCCAGATGGTCCGCCGCCACTTCCCGCATGTCATGATCATCGCGACCGACCTCTACGCCCAGTACACCGACCCATCCGACTACGGCATCATGCGCAACATGATCGTGGCCTCGCACCTGGGCCTCGCACTCCACCCGGAACTGCAGGGCGGCATCCCGCCCTTCCGCTCGTCGTACCAGGCCGCCACGTTCCTCACCGTGCTGCAGGGCTTCGCCGCCCTGGACACCGGGGACGCCGTCGTCAACCGTTTCACACGAGACGACGACACGAGCGAGTCGGCGCGCACCTGGAAGCAGGATGTGCATGCGCTGCTCGCGGGCGCACAACCCGACGGCCGCATCTTCGAGATCTCCCGCAACGGCGCGATCAAACTCCCCGATGCCACCAGCCAGGACGAACAGCCCGAAGACCGCGCCTTCTACGCCACGAACCTCCGTCCCGGTCTCGTCGCTTTCACGCTCGACCGCGCCGGCCGTCTCCTTGTGCTGCTCGCCGGGCTCGGCGGCATCGCGCTGATCGTCACCTCCCGGCTGATCGGCCTCTACCCCGAGGCCTCGCAGCGGCGCCGACGCGCCATGTTCCTCGGACCCTACATCGCCGCGATCACCACGCTCTTCTCGATCGCGTTCCTCGCTGTCGCCACCGGCACCTGGCACGACGCCACCCGGCTGATCATCTTCCTGTGCATCGCGTTCGCCGCGTGCGTCATCATCGTCTTCCTCACCTGGACCTGGCGCTACAAGGAAGGCTCCGCGCTCCCGCGCCACGCCGAAGGCGAGGGCGAGTCCCTCGCCTGGCGCAGCATCCACCGCGAGGGCTTCCTGATCGTCGGTGTCGTCTGGACCGCGATCGCCATCGCGCTCTTCATCGTCGCGTGGGGGTCGGTGGGCCAGGGCGAGCCCTTCTCCTGGTCCAACGGTGTCAGCGTCTGGCCGACGGAACTGCTCCGCGTCGTCGCCATCCTCATCGGGATCGGCTTCCTGTGGTACCACATCTCCGCGTACCTGCGCTCGCGCCGCGGCGATGACGGCGACGAGGGCAACGAAGGCGGTGTACGGACCATACCACGCGGACCGGCGCCCGGCGCTCCCGGCAACGGCTGTCCGCCCGAAGAGAGCAACGGCGGCGTGATCACCGCGACACTCGACAGCGGCGCCGGCGGCTTCTTCCGCCGTATGGCGCTCAGGGCCAGGAACGGGTTCGCGGTGCTGACTTGGGATCCGCCGCTGGCCGATCACCAGCGCCGCGTCGTCGACGCCGAGAAGCTCTGCCGCGAACTCCACGGCCGCCTGCACCCCGCCGCCGCCGCGCTCCGAATCGCGGCCGTCGCCACACCCTTCATCCTGCTGGCCATGATGGTCTTCTGGGTCGACCCGCCGTACCTCTACGCCGTCCGCGGCGACATCGCCCGAGCCGTCGATGCCACCGCCGCGATCACGCTCGCGATCGTGCTCAACGCCGCGGTCTTCGTCGTGTGGGACTCAGCCCGCGTCTACAACCGCTACATCCGCAACCTCTCGTACGGATCGTGGGCCAAGTGGAGCGACACGCGGCTGCGCCGGTACGCCCGCGAGACGGGGGTCGACCGTCGTCTGGTCGGCTCGCTGATCGATGTGCAGGAGATCGGCCGCGACACCGCCGCGATCAACGGCCGCATCTATTGGCCCGTGGCGCTCATCCTGCTCTCCACACTCGCGCTGCACTCGCGGTTCGATGCGTGGCCCCTGAGCTGGACCACCGTGATGTTCTTCGGCCTCTCGCTGCTCATCGCGGTCTACGCGGGGTTCATGGTCCGCCGCGCTGCCGAATACGCCCGCACCGTGGCGATCACGCGCCTCGAACGCTGGGCCCTCAACCCGCGCATGTGCATCGAAGAACACCAGGACCACATCGAGCCGAGCGCCGACAGCTCCGATTGCCTCCCCGGCGACGACGGCAACGGCGTCGCGGGCGAGCGGTGGGCGAAGCGCGAAACCGAAGACGCCGCGAAGGGATCAGGTCGACCCGGCGGCAAGCGCCGCGCCGGCCCCCGCCGCGCGAGTAATGGAGCGGAAGTCGAAGCAAGCGGTGACGGCGGTCTCGCCGCGGCCGAGCGCCCCGAGAAGACAGCATCGCGCCCGCCCGAGATCGATCACCACACCGCGGAACGCCTGGCGAAGCAGGCGGCAACGCTCATCACCCGGATCCGCTCGCTCCGCGAAGGCGCTTTCGCGCCCTGGACCGAAGACCCGATCTTCCGCGCCACGATGCTCCCGCTCGCGGGATTCCTGTCGGTGCAGGCGGTGGAGTGGGCGCGGACGATGATGTGAGCGGCACGCAGGCAATAGGTCCTATAGGACCTATAGGACCCATAGGACCTATGCCCTGCCGCCCGCTCGCGCACCCGGCCTCGGCTACTTCTTCGTATCCCCCCGCGCGAAGATGCTCGCCACGTAGTTGAGCACATCCGTCGCCGAGGTCTCGTTGTACCCGAAGTTCTTGATCAGCCGCTGCTTCACCACATCGATCTTCGCCTGTGTCTCGTCGTCGACCACGGTCGACACGAGGTTCTTCAGCTTGATCGTGTCGCGCTGGTCCTCGAAGAGCTTGAGCTCCAGGGCCCGGTACAGCCGCGCGTTGGTGTTGTACTCGAACTTCTTGCCGTCCAGCGCGAGCGCACCGATGTAGTTCATGATCTCCTGACGGAAGTCGTCCTTGCGACTCTCGGGGATGTCGATCTTCTCCTCGATCGCCCGCATCAGCCGCTCATCGGGCTCCTCATCGCGCCCGGTGTAGCGGTTCTTGACCCGCTCCTTCTGCGTGTAGGCCCGGACGTTCTCGATGTAGTTGGCGCACAGCCGGCGGATCGCGTCCTCATCGGCGCTGATCGCCCGCTGCACCTCGCCCTTGATGATGTCCTCGTACTCTTCCTTGACGACGCTGAGCAGCTCGCGGTACCGCTTCTTGGTGTTCTCATCGCTGATCAGGGAGTGATGGCTCATCCCGCTCTCGAGCTCGTTGAGCACCATGAACGGGTTGATCGACTTCTCCTCGACCGCCTGCCGGCTCACCAGCGCGTTGGAGATCTTGTCCTGGATGTACCGCGGGCTGACGCCGCTCATACCTTCGCGCGGCGCTTCTTCCTTGAGCTCCTTGACCGAGTCCTCGGTGTAGCCGGGGATGCTCTTACCGTTGTACAGCTTGAGCTTCTGCATCAGGCCCAGGCCCGCCTTCTTGGGCTCTTCCAGCCGCGTCAACACCGCCCACATCGCCGCGACCTCCAGCGTGTGCGGCGCGATGTGGATGTTGCGGATCCGCTCGGAGCCGAAGTCCTTCTGGTAGATCTTGATCTCGTCGTCGAGGCGGATGTTGTACGGGATGTCGATCTTGATGGTCCGGTCGCGGAACGCCTCCATCATCTCGTTGGACTGCAGCCGCTTGTACTCGGGCTCGTTGGTGTGGCCCAGGATCACCTCGTCGATGTGGGTCTGAGCGAACTTCTTGGGCTTGATCGAGTGCTCCTGACTCGCGCCCAGCAGGTCGTACAGGAACGCCACATCGAGCTTGAGCACCTCGATGAACTCGCAGATGCCGCGGTTCGCGATGTTGAGCTCGCCGTCGAAGTTGAACGCCCGCGGATCGGAGTCCGACCCGTACATCGCGATCTTGCGGTAGTTGATGTCCCCCGTCAACTCCGTCGAGTCCTGGTTCTTCTCGTCCTTGGGCTGGAACGTCCCGATGCCGATCCGGTCCTTCTCGCTCAGCACGATCCGCCGCACGCGGACGTGGCTCATCACCTTCTTCCAGTCCCCCTCGTAGAACCGCATCAGGTCCTCGAGCACCTTGCGGCAGAAAGGATCGGGCTCGCCGGTCACCTTCAGCTTGCCGTTGTGGAATTTGGGCTTGAACGCCGCGTTGAGCCGCGACAGCACATCCGCCCGCGCTTCCTTCGGGATCAGGACCAGCGGGTCCTCGTGCATCGGGCACATGTACTCGTGGCTCTTGACCGCCTCCCGCGAGCCCGATTCCATCGGCGAGACTTCGCAGTTCTCATCCAGCAGCCACGAGAAGGAATAGATCGCGCCGTCGGGCGTCCGCGAATAGTGCTCGATCCCCTTCTTGAGCAACCGCGCGATCGTCGACTTGCTCGAACCCACCGGCCCGTGCAGCAGCAGGATGCGCTTGTCGGTGCCGTAGCCTTCCGCCGCGGACCGCAGAAAATCAACCAGTTGCATCAGCGCGAAATCAAGACCGAAGATCCCGTCCGCCCCGTTGTCGAACGGGTCGGAGAAGAAGTGGTACCGCACGCAGTCCTTCTTGAACAGCCGGTACTTCTCGCTCCCGTGCGACAGAATCGCGTCGTACAAACGCTGGTACGCGTTGCGCACGACACCCGGGTTCTTCCCGCAGATGTCGAGGTACTCCCAGAACGTCCCGGTCCAGTGCTGGTCCTGGAACGTCCGCCGATCCAACCGTGATTCGATCGCGGACACCAGGTCGTCGGCGCGGATGCCGGCACCCTGAGTCTCGGTGCGATCCTGCGCTCCATCGCGGATCTCGGTCATCGTGTTGCCCTCCCGCAGTAAGCGGATCCGGTGATTCCGTCGCCGGTGTGAACCGTCCGTCGGTGCCCAAATGTCGCGTGGGCGGATCACTCAATATCGGTCGGAAGAACCCCTCTAGCCAACCGCACCGACCACATTCGGGCACATTGACCTATACGAACATTCCCCACCCCGGGATCGGACGGGCCGACGGCTTTGCGAACGCCCAAAGGCGGGTCCCGACGCCCCCGGCGTGTCACACGCCCCCTGAACAGCCTGCCGGGAAGGGAAACCCCCGTCAGCAATATCACCTGTTCCAAACCCTGTGTTCAGAGTTCGTCAGCACACAACGCAACCCGATAAAGGACCCGGCCGATGAGTCGAGCCTCAGCACATCGCCGCGCCGACGCCCCAGGACGGGCTATCAGCGCCGCCGGAGATCGGTCATGGGTCCCTCAGCGCCACTGCTGCGTTTCGCTCCGCGCCGGCCCCGATTGCCAGCTCCACGCCGGGCCTGGTTCTTCGCCGCCTGCATCACCTCGTCCGCGGCGGGCGAGCCCCCGGCCCCGGAGCCCACTCCGACCCAGCCCGCCGCGGCGGTCGCTGGTTCCGAGGCGCCCGCAGACACCGGCGAACCCGTCAAGGCGGCCGACACCGCGCCCGACCCCGCCGACCTCATCGCGGACGACCTCCTCCTCTTCGCCGATGTCCCCGTGGTCGTCAGCGCCTCGCGCTCCGCGACACCCATCACCCTCGCCGCCGTGCCGATCACGATCCTGGATCAGGACTTCATCCACTTCAGCGGTCACACCGATGTCGCCGACCTCCTCCGCTTCACGCCCGGCGTCGATGTCCTCCGCCTCGACCGCAACCGCACCGCCATGGGCATCCGCGGCATGCACTTCGAGTTCTCCGACCGCACCCTGACCCTCATCGACGGCCGAAACGCCAACAACCCCATCTACGGCGGCGCCGATTTCTCCACCCTCCCCCTCTTCGCCGAGGACATCGAGCGCATCGAGGTCGTCCGCGGCCCCGGCGGCGGAGCCTGGGGCGCCAACGCGTTCAACGGCGTCATCAACATCATCCAGAAGAAGCCCGAAGATTTGGGCGGCGTCCTCCTCACCAGCACGCTCAACCAATACGGCGACCTCGATGCCCAGGGCCGCTTCGCCTTCACCCGCAAGAAGCTCAGCCTCTCCACCTCCGTCGGCTGGCACGAGCACGACTCCTCCACCGATGTCGGCGGCAGCAACGAATCCATGGCCGATGACTTCGGCCGTCGCTTCTCGATCACCAGCGAGGGCGTCTATCGAGTGACCGAAGACGCCCGTGTCCGCTTCGGCGCCGCCCACGCCCGCAACGAACGCGGCGCCTTCGAGTTCGCCGGCACACTCCCCCAGGAGGATTTCTCCTCCTCCGTCATCCGCCTCCACGCCGGCCTCGAGCGCGATCTCGACGACGGCTCCTTCTACATCCGCTGGTTCGGCAACTTCGACGACAACGACAACCCGCAATTCTGGGGCTATCGCGCCGCGGAGAACGACCTCGAGCTCCAGATCACCCGCGAGCTGAACGAGAAGCACAGCCTCACGCTCGGCGGCAACATCCGCTCCGTCGTCGTCGATTTCGAGAACCGCCCCGGCGTCTCGGTCGTCAGCGGCGGCAACGAGTCGGCCTGGTGGCTGGGCCTCTTCGGCATCCACCGCTACAACGCCACCGACACCCTCACCTTCGAGACCCAGCTCCGCGCCGACTACTACAGCGAGACCAGCACCGACTGGTCCGCCCGCCTCGCCGCCCTCTACGCCCTCGACCCCAAAAAGGAACACATCCTCCGCGCTGCGGTCGCCAAGTCCTTCCGCGCGCCACTCGCCGCCACCCGCGGCCTCGACGGCCAGCAGGCCCCCATCGCCGCCTTCCCCGGCCTCTACGGCCTCGACTTCATCGAGAACGACAACCTCGATAACGAACAGATCTACGCCATCGAGGCCGGGTACGCCGGCGAGATCAAGGAGTGGATCTCGATCCGCATCGACGGCTACTACCACCGCTACGAAGACCTCATCGGCTTCGAGATCCTCGATGACCCCCTGAGCCTGGGCCGCCAGCTCGTCCAGTTCCAGAACATCGCCGGCGCCGACGGCTACGGCTTCGAGACCGAACTCACCTTCTCGGGCGAACGCTTCTCGATCTCCCCGTGGTACGCCTTCAACTTCCTCAACACCGATGAGCCCGCCCAGTCGATCCGCGGCTGGAAGCCCGCCACGCACACCGCCGGCATCCGCACACGCTTCAACGCCACAGACAAGCTCACGCTCGCGAGCAACTACCGCGCCGCCGGCGTCACGCATTCACCCGACACCGCGGCCAACGGACACCAACTCGTCGGCCAGTCCCACATCCTCGACCTCACCGCCTCGTACAAGTTCAACGCCAACGCCGAACTCCTCATCGGCGTCCACGACCTCCTCGACTCCAGCGACGACCCCGTCCGACAGGCCGGCTCGCTCACCGGCGTCGAAACCCCCGGCCGCACACTCCTCGCCCGCCTCCAGATCCGCTTCTGATCGCAGCCCGCAGCCCCGCGATGCACCCCCCTCGCCCGAACCATCCCGCGCACGGCTTCTACCAGCGGCTCTTCGCCCTGCTGGGGTCGCTGCTGCTCGCCTGCGCCATCACAGCGCCGGCCGGCGCGAAGATCGGGGAGAACAACAGCGAGCAGGCCGCGATGGAACTCGCCGGCGAGATCGTCGCCGTCCTCAGCTCCGACGCCGCGCCCTACGCCGCCGCCGCCGAAGGACTCCGCAAGGGGCTCGCCGGCGTCGACACCGTCCGCGCCGTCCCTCTCGCCTCCGCGGACGTCAACGCCCTCGCCGCCTCGGGCGCCCGGCTCGTCGCGATCGGCGGACCCGCCGCCGCCAGGTTCCTCAAAGACCTCCCCGCCACCTCAGACTTCTACTACTGCATGATCAGCGACCCCGCCGCCATCGGCCTCACCGCCGATCAACGCTCCCGCGGCATCACCACCGAAGTCCCGATCGAAGCCCAGGTCCGCCTGATGAAGAGCGCAGCGCCCCACGCCAAGCGCATCGGCGCACTCCACGACTCGCGCAACGCCGGCAGCCTCGCCTCCGCCACCGCCCTCCGCGCCGCCCTCGAACCCGAGTACGAACTCGTCCTCGTCGATGTCTCCAGACACACCAGCGTCGCCGCCGCGCTCGACGCACTGCTCGCAACCAAGGTCGACCTGATCTGGACCTCCGCCGACTCGGCCGTCTACGACGCCGCCGTGCTCCGCGCTGTCCTGCTCGCCGGTGTCCGCGCCAACGTGCCCGTCCTGGGCTTCTCCGCGCCGATGGTCAAAGCCGGCGCGCTCGTCGGCACCGGCATCGACCCCAGGGACCAGGGCGAGGACCTCGCCGCGATCATCATCGCCGGCCCCTCCAAGACCCCTGTCGGCCCCCAGCCGCCCCGCGTCCGCATCGCCGTCAACACACTCGTCGCCGAGAAACTCAGCCGACCGCTCCCGCGATCCCTCGTCAACACCGCCGACCACGTCTACCCGGAGGGCGGCAAGTGAACCCCCGCCCCCAACGCGTCAGCATCGCGGCCAAGGCGACGATCATCGTCCTGCTCCTCGTGCTCGCGCCCGTCGCCGCTGTGCTCGTCGCTTCGACACTCCAGACCACCGCCGTCATCGCCCACGAACGCAGGCTCGGCGCCAACGCCGTCTCCCACGCCGTCGCGACCGCGAGCGAACTCCCCCTCGCCGTGGGCAACGTCGATGAGCTCACCGCCCAGATCGATGCGATCATCGCCGCCGATGCCGAGATCGTCTTCGTCGAGGTGCTCGACGCCGCCGGCCGACGCGTCGTACTCCGGCAGCGCAGTCCCGACGGCCAGCCGACGTCGGAAGGCGATCCGACCGACCGCTCCGATCTCCTCCTCGCCTCCGCCCCGATCATCAATCAGGCCTCCGGCGACAGCCTGATGCCCGAAGAAACGCCCCAGGTCCGAAACCGCAACCTCGGATCCATCCATCTGGGCATCGGAAAGCGCGCTATGCAGCGCGCCCAGCGCGAGGCCGCCGCCGCCTCGATGGCCGTCATGGGCCTCGCCGTTCTCGTCATCGTCCCCGTCATCTACCTCGTCGTGCGCCGCCTCGTCCGCCGCATGAACGTCGTCCTCGACGCCGCCGACCTCATCAGCCGCGGCGAGACCCCCGGCCGCATCTACGACAACATCGACGACGAGATCGGCCGACTCGCCGCCGCCTTCGAACGCATGCAGGCCGCCATCGGCGAACGCGATGAGCAGATGCGCGAGTTCAACGCCACCCTCCAGTCCCAGGTCGAGGACCGCACCCGCGACCTCGAACACGCCCTCGCCCTCGCCGAAGCCGCAAGCCGCGCCAAGAGCGACTTCCTCGCCAACATGAGCCACGAGATCCGCACGCCCATGACCGCCATCCTCGGCTACGCCGACCTGCTCGACGACGCCGATGCCCCCGCGACCCAGCGCGAGGAGTGCGTCTCCACCATCCGCCGCAACGGCGAACACCTCCTCGCCATCATCAACGACATCCTCGACATCTCCAAGATCGAAGCCGGCAAAATGACCATCGAGCGCATCGCCTGCTCGCCGGCCCGCATCCTCGAAGATGTCCACGCACTGATGCAGGTCCGCGCTGCCGAGAAGTCGCTCCGCTTCACCGTCGAGATCGCGCCCGATGTCCCCCCCGCCATTCTCACCGACCAGCTCCGCGTCCGTCAGGTCGTGATGAACCTCGTCGCCAACGCCATCAAGTTCACCGAGCGGGGCGAGGTCTCCGTGCACGTCACCGCTTCGGACGGCCGCCTCACCTTCGCCGTCCGCGACACCGGCATCGGCATGACCCCCGAGCAGCTCGCACGGCTCTTCCGCCCCTTCACCCAGAGCGATGAGACCATGACACGCCGCTTCGGCGGCACCGGCCTGGGCCTCGCCATCTCGCTCCGCCTCGCCCGCATGCTCGACGGCGACATCCGCGTCGAGAGCGAACCCGGCCGCGGCTCGACCTTCCGGTTCACCCTCGCCGCCCCCGCGTCCGCTGACGCTCCCGCACTCCCCAGCGCCTCGCCAAACACACCGACCGCCCCGACCCAGACGCCCGCGCAGCCCGCGAGCATCGACGAAGCATCCCCGCTTTGCGGACTGAAGATCCTCCTCGCCGAGGACGGCCCCGACAACCAGCGGCTGCTCTCCTTCCTCCTAAGGAAGGCCGGCGCCGAAGTCGTGATCGCCGCGAACGGCCGCATCGCCGTCGACACCATCACCGCGTCCGATGCCCCCCGCTTCGATGTGATCCTCATGGACATGCAGATGCCCGAACTGGACGGCTACGCCGCCGCCACCCGCCTGCGTGAGGCGGGCGTCCACACGCCCATCGTCGCCCTCACCGCCCACGCCATGTCCGGCGACCGCGACCGCTGCCTCGCCGCCGGCTGCACCGACTACCTCACCAAGCCGATCGATCGCACTGTCCTGATCGACACCGTCCGGCGCCACGCCGCCGCGGCCGCCCCCACCACCGCCCCCACCACCGTCACTACCAACGCCCCCGCCGCTCCTACCCTGCCCGCATGTCATTCGGACTCGGCCACGGCCGCGAACTCGACGATGCGGGCGGCCTGATCGGCATCACCACCGAAGAGCTCCCCCCGCTCCCCGATGATGTCCTGGAGAGCCCCCGCGCCGGGCGCATCGACCCCCGCGCCTGGTTCCA
>JBDZUZ010000014.1:0-42436 GCA_040255445.1 Planctomycetaceae bacterium | reverse complement strand
GGTTCGGCGACCATTTGTACGGGGAATGTACAGTGGACGGGGCACCCTGACAAGTGCCGTTTTTGGATTTTGATTGGATTTTCTGGTGGGGCGGGATAACGCGTTGTGGGGACGCGGTTTGCGCATCCGCCCCACACGGAGCGTGGGGGTACCCCGGGCCGACCGCGTGGGGGCGCATCGGGGGCAGTGATGGATCGGCCGTGGCCGTGCCACGTGCCCTTCACAGCACTCGAACAGGAATCAGTTTCAGGCCGGCGACCTTTGTCTCAATCAACACACGAGCGATGGTTTGATGCACAAGGATGAGCGGCATCGCCAAGCGCGCGATGTCTCCCATGCTGCTCCGTTTCGACCGCCCGAAATGCTCCCAAGAGAATGCCACGCCGACTCCCGCCATGGAATCGACGGCGTCGCGACGAAAGGCGATCTCCAGAGGCCGACTGAGGATCTGGCCGAACCCGTCTCTGCCGCATCGGCCGCAGGGCTCTTCCTGGCGCATGCCGGAGGACTCCTCGCTCCATCGCGGAAAATACGCGGCGGGGTACAGCTGCCACCAGCCCGGGATCGGCGTGCCGCCTTTGTCCTCGACCGGACGCACATCTCTGCTGATGTCGTGGGCATCCATCAGACGGGATCGAAGGGCTTCAGCGATCAGTACCTCTTGCGCGAGGGTTTGCGCAACAAGCGACTTCGTTGGCACTGCGGAGGACGCGACACGCAAGGCCCCCCGCTGGCGAGCGCCTGATCCGCACACTGGACACGCGGCCGCATCGTCGTAGGCCGTTCCGTACGTGAGCCCCGATTCGCCGCGTTCCTGACGCGTTATCCAGAGGACCAGCCATTCGGCTGCGAGGATCTCGCTCTTCGAGTAGAGCACTTCCTCGCGGACACTCACACCGGGGCTCGGTTCCTCTTTGGCCAGTTCACTGAGAAGGACTGCCGCTCTCTCGTCATCGTGGGCGATGCGCAGAAACCAATCGCCGTACTTCGACGCAAGGGAGCAGGAAGCACCATCAACGATTCCCACGCGATCGCAGAGCCCCTGCACGCGCTCGCTCTGCCCGCTCCTGCAGAAGATGTTGATCACCAACTGTCGCTTCACGGATCTTGCTCACTCTCACCAGCTGCGAACGGCGGGTGGCCGGGCATCATACACGGAACGCTTGGATACGCCGGTTCTCTGATGCGGTCGAGCGTGCCCGGGCCATCCGTAGCCCTGGTGACTCAAGCGACAACAACTCACAGGGCTACGTCTCCGCCAGCCGGATGGGCTGCCCGGCGCTATCCTGTGGTGCCGAACAGTCTTCCAACGGAGACCCCTGCCGCACACTCGGAAGGGCGCTTTGGGTTCGGCGCGATCGTCTAACGGCGATCGAGTTCAAGCTTGCACGGTCGAAAGGCCAGAGGTGCAGTCATGTCGTACGGTTCAGATCGAGGAAAGTTGTTCAAGCCGCCCGTCCACGCTGCAAAGGACCTGCACGCGGAAGCGGATCGTTTGACAGCGCGATTGCTGCAGATTGAGGCCCGTCTGACGGCGATGCCTTGGAAGCTGGAAGTCGGCGTCGAGAACGGAGAGTACCACGATGGCGACGACTACCTCGAGGTAGGCTTTGAGCGCCGCGCGGAGAAGTGGTGCTTGGTTTGCACGATCGGCCGCGCCAAACACCCGATTCTTCTGAAGGACGCATCAATGACAGTCAAGGCGGAAGCGGCGGAGATGCTTCCCCGGCTGTTTGAAAAGATGCGCGAAGAATTCGATTCTCGGGCTTCCATGTTGGAGAAAGGCCACGCGGCTCTCGATGGCCTGGAAGAGGCGTTGAGTCAGGGCACGTTGTCAGACACCGATGTGTCATCCGCTGCCCGGAAGGAGGGTGTGTGAAATGCACTCATCCAGAATTCCGGTTGTCGGTGCGCGGGTCCGCTGCACGCTCTTCCTGTTTGCCGCAGGGCAATTCCCCTATGTGATGATGACCACGCCCGTAGAAGACGTGGGCGCGGTTGCGGTTGCGAGGCTCATTTCGGCGACGGCTGTGATTGTCGTTGCCCTGGTCGCCAGCGGCAGATGTCTGGGGGAGCCGGGCGCGCTGAATCTGGTCCTCAAGGGGCTTGGCAGTCGCATGGACCTCAGACAGCAGAGCGGTAGACACAGAAAGCGCGATCGCGGATCGAAATGACCCGGCCGACTCTTCCTGCTGAACTCGTCACCAAGGCTTCGGTTTTGCTGTAGTACACTCATACCGAACGAGCCGCATCGGATTCCCGCTGCGGCTTGTTTTCTTTCTGCGCTACACCCGCCGCGCCGGCGGCTCGCCTCGACCCCGTGCCGCGAGACGCTTGAACGTGTCGGCAATCGGACGCGGCGCGGCGCGCCCGGGCCTCCCGCCGACCACGCCTGAAGGCGTGGCCTGCAAGCGGGCAAGCCCGCTGAAGCGGGCTGGGGGAGTGGGGGTTGGGTGGTGCGCGGGGGGCTCTGCTTCCGCGGGCTTACGCCCGTGGCGAGATTCTGGCGCACCCTGACGGGTGCTCTCGGAGGGGGGCCGAGCGAGGGCTTCGGGGGGCGGCGGGTGGCCGAGTCACCAGGCTGGCATGCGGACCGGCTGGTCTATAGACCGAGAAGCGCCTCCCGCGCCGTCACGGTTGGCTTGCCGCCGCACTCTGGGCAGCGATCGGCCGTCGGGGCGACGGGGGGCAGTGGATACCTGCACCGCGGGCAGAGGCCACGCCTTGCCGCTCGGCGCATTGTCCACACCCGCACCAATGGTCGCAACATCACGAGGCACGCACCGATCGCGACCAAGACCGCCGCGTTGGCGAGAAGCCCCGGCCAAAGCGGGTGGGTAGCGATCATGCTCGACGGGAGGTTGGAGTCCGGGAACCACCGCTCGATCACATCCTTGTCGTACCGATCAGAAATCCACTCGACATCCAGGTCCTTTGCGAGATCGATTCCCTCGATGACGCGTATGTTGGAGATCGAGGGGCCGGACCGCGTTTCTGTCCCGACCATGCGCCACGCTCGCCACGGCCAACCAATGACGGCCGAGTGAAAGCTCGCGGCGGAGGGGTGGGCCGCGATGGTGTCCAGCGTGACACCCGTCCACGCCGGGGGCAGGCTGGCCACAGCGCGAACACGCTCGAGCTCGGCGCTGTTCGGCGTCGCTGAGGCCGACGCGGACCACCAGTCGTCGCGAATGCAGAAAAAGGCGTCCGCAGATGGGGTTGACAAGACCTGCCAGCCCCACCAGCGGACGCCCGATTGGTCGATGAGCTCTCCCTGCATCAGGCGCGTACCACCTCTGGCGACCGAGGCAGCGTTCTGCCGTCCGCTACTAGGGGCCGTCAAGCGGAAGAATCGCGACTGACACCACCACCAATCCGCTGCCAGCAAGAACATCGCGATCGCAAACGCGGCGGCCATTCTCCGCGTGTAGAAAGAGAGCACGTTGCGATTCGATCGTCGCGATTGAGGCCCCGGCCGACGAAGAAGCGTGTTTAGAAGGGACATGCGGGAGTCCATGCACCCCAGACCGTGGATGAGGAGATTCCCCCGGACCAACCGCTAAAGCATGCGGTGGGCATGGGGCTACTCGGCGGTTCAGCCACGGGGCAAGGGGTGTAGGTAAGCGGCTGACAGTCAGTGCATCTAAGCGTTCGCGTCTGCGTGCCCGTTCTCGTTTGATCGCAATAAAGATAGGTCGGAGGGGGCACCCAATTCTTCATCGCCCGTGTTCGCCTTTCTGTGACTGTGCGTGTTTCTGTCCATCTCGCCTCCGTGCAGAAGCCGCTGTTCGAGTCGAACGGTTCGTACTCGCACTCAAACAGCCCTGGTACCCAGGGCGTGTATTGAGGCGGAAACTCGACGATAATGACAGCAACCGGCGCACCGCAGCCAGCCGTTCCCGATGCGATCCACGCCGCCATCGAGCGATCAACGGCTGTCTCCTCATCACCCTGAAGCGTCTCGACGATTGCGGCGGCCATGCCGTCTAGTTTGGCGTCGGTCGTGCAGCCGTCGTCTTTCTCGACCGGCACATCCGCCGCCTGATAACCCGTAATCGCCAGCAACTCTACGATCACGTCACGATCGGGCGACGACGCGATCAGCGGCGCGAGCGGGTCGTCCGCGAGCACGCCTGAAACGTACTCCTCTGGAGCCTCAGCGGTCGGGATGAAATCATCGTCGCCGCTGATGTCCCACCGGTCATCTTCGTCGTCTGAGATCCCCAACTCCGCCTTGACAGACTTGATCGCTTCCCAAGGATCGTTGGTACTCCAAGACTTGGCGGTCCAACTCGCTCCCTCGCGTCGGTACCAAACGGCAACAAGGTTGTCGCCGACGGCTGCGACAGGATCGGTCAGCGCCAAGAAGTTCGAGACGGAGATGGCGCCCCCAGCATCCTCGGTGTAGAGAGGATGCATGACCCACGATCCGGTCTCGATCTTCGACCAAGCGACGTGATTGGTCTGTGCCACCGCCGCCCCGGTGAGGATCGACATGGCGACTGCGGCGGTTAGCGAGCCCTTGATTCTCATGTGCTACCCCTTATGAGTCCAGATGCCTGGACTTGCCCGAGAAAACTACAGGGCACTTTCCCGCTTGTCAAGTCGAACCAAGCCTGCGGATGACATCCCTGGTGATATGCCCAAGGGCAGGCGGCACGCGCGTGGTTGGGCCATCATCCCAGTATGCATTTAGGGACCGGGCGTTCTGTGGCAGGGTGTTGAGGCCTCGGCAGTCCCCGTCTGTTAAGTGGACGATGTGCGGCGGGGTGTCGTCGCGGCGTACTTGGTGTCGAAAGGCACGGCGGTACACGCATGTGGAAATGAACCACGCCTGAAGGCGTGGCCTACGAGCGGGCGAGCCCGCTGAAGCGGGCTGGGGGAATCGGGCTTGGGTGGTGCGTGGGGCTTTGGTTCCACGGGCTTACGCCCGTGGCTGGATTCTGGCGCACCCTTGCGGGTGCTCTCGGAGGGGGGCGGAGCGCGGGTTTCGGGGGGCGCCCACGCGTTCGCTCACGCGTCGAAGCGCACCTCGCCCTTTCCCTTTGCGATCGTGCCGATGCGGTAGACCGTCTCGCCCAGCTTGGTCAGTCGCTCGGTGATCGAGTCGGCGAAGCTTTTGCGGACGATCACGCAGTAGCCGATGCCCATGTTGAAGACGCGCCACATCTCTTCCTCGGCGATGGCGCCGTGCTTCTGGAGGAAGCGGAAGACGGGGGTCACGGGCCAGGACTCGCGGTCGACCACCGCATCGAGCGTCGGGGGGAGGGCGCGGCAGAGGTTGCCGGGGAGGCCCGAGCCGGTGATGTGGGCCATGCCGCTGATCACGTTCTTGACGCGGTAGCCGAGCTGGAGCTTGGTGATGGGTTCGGCGTAGAGGCGGGTGGGGGTGAGGAGGACTGCGCCGAGGGTGTGTTCCTTGTCGAGCTCGGGGTAGACCTTGTTGAGATCGAGCTTGGCCGCGCGGACCACTTTGCGGACGAGGCTGTAGCCGTTGCTGTGGATGCCGTCGCTGGCGAGGCCGAGCACGACATCGCCGGCGCGGACGCGGGTGGGTTTTTGGACGCGCTTGAGGTCGGCGACGCCGACGCAGAAGCCGGCCATGTCGAAGTCGCCCTTCTTGTAGATGTCGGGCATGTTGGCGGTCTCGCCGCCCAGGAGCGCGCAGCCGGAGCGGCGGCAGCCGTCGGCGATGCCGCGGACCAGATCGTTCAAGATGCGGGTGTCGACCTCGGGGACGGCGATGTAGTCGAGGAAGAAGAGGGGTTCAGCGCCCTGCACGATCAGGTCGTTGACGTTCATCGCGACCAGGTCGATGCCCAGGGTGTCGTATTTGTCCATCTCGGTGGCGAGGAGGACCTTGGTGCCGACGCCGTCGGCGCAGGCGACGAGGACGGGGTCTTTGTAGTTGCGGGCGAAGAGCTTGTGGTTGTAATCGAGGCGGAAGAGGCCGGCGAAGCCGCCGGGGTTGTCGATGACGCGGTCGGTGAAGGTTCGGCGGAGGGTGGTCGAGAGGGACTCGGTGAAAGCGTCTTTCTTGTCGATGTCGACGCCGGCGGAGGCGTAGGAGAGGCCGGCAGGGGCTTTGGTGGCCTTCTTGCCGGGGGCTTTCTTCGCGGCGGGCTTCTTCGCGGCGGGCTTCTTCGCGGCGGTGTTGGGGGAGCGGGCGGCTGGGCTCATGGGGGCAAGGGTAGCGGTTGACCGGGCGTCCGGGGGCGGCGGAGGCTGTCGGATGTGCCGCGGTGCGGGCGGAGAGGGGCGGAGTGGGAGCGGCGAGGGGGCGGAGAAGGAGGCGGATTGCCCTATACTCGGCCCTGCATTCGCCGGGCCGCAGCGCGGCCCGACTTCACAGCGCCGGTGCCCGGAGGGGCACGATTCGAGAAGGACCCGCAGCCCCATGCCCAACGTCAACCTCTTCACGTCCGAGTCGGTTTCCATGGGCCACCCGGACAAGGTCGCCGACCAGATCTCCGATGCGATCCTCGATGCGATGCTGACCGACGACCCGTACTCCCGCGTCGCGGTTGAGACGATGGTGTCGACGGGCATGGCGGTGGTCGCCGGCGAGGTGACGACCAAGGCGTATGTCGAGATCGATGACGTCGTGCGCGATGTGATCAAGGAGATCGGGTACACGACGGCGGATATGAAGTTCGACTCCGAGTCGTGCGCGGTGCTGACCTCGATCAAGAAGCAGTCGCCCGATATCGCGCAGGGCGTTGACCGCGAGGGCGCGGGCGACCAGGGCATGATGTTCGGTTACGCGTGCGATCAGACGGCGGAGCTGATGCCGCTGCCGATCCAGCTCGCCCACCGGCTTGTCGAGCGGCAGGCGTCGGCCCGCCGCGAGGGGAGCGTCCCCGGGCTGCGGCCCGATGCGAAGAGCCAGGTGACCGTCGAGTACGACAACGGCAAGCCGGTCCGCGTCGACACCGTTGTGCTCTCGACGCAGCACGACCGCACCTGGAACGAGCGGCAGAAGGACCTGGGGCAGGAGATCATCAAGGCGGTGATCAAGCCGGTCCTGGGCGAGTGGTGGAACCCGGGCATCAAGGTGCACATCAACCCGACGGGGCGCTTCGAGATCGGCGGGCCGCACGGCGACACGGGTCTGACGGGCCGCAAGATCATCGTCGATACGTACGGCGGCTACGGCCGGCACGGCGGCGGCGCGTTCTCGGGCAAGGACCCGACCAAGGTGGACCGCTCCGCGGCGTACATGGCCCGGTACATCGCGAAGAACATCGTCGCCGCGGGCCTGGCGAGCGAGTGCGAGATTCAGCTGTCGTACGCGATCGGTGTGGCCGAGCCCACCAGCGTGTATGTGGACTGCAACGGCACGAACAAGGTGTCGCCGGAGAAGATCTCCAAGGCGGTGCGCGAGATCTTCAAGCTGACGCCGCGGGGCATCATCGAGACGCTGGGCCTGCGGAAGCCGATCTATAAGGTGACGGCGCGGCACGGGCACTTTGGCCGCAAGGCCGATGGGGACCGGTTCACGTGGGAGAAGACGGACAAGGCCGATGCGCTGAAGAGCATGTGCTCGTAATGCCGCGGCGGTGATGCGAATGATGAGAGGGCCGCTCCGATGGGGCGGCCCTTTTTCTTTGCCGCCGATGGCGGGCTGTTTATGCGCCGTCCTTGGGGTCTTTGGGCGGTCGGCTCGCGAGGCGGCGGCGGCCGCTGGGTTTCACGCGGCCGACGCCGTAGAGGCCGTGCTCGCAGATGTAGCGGGCGACGAGCGCGGGGATGTGGCCGAGCGTCGGGTCGCCCTTCCACTGGAGGGGGTCGGCTGGGGCGCGGCGGAGGGCTTCGCGGAGGCGGGTGGACGCCGCGGGGATGACGGGTGTGGGCGCGAGGCGGGCGCACCAGTCGCGGAGCTCAGCGCGGGTCCAGTAGCGTGATTCGTGCATCGCACGCCAGAGGGGATCGGGCGAGGCGAAGGGCTCGCGGGGCATCACCAGCGGAGGGGCGATGCGGATGATGCGGCGGGCATCGCGCCAGAGGTGGAACGAGGCGGCCTGGTCCGCGCCGATGAGCAGGCGGATGGCGACTCGTTTGGGCACGAGGCGGCGCAGCCGACGCAGTGTGTCGATCGTGTAGCTGGGGAGGTCGTGGCCTTTGCCGCGGAGAAACTCGGCGCGGTCGATCTCGTCGGTCCAGATCATCGCCGGCTCGACGGCGAGGCGGAGCATGGCGATGCGGTGCTCGTCGGCGACGGGCGGGTCGGGCTTGAGCGGGTTGCGGGCGGCGGGGATGTAGATGAGTTTGCCGGCGTCGCCGTAGAGCCGCTCGATCGCCAGGCGCGGGCCCTCGACGTGGTGCGAGTGCGGCGGGTCGAAGGTGCCGCCGAAGACGACGAGGGTGCGGACGCCGGCGGGGGTGGTGAGGTCGGTGACGGGCGCGGCGGGCGGGCGTTTGGAGGCGCCGGCGGGGGGCGTTGCGGGGCGGGGCTGGCGCGGCGTGCCGCGGGGCCGCGGCGTGCGGACGGTGTGCTGGGACCGTGCGGGGCGCTTGGCCATCGGTCGGATGGTAACCGGTGCGGGTGGCGGGGAGGGGCTCTTGGTGCCTTGATGCCGCGTGCCTGGATGCCTTCTTCACGATCGACCGGAGATTCAACGGGGCATCGAGGGGACGGGGTTTGATGGACAAGAAGGCACCAAGGGATGAGGCATCAAGGCATCGAGCCGGGGAGTAGGGCGAGGCGGATGGACCGAGGGGGCGGGGCTAGAATCGCCCCCACCGCCGCGGCTTCGCGGCGTTGGCGTGAGGCCCCGTCGTCTAGCCTGGTCTAGGACACCACCCTTTCACGGTGGGGACATGGGTTCGAATCCCATCGGGGTCATTGGGGAAGGGACTGAGGGGACAGAGGGACGAAGGGACAGAGGGGAAGGCACGAAGGCACAAAGGCACGAAGTGGGAAAGACAGCGACCGGGCCTGGGGGCCCGGTCGTGTTCGTTTTGGGGGGATGGTGCGGGCGCCGGTTTACTGCTTGGGCGTGTAGGTGAACTTCTGGCCGCCGACGGAGGCTTCGGCCATGAGTCCCTTGAGGTCGGTGATGAAGATGGCGACGCCCTTGCTGTAGTCGGCGGGGGCGGCGGCGCCGGCTTTGACGGCGACCGCCGACGCATTGGCGTCGAACTCGAACTCGCCGCGTTTGAAGGTCGCCAGGTCCGCCGGCTCCTTGAAGAAGATGATCTCGCTGAAGGATTGGCCGCCGATCTGGGCGCCGATCGAGCCGGCGGTCATCGATGAGTAGCCGATGGCGGTGCCGGTCTTGTCGAAGACGACGCCGCTGCCGTGCGAGGCGCCGACGATCAGGCCGCCCTTGCCGATGGTCGGGAAGACCGCCCAGCCCGCGGCGGAGTCGAAGAACTTCTGCAGGCCGGGGTCCTCGGCCATGAACTTGCTGACGGCGGCGCGGGCCTGCTCCTCGCGGGACATCCCTTCATCGGCGCTGACGGACTTGTCGGAGCTGTCGCAGCCGGTGAGGCCGGCGAGCGGGAGGGCCGCCGCGGCGGAGAGGGCGAGGGTGGTGAGTGTGGTGCGGAAGATCACATCGGTTTTCATGGGTACTCCTCGGTGTTGAAGGGTTGATCGGGGCCGCCCGGCGGCCGGCGTCGGGGCCGCGGGCGGGAGTCTATCGTGCAGCCGCCGCGGGCGGGCCTGAGTGTTGATCGGGCTGGGTCGCGGCGGTGAGACACGCATGCTGCTGCAGGCTCGGGAACTCTCCAAGGTCTTCGATACACGCACGCTCTTCAAGGGCGTGTCGTTCTCCATCAACGAGCGCGACCGCATCGGGCTGATCGGGCCCAATGGGTCGGGGAAGTCAACGCTGCTCGCGCTGCTGGCGGGGCAACTCGCGCCGGATGAGGGTGAATTCATCGCGCGGCAGAACATCCGCGCGGCGTACGTCCGCCAGCGCGACGAGTTCCCCGAAGGCGCGACCGCGCGGAGCGTGCTCGAGGCGGCGGCGATGGCGATCGCCCACGATCCGCACGAGGCGGAGATCGCCGCGGCGGTGCAGCTTGATCGGTATGGCTTCGAGGGCGGGGACCACTCGCCCGATGCGCCGGTCGAGCGGCTGTCGGGCGGGTGGAAGAAGCGGCTGGCGATCGCCGCGGCGTTGATCGTCGAGCCGGATCTGCTGCTGCTCGATGAGCCGACGAACCACTTGGATCTGGAAGCGATTCTGTGGCTCGAGGATCTGCTGGTGGGGTATCGCGGCGCGGTGGTGTTTATCACGCACGACCGGTTCTTTCTGGAGCGGGTTGCGACGCGGGTCGGTGAGTTGAGCCGGCAGTACGCGAACGGGCTGTTTCTCATTGACGGCAACTACAGCGAATTTCTGCGGCGGCGTGAGGAGTTTCTGGAGGGGCAGGCGCGGCAGCAGCAGGCGCTGGCGAACACGGTGCGGCGGGATATCGAGTGGCTCAGCCGCGGGGCGCAGGCGCGGCGGACCAAGAGCAAGGCGCGGATCGAGGACGCCGCGGAGCGGATGGAGGAGCTCGCGGAGCTCAAGACGCGGAACGCGGGTGTGAAGGCCGCGGACATCGACTTCGCTGGGACAGGGCGGAAGACGCGGAAGCTGCTGAGCGCGGAGGGGATTGCGCAGTCGATGGGCGGGCGCGAGCTGTTCAGCGATGTGTCGGTGGTGCTCAGCCCGGGGTCGTGTCTGGGGTTGCTGGGGCCCAACGGCAGCGGCAAGACGACGCTGATCCGCACGCTGCTGGGTGAACTCAAGCCGACGCGGGGCACGGTGAAGCAGGCCGATGGGCTCAAGGTCGCGTACTTCAGCCAGATGCGGGCGGAGATCGAGCCGGGGCACGAGCTGCGCGAAGCGCTGGCGGGCGCGAGCGATGCGGTGATCTTCCGCGGGCGGACGCTGCATGTGCACACCTGGGCGGAGAAGTTCCTGTTCCGGCGTGAGCAGTTGCGGACGCCGATCCGACAGCTCTCGGGCGGGGAGCGGGCGCGGGTGCTGATCGCGCGGCTGATGCTGCAGACGGCGGATGTGCTCGCGCTCGACGAGCCGACGAACGACCTGGACATTCCTTCGCTGGAGGTGCTGGAGCAGAGTCTCGAGGAGTTCGATGGGGCCGTGCTGCTGGTGACGCACGACCGGTTTTTGATGTCGCGGCTGGCGACGCAGATCCTCGCGCTGGATGGGCGGGGCGGGTCGCGGATGTTCGTCGATATCGATCAGTGGTCGACGTGGGCGAAGGAACGCGAGAAGGAGGCGGAGCGGGCGAAGCGGGAGGCGGCGGCGAAGGAGGCGAGGGCGAAGTCCGCGGCTCAGGCCGGTGGCGCGAGCGACAGCGGAGCTTCTGCGACGGCCGCACCCGCCAAAGAGAGCAAGGGCCGCAAGCTCGCGTACAAGGAGCAGCGCGAGTTCGACCAGATGGAGTCGGCGATCGAGCAGGCCGAGAAGCTGGTTGCGGAGCTTGATGCCAAGGCGGCGAAGGCGAACGCGGAGGGCGATCACAAGAAGTCGACCGCGGCGTACGCGGAGCTTGGCAAGGCGCAGGAGAAGGTGGCGGCGCTGTATGCGCGGTGGGCGGAGCTCGAGGCGATCCAGCGCGGGGAGTGAGCGGGGATGTGTGGGTCGGTGAAGAATTGCGGCGGGGATCATGAGTCGGCGGTGATGTGGGGGTGATGTGTGGGCGATGGTCCGTGGCGCATCTGGGTCGATACCGGCGGCACTTTCACGGACTGCATCGCGCTGTCGCCCGCGGGTGAGGCGAGACGGGCGAAGGTGTTGAGCAGCGGTGAGGTGCGGGTGCGGGTTGTCGGCTCACGCGGCCGGACGGACCGCATCGCGATCGAGCGGCCCGCGGCGATGGCGGGGCTGGATCTCGCGGGGTCTGAGGTTGTTGGTGACGGCGGCGGCGTTGCGCGAGTCAGCGCGGATGACGGCTCCGAGATCTCGCTGGATCGGGCGATCGAGATCGGTGCCGCGGTCACGCTCCGCACCGGCGAGACCGCGCCGGTGCTGGCGGCGAGGATCGTCACTGCGACGCCGGCGGGCCGTCCGCTGCCGCGGGCGGAGTTGCGGCTGGCGACGACGCGGGGGACGAATGCGCTGCTGGAGCGCACGCTGACGCCGACCGTGCTGTTCGTCACGCGGGGCTTTGGTGATCTGCTCGAGATCGGCGATCAGCGGCGGCCGGATCTGTTCGCGCTGGATATCCGCAAGCCGGTGTCGCTGGTGGCGCGGGTGGTCGAGGTTGATGAGCGGCTGGATGCGGCGGGCGCTGTTGTCCGCGAGCTTGATGAGAAAGCGGTGGCGGATGCGGCGCGAGCCTGTGTCGCCGCGGGGCTGACCACCGCCGCGGTCGCGTTCGCGCACGCGTGGCGGAACCCGGCGCACGAGGAGCGGGTTCTGGAGCTTCTCCGCGAGGCGGGGTTCACGCATGTCTCGGTCTCGTCGCGGCTGTCGGGGCGGATCAAGCTGCTGGCGCGAGCGACGACGGCGGTGGTGAACGCTGCGCTCAGCGGTCCGGTCGAGGGGTTTGTCGCGGCGACGGCGCAGCCGTTTGGCGGCGGCGGGCGGGTGCGTGTGATGACGAGCGCGGCGGGCCTTGTGGACGCCGCGGCGTTTGCGCCCAAGGACAGCCTGCTCAGCGGGCCCGCGGCGGGGTTGCTGGGTGCGCTCGCGTCGGCGAGTCGGGCGAGTGGCGGAGGTGATTCCGCGGGCAATGCGGACGACGGCGCAATCGGCTTCGACATGGGCGGCACCAGCACGGATGTCGCGTGGCTCGCGGGCGAGGTCGAGCTCACGGCCTCGCACCGTGTCGGCGGTGTTGAGATCCAGAGCCCGGCGGTGGCGATCGAGAGCATCGCGGCGGGCGGCGGGAGCATCTGCGGGTTCGATGTCGCGGGCGGGGAAGCGACGCCGTTCGTGGGGCCGCGGAGCGCGGGGGCGGACCCGGGGCCGGCGTGCTACGGCCGCGGCGGGCCACTCACGCTGACGGATGTGAATGTGCTGCTGGGGCGGATCGATCCGGCGACCTTCGGTGTGCCGCTTGATGTCGAGGCATCGCGGCGGGCGCTGGAGCGGGTGCTCGATGAGGCCGCGGGTAGTGCGGCTCAGCGCACGCGGCCCGATTCGCAGCAGACGCTCGAGCTCTTCGTTCGGCTGGCGAACGAACGGATGGCCGATGCGATTCGGCGGATCTCGACGCGGCTGGGTCGGGATGTGTCGCGGGCGACGCTGGTGGCCTTCGGCGGCGCTGGTCCGCAGCACGCATGTGCGATCGCGGAGTTGCTGGGCGTGTCGCGGATCGTCGTGCCGCGGGACAGTTCGCTCTTGAGCGCGGCGGGGATCGGGCTGGCGCGGCCGCAGCGGATCGCGGAGCGGTCGGTGCTGAAGTCGCTCGACGGTTCGCGGGCGGAGCTGGATGCGGTGGTGGCGGACCTTGAGCTGGCCGCGGCTGCTGAGCTCGAGGCTCAGGGTGAGCATCACGATCAGGTCGAGATCGTGGCACGGCGGACATCGCTGCGGTTTGTTGGGCAGGAGGCGACGGTCGAGGTCGCGTACGGCACGCCCGAGGCGATGGCCGCGGCGTTCCGTGCGCGGGCCGATGAGCTCTACGGCACGATGCCGGACCGGGCGATCGAGGTCGAGTCGGTGCGGGTGATCGCGGAGGCGGGGCGTTCGATGGAGGCGCCGGCGGTTGAGGGAGCGATTGAGGCGGCGAGTGGTGATCGGCGCGGGCGGGCTGACGAATCGAAGCAGGGGATTACCGCGCGAGCATGGTTTGGTGGTGCATGGACGGCGTGTCCATCCTGGCGGCGGGAGTCGCTGCCACAGGACGGCGCTGCGGGCCCGGCGTTGATCGCGGAAGAGCGGACGGTCACGGTGGTTGAGCGTGGGTGGACAGCGCGGAATGCTGACGGCGGCGACCTGGTGCTGGAGCGCTCGGCGGAGGTCGCGGGTGGGGCCGCGGCATCCCGCGAGGCTGCCGCCGGCGCAGCGAGCGAAGCCGTGCGGATCGAGATCGCCGCGAACAGGCTTGATGCCGCCGCGGCGGAGATGGGAGATCTGCTCAAGCGGGCTGCGATCTCGACGAACGTGAAGGAGCGGCTCGACTACTCGTGCGCGATCCTTGATGCGGCCGGCGAACTGGTGGTGAGCGCGCCGCATATCCCGGTGCACCTGGGAGCGCTGGGGTTGTGCGTGCGGCGGGTGCTGGACCGGCTCGCGCCCGGGCCGGGCGATGTGATCGTCGTGAACCACCCGGCATTCGGCGGGTCGCACCTGCCCGATGTCACGGTGATCGCCGCGGCCTTTGAAGATCGCGGCACGCGGCTGGGCTTCACCGCCTGCCGCGCTCACCACGCGGAGATCGGCGGGACGCGTCCGGGCTCGATGCCGCCGGATGCGACGCGGCTTGTCGAGGAAGGTGTGGTGATCCCGCCGATGCTCGTCGTTGAGGGTGGGGCCTCGCGGGTCGGGCGCGTGCGTGAACTGCTGACGAGCGCGAAGTTCCCGACGCGGGCCATCTCCGACAACATTGCGGATCTGGAAGCGCAGATCGCGGCCGTACGGCTGGGCGTGCGTGCGATCGAGGGGGCGCAGCGGGGAATCGGCGATGTCGCCGCGGCGTGCTCCCTGATGCAGGAGCGGTCGCGGTCACGGCTGGCGGAAGCGATGCGGGTGCTGGGCGTGTTCGATCGCCGCGGCGAGGTTGTGATGGACGATGGCGCTGCGCTGCGGGTGCGGATTGTGTCGGATGGCTCGCGGCTGTCGATCGACTTCACCGGCTCCGCGGGCGAGCACGCGCGGAATCTCAACGCGCCGCTGGCTGTCACGCAAAGCGCGGTGATGTATGTGCTGCGGGTGCTGATCGGGCGCGTGACGGATGCGGCGGAGATCCCGCTCAACGATGGGCTGATGCGGCCGGTGGATCTGGTCGTGCCGCGGGGCATGCTCAACCCGGTGTTTGGTGAGGACGCCGCGGCGTGTCCGGCGGTGGCGGGCGGGAATGTCGAGACGAGTCAGCAGGTGGTGAACCTACTGCTGATGACGCTGGGCCTGAGCGCGGCGAGCCAGGGGACGATGAACAACTTCCTCTTCGGCGATGCGAAACGCGGCTACTACGAGACGATCGGCGGCGGAGCCGGCGCGGGCGATGGGTTTAGCGGCGCGAGCGGTGTGCACACGCACATGACCAACACCGCGATCACGGACTGCGAGGTGCTCGAGCACCGGTACCCCGTGCGGCTGGAGCGGTTTGCGATCCGGCGTGAGAGCGGCGGCGCGGGGAAGTGGCGCGGCGGGGATGGGCTGGTGCGGCGGGTGCGGTTCCTTGCGCCGATGTCGGTGTCGCTGGTGACGAGCCAGCGATTAAGCGGGCCGCGTGGTGTTGAGGGCGGCGCGGATGGCGCGGCGGGTGTGCAGCGGGTGGTGCGTGCGGATGGTGGTGTTGAGGTGTTGGCCGCGGCGGCGGGGGTGGAGGTTGGGGTCGGGGATGTGGTGGAGATTGAGACGCCGGGGGGAGGCGGGTGGGGTGCGGTGGACGGTATCGATCTCGGCCGAGAGAGGCCGGAAGTCACCGCGTGATGCGACGTCCAACCCACAGGTACCGCTGATCGGGCTTGGGCCCGATCAGCGGAACCTGTGGCACGGGTCGATGTCAGAGCCGGGCGTTCAGACCGTTGCGCCGTATTGCTTGGCGTAGTAGTCCTGGTACGCGCCCGAGCGGACGCGTTCCCACCATTGGCGGTTGTCGGCATACCAGCGGCAGGTGGTTTCGAGCGCGGCGGGCCAGGCGCTGCGGGTGGGTTTCCAGCCGACCTCACGGGCGATCTTGGTGGCGTCGATCGCGTAGCGGCGGTCGTGGCCGGGGCGGTCGGCGACGTAGCGGATGGATTCCTCGCCCTTGCCCATGATCTTCAGGATCGAGTGCGTGAGTTCGAGGTTGTTCCGCTCGTTGTTGCCGCCGATGTTGTAGACCTCGCCGGCGCGGCCCTTGTGCATCACGGCGAGGATCGCCTCGCAGTGGTCGTCGACATGCAGCCAGTCGCGGACGTTCTTGCCGTCGCCGTAGAGCGGGACCTGCTTGCCGTCGAGCAGGTTGGTGACGAAGAGCGGGATGACCTTCTCGGGGAACTGGTAGGGGCCGAAGTTATTCGAGCACCGCGTGGTGACGATGTTCATGCCGAAGGTGTGGTTGTACGCGCGGGCGAGGAGGTCGCCGCCGGCTTTGCTCGCCGCGTACGGGCTGTTTGCGGCCAGCGGCGTTTCTTCGGTGAACTTGATCTCGGGGTTCTCGAGCGGGAGCGAGCCGTAGACCTCATCGGTGCTGACGTACACGAATCGCTCGCCGCCACCGCTACTCCCGTCGCGCCCCCACTTCCCGCCGCGGGCCTTGCGGCAGGCGTCGAGGAGCGTCTGCGTGCCGAGTACGTTGGTGTCGATGAAGGGGCGTGAATCGAGAATTGAGCGGTCGACATGGCTCTCGGCCGCCATGTGCACCACGGCATCGGCCTTCTCGACCAGCGGCGCCACATCGGCGGCGTTGCGGATATCGCCCTTGACGAAGGTGTAGCGGGGGTGGTTCTCGAGCCCGGCGAGGTTCTCGAGGTTGCCCGAGTAGGTCAGGCAGTCGAGGTTGGTGATGTGGAGGTCGGGGTGGTTCTCGAGCGCGAAGCGCACGAAGTTGGAGCCGATGAAGCCGGCGCCGCCGGTGAGGAGGATGTGGCGGGGGGTGGTGGGCATGGGCGGGGGGTCCGGGGGAAAGTGCTGAGGACTAAGTGCTGAGGACTGAGTGGTCTGAACCGGAGGCTGGGTCATTGGACAATCACTGAGTCCTTAGTCCTCAGCACTTAGTCCTTGATCTTCTCCATAACGCTGGCGAGGTTCTCTTTCCAGTGCGGCATCGGGCCCAGCAGTGACTCGGCGGGGCTCAGGTCGAGGACGCTGTAGGCCGGGCGCTTCGCGGGCCGGGAGAACTCGGCGCTGGTGCACGCGTGCACCGGGGTCTTGGCTTTCGCGAGATCGCGGATCTCGGTGGCGAACTCGTGCCACGTGCACTCGCCGCCGTCGGTCACGTGCGTGTGGCCGGTGGCGCCGTGGTCGATGAGGGTGAGCGTGGCGCGGGCGAGGTGCTCGGCGGAGGTTGGGCGGCCGCGTTGGTCGCTGACTACCTTGAGCTCCGGGCGTGTCATCGCCGCGGTGCGGATCGTGCGGACGAAGTTCTTGCCCCAGGGGGCGTAGAGCCAGCTGGTGCGGATGTGCAGCCAGCGGGCGTTGGAGCCCTCGAGGGCTTCTTCGCCCGCGGCTTTCGATCGGCCGTACGCGTTGAGCGGCTGGCGCGGTGTGTCGATGCGGTAGGGTTCGGTGGCGTCGCCGCTGAAGACGTAATCGGTGCCGTAGGTCACCAGCAGTGCGCCGATACGGGCGCAGCGTTCGGCGAGCAGTTGGACGCCGCGGCCATTGACCAGGGTCGCGGCGGCCTCGGCGGATTCGGCGCCGTCGACATCGGTCCACGCCGCGCAGTTGATGACAAAGCGGACGCCCGGGTGCAACGCCGCGGCGATCGAATCCGCATCGGTCAGGTCGAGCTCATCGCGGCCGGCCGCGCGGAAGGGCAACGCGGCGTGCTCCATCTCGCGGTGCATGGCGCGGCCGAGCATGCCGCCCGCGCCGATCAGGATGAAGGGTGCTTCGCGCATCTCGCTCGATCAGCCGTGCCGCACTGCCCAGGGGAAGCCGGTCACCGAGTCGTGCGCTCGCCGGTCCTCATCGGGCTGTTGGGGGTTGAAGGCGTGGGTGACGTAGTAGAGGAGCTGGGCGGACTCGTCCCCCACCGTCGCCGCGCCGTGCCACAAGGGCGGCGGGATGATCAGCGTGCCGGGCTTCTTCTCGCCCATGACGATGAGCCACGAAGCGCCGTCGCTCTCGCGGTGCACGCCGGCCTTGAGGTGGCCGCGGATGCACATCCAGAAGTCGGTCTGCTTCTGGTGGCGGTGCCAGGCCTTGATGACGCCGGGGTACTGGACCGAAATGTTGATCTGGCCCTCGGGGGTCATGACGCCCTGCATCTGGTTCATCAGCGACCAGCCGCGGTCGTCGGTGTAGATCGAGGCAGGGACGAAGACCGGCTCGCTGTGCTCCTTCGCAAAGGCGTGCGCCTCGGCGAGGCCGGTGGTCATGGTGCGGGGCGCGGCGGGCTTCTGCGGCGAGCTGGTTGGCTTGGCGGCGGGCGCTGCGTTGGCGGCGGTGGTGGTCACGGATCCCCCTGGGAGTCGAGTCTGGCGTGATGGCGGGTCAGGCCTGCTGACCTCTCATGCATTCTGAAAGAGTGGCGGGCTCGCGGCCTTGAGGTCGAGATGGTTGGCGCCGCTCTCGGCGATGTACCGCGATGCGCGGTGCAGGCTTTCGAAGGTGCCCGCATCCGTCCACCAGCCTTCGAGCACATCGTGGGTCAGGTCGCCACGCTCGAGGTAGTAGTTGTTGACATCGGTGATCTCGAGTTCGCCGCGCTTGCTGGGCTTGAGGCCTTTGCAGACCTCGAAGACATCGTTGTCGTAGAAGTAGAAGCCGGTGACCGCACAGTTGGACGGCGGGTTTTCGGGCTTCTCGATGATGCGCTTGACCTTGGCGTTGGCGCCCTCGCCCTCGAACTCGACGACGCCGAAGCGCTGGGGATCGGGGACTTCCTTGAGGAGGAGCTTGGCGCCCGACCGCTGGGTGAAGAAGTCGCCCGCGGCCTTCCTGATGTTCCCCTCGATGATGTTGTCGCCGAGGATGACGCAGATCTTCTCGCCGTCGGAGAACTCCTCGGCGAGCTTGAGGGCATCGGCGATGCCGCCCTCGCCCTCCTGGTAGGCGTACTCGAGGTGGTGCACGCCCAGGTGCTTGCCGTTCTTGAGGAGTTTCAGGAAGTCGCCGGCGTGCTCGCCGCCGGTGACGATGAGGATGTCGTTGATCCCGGCGTTCACCAGGCACTCGATGGGGTAGTAGATCATCGGCCGGTCGTAGACCGGGAGCAGGTGCTTGTTGGTGACGAGCGTGAGCGGGCGGAGGCGTGTGCCAAGGCCGCCGGCGAGGATGATGCCCTTCATGGGTGTGGTTCCCTCCCTCTGAGGTCTGCTTCGAACGATTCGGACAGCCAGTATACGAACGGCGGCGGGTGCCCCACGGTTCGCCCGGGCCGCGGTGAGCGGGGCGTCACTCTCGGATATCGGCCAAGCGGGGTGTGGCGATCAGGGCCCGAGCGGGGGGCGGGGGCGAAAAAGGAGAAGGGCCGCCGCGGCCGGAGCCGGGCGACCCTTCGGAGGGGCACTGATATGGTCGGTCAACCGATCAGGCGCGGAGGTTGCGGCGACGGATGTAGCCGAAGCCGATAACACCCGCCAGGGAGGAGATGCCAGCCCACGCGGCCGGGGGCAGCGGGATGATCACGAGCTGGTCCTGACCACGCTCGTTGATCGACCCGGTGCTGCCCGAGAGGGCGCGGATGCCGCCCAGCCCGGTGTTGTACAGATTGGTCGCGGAGTTGGCGACGGTGATGGTGACGCCGTTGGCGCTGCCGCCGTTCTTCAGCCAGTTGACCCGGTTGGTCACTGTGCTGTTGGTGCTGTTGAGCTGGAAGTTCCCGGCGTTGAGGTCCCAGCCGGCGCCGACCGTCGACTCCCAGAGGCTCTCCCAGATCAGGAGCTGCAGCGCCGCGGCCCAGTGCGAGGCATTGCCGGAAGGCGCGATGAACTCGCCGCGGTTGCCCATGAGGCCCGCCGCGCGGGCCGCCTTGACGACCGCCGCGAGGCGCTTCTCCTGCTCCGCCGTGTAGGAGAAGCCGGGGTTGCCGAAGTTGCCGGCCGTGGAGGTTGGCGCGGAGGTGATGCCGACGAGCGTGAACTGGGTCTGATTGCCCGTCACGAGCCGGTTGTCGATGCAGAAGGTGCCGTAGGTTCCGTTGAACCGGGCGGCGTCGCCGATGCCGTTCGTCCACGTGTGGTTGAGCGCGCCGACCGCGAAGGTCCCGGCTGTGGTACTGAGACCGACGGTGTACGTGTGGCCCACGTACGCGCCGGTGATGGTGTTCGCCGACGCAAGGCCGGCGGCGGTGGCCAGGGCGGCCGCCGCGAATACTGCTCTACTCATGTTCCTCTTCCTTTCCCCTTGAAACAAAGTCGCGCCTGTGACCGACCAAACCCCTCAGCCGACCACCGGAGAGGAAGGGGGACCAGCGGCTGACGCGCGAATGCAGCCGCGGGACGCACCACTCCATCCGAGTGACGGTCAATGCCATGCCGGTTCCGCGGCGAGGTGGGGACGCAGCCGCGGAGTCGGACCAATCTCGAATTGTCGGATGAACTCCCCTACTCCCGCCGGGATCGAAACACGCACCTGCGGCTCTCACATTCCCCACTCCAACGTGATAACTCTATCATGCCACCCCGAACGGGCAACAGAGAAATCGGTGGGTCCGAGAGTAATTCCCGGCGGCTCGACATATCGGGCCCATGCCCAAGCGGCATATCTTGCGCAGATTACCTAGATCCGCGCAACGGACCAATGATTGTCTGGGGCCTACCCAAAAGAAAACACCCCCGCGGCGTGCGCGGAGGTGTGGGGGGATTCAGGCTCTGTCGGCGGAGGTCGCTTACTCGGCCGCGAGCTTGCGGCGGCGGACATAGCCGACGCCCATGACACCGGCGAGGGCGCCGAGGCCGGCCCAGGCGGCCGGGGGGAGCGGGACGATCACGAGCTGATCCTGGGCGGTCTCGTTGGTCGTGCCGCGGGTGCCCGCGAGAACGCGGACGCCGCCGGCGACGTTGTTCGTGTTGAAGAACGTCGTGGCCGAAGCGATCAGCGTGTTGAAGCGGTTGCGAACGTTGTTGGAGGTGCCGTTCGTGCTGTTAAGCACGAAGGTGCCGCCGGCGAGGTCCCAACCCGCGCCGTTGGTGCTCTCCCAGAGGCTCTCCCAGACGGCGAGCTGGATCGCGGCGGACCAGAGGTTGTCGTCGGTGCCGGTGGTGATGAACTCACCGCGGCTGCCCATGCGGCCCAGGTCCTGAGCGGCCTTGACGACCGCGGCGAGGCGCTTGGCCTGCATCGCGGTGTAGGGGTTGCCGGGGTTGCCGTAGTTACCGGCGGTCGAGCGCGGGGCGTTGGTGACCTCGCGGAGCTCGAAGCTGGTGGCGGTGCCGGTGGCGTTCTTGTTGTCGACGCAGAACGTGGCGTAGGTGCCGTTGAAGCGGGCGGCTTCGCCGTTGCCGTTGGTCCACTCGTGGCGGAGGGCGCCGACGTTGAGGTTGCCCGTCGAGACGTTGAGCGTCACGCCGTTGGGCACGTTGAGGAAGCGGCCGGTGATGGTGTCCGCGGACGCGGCGCCGGCCGCGAGCGTCAGAACCCCGATAAGTGCGATGCTCTTCATTTCTCACATCCCCTTCTGAAGTTGAACACACCCGGGACGTTCGCGCGGAACCTCCCGGGGCCTTTCAGGGAGGGGTTACATCCCCGTCCGAGACAAGGCCGAAGAAACACATCCGGTCTGGAGCTGGAACTCTCTCTTGCCCCGACGCTGGGGCACGAATCCTCTCCACCCTTTGATCGAGAGAGATGCGGCGTCTCGGCCGAATCTGCCCTGGCATGGAAGCCTACACCGTCAACGAAATCCGACAAGACTTCTTTCGCATCATGCGGCGGATGGAGCGCGGTTGGCGCAGTTTTTTGCGGCGGGGAGCGGCGATCGGCGCTGCATGGCGAATTTAGTGGACCTTCCCGAGTCCGAGAAGTGTGCAACGCTCATCCGATAACGCGAGACGACTCTGGTGCATGGGATGCGGCGAGTCGTGGTCTTCTGTGTGCGGATCAAAAACGAACACGGCCGCGCGTGGGCGCGGCCGTGTCGGTCTTGTCCTGGGAGTGCCTGATCAGCCGCCGAGTCGGCGGCGGGCGGTGTCGTACTCGTCCTTCTCCACCGGTGTCAGCTTCGAAGGGTCGACTCCGGCGAGCAGCGAGCGTGCCTCGGTCTGTTCGGCGGGGGAGCCGGCGGCGAGCACGGCCGCGAGACCGACCTTCGCGGAGGCGAGGTCGGGCTGCCGCTGGAGTGCGCGGCGGAAGGCTTCGATGCCCCCCGCGCGGTTGCCGGTGGCGACCTCGAGGTGCGCCAGTGTGTCGAGGATCGCCGCCTCGGGGAGGATGCCCGCGGCGGTGCGGACCATGTCGCGGGCGGCGTTGAGTTCATCGCCGCTGACGCCGGCGCGGTACATGGCGTACGCGGCGTTGTTCTGCAGGACCGCCAGCAACTGGGGGTTGGCCGGCGGGTTGGCGAGCGCGCCCTTGTAGAACCGCACGGCGGCGGCGTAGTCGCCGACAGCTTCGGCGGTCGCCGCGGCCTGGGCGTGCATCTCGACATCGTTGGGCAGGGCTTTGGTCACCTGGTCGTAGAGCGCGGTCGCAGCGCGGAAGTGTTCCGCGGCGGCGGGGCCGGTCGCGGCTGCGCCTGCGGCTGTGTGTGCCCGTGCGAGGACAACCGCGAGTCCGATCGGTCGCTCGGCGTCTGAACGGGAGTCGTACGCGGCCTGCGCGATCGAGACTGCTTCCTGGGCCGTGCTCGCGTTGCTGCCGAGCAATTCGACGATGCGGGGCAGGGCGGGGAAGGCTGCGGGGTCTTCGGCGAGTGCGGCCCGATAGGAGGCGGCGGCGCTGTTGGTATCGCCCGCGGCCTGCTGGGCGGCGCCGAGGATCGTCAGGTTCATGGGCGAGCGATCCGCCGAGACCTGCGGCGAGATGATCGCGATGGACTCGGCGGCGAGAGAGGCGCGGGCCTCCGGGAAGCGCTCGCCGAGCGTGAGGTAGGCGAGCGCCGCAGCGCGTGCATCATCGGGGGTTGAGAGTGATGAGCGGACACGCTCGAGCCAGGCGCGTGCATTGACGAGGGTCGTGACCTCCTCGGCGGCGAAGGGGATCCACAACTCTCTGCGGAGGCGGGGCTCGCGGGCGAGGAGCGGCTCGAGGATATCGAGGGCGCGGCGGTCATCGCGCTGGCGGATCAGGCCTCTCGTGTACGCGCTGAGGATGCCGACCGCGACGGGGCTGTCGAGCTGGCGGGACGCATCGGCGACGAGCGGCTCGAGCACGGACACGGCCTGGTTGGGTCGCCGCGCCCCCAGGTGTGCTTCGGCCACGGCGAGGTCGGCGGCGACATCGCGCGATAGTTCCGCCCATGTCTGGGCGGCGCTGAGCATCGCCTCCCACTCCTGGGTTCCGGCGAAGGTGCGGGCCGCCATCTCGGCGATCTCGGGATCGCCGGGCCGCGCGCTGCGGGCTTCCGCCGCGAGCAGGCTCGCCTGCCGCAGAGCCGGCGGGTTCTTATCGAGCAGCAGGCGAGTGATGATGGTCTGGACGCTGGTCTCGGTGCGGAACCGGCGGGCGACAGCGAGCAGGGAGTCGGGGTCGGAGAGACGTCCATCCGCATCGAGCTGCGCGAGCGCCCGCACCGCCTGGGCACGGGCGGGGAACTGACCCGAACTCTCGAGGGCTTCGGCGAGCTTCGCGAAGTCGATCTCGGCATTGGGCTTGCCCAGCAGTTCGATCTGCTGACGCATGAGGCGAGCCTCGGAGGTCGAACGGACCGATTCGGGCGCGCTCTCGAGGACCGAGGTGGCGGCGTCGGCATCGCCGGCGGTGAGCCGGAGCCCGGCCAGAGCCACGTACCCGCCGGGTTCGTCGGGGGACACGGTGATCATCTGGCTGTAGACAGCGGCAGCGGCTTCACGGTCGCCGTGGCGTGCCAGGAAGTCGCCGCGGAGGCGCAGTTTCTCGGGCTGCGGAACATCGAGCGGTTCGAGCCGGGCGAGGACCGAATCGGCGCCGGCGCGGTCCCCGGCGAACGCGAGCGCATCAGCGACCTCGACGATGACCGCCGGGTCTGTGAGCGTGCGGGCTGCGAGCCGGTCCATGACCGCCTTGGCGCGGCCGGAGCTCCGGGTTGCTTCGTACGCGCGGGCGAGGGCGATCAGCGTGCGATCCGACACGGTATCACCACGCTCGCGGACGACCGCTTCGAGCGGTGGGATGGCGGCGGCGAATTCCCGGAGCGCGATGAGGCCGGTGGCCGCGGTCTCCCGCGCGGCGATATCGACGGAGAGGTCCGAGGCGATGCGCAGGAACTCATCGCGTGCCGCGGCGGTCTCGTTGCGCTCGGCGAGGATCGCGGCGAGCTGCAGGCGGACCGGCACCGGGTCGGGGACCAGCGGGATCAAGGCCCGCATCTGCTCGGTGGCGCCGGCCAGATCGGCGACGAAGGCGCGCTGACCGTTCTCCTCCGGGGCCTCGCGCAGGAGCGCGTTGATCAGCAGCCTGCGGCCGGCGACGAGCGTCGGCACCTCGGTGACGACCGCGCGGACGATGCCGATGGCTTCATCACGCTGGCGGGCCGAGAGCGTCGGCTGGACGAGGATGGAACGGGCGCGGGCGAGACGGACAGCGACGGGGGGACGGGCCGGGTCGGCGCCGCTGAGAGTCATGTACCGATCGATGATCTTCGCGGCGAGGGCGCCATCGCGCATCGCGGCATCGGACTGCATGGCGGTTGCGTGCAGTTCCACGTTTTCGGGGTGCGCATCGATGAGCGAGGCCCAGGCGGATGCGGCCTCGGCGTCCTGGATCGCCTCCTTGAACTGGGCGATCGCGACGTCGTATCGCAGGCGGGCTTCACCATCGGTGCGGTCGCGGCCGGCCTGCAGCACCGCAAGGCCGGCGGCGGCATCGTTGTCGCGGGCGAGAGCAAGGGCTCGGACCAGATCTGTCGATGGGCCGCTGCCGCCGGTGTTCTCGGCGACATCGAGAACCTGGGACTCGATACCCAGACGTTCGCTTACGGAGAGGCGAGCGAGGCGTTCGAGCAGAGCGCGGCTGCGCGTGCCCTCGCTGTTCACATAGTCCAGGATCAGGTTCTTTGCACGGTCGCTCTGCCCCGCGCGGGAAGCGAGGATCACGCGGGCGGGGAGGAGCGACTCTTCGAGCGCACGCTTCGCGGCCGGCGAATCGGTGATCAACTGCGAGAGAGCGTTGTCGATCCTGGTCGAGATCTCCTGCGGTGACTGCCGCAGCGTGTACCCGTTTTCGATCATGGCGGCTTCGGCGAGGACGAGGTTGATCTGCGCCTGGAGATCCTGCGGGCTGGCGGCGTTCGCCTCTTCCGCGGCCCGGAGCGCCTCCTCCCACCGCTGCTCGGCCTGGAGCGACTCGCTGACACGGACCAACGGTGTTGCCCACCCGATGGACGCGGGCGATGCAGCCGCGGTGCGCCAGGCATCCCGGGCCTCGGAGAACCGGTCGACCTGAGCCAGTCCCTGACCTCTGAAGAAGTGGATGATCGGCTCGCGGGCGTTCTGCTTCAGGGATTCATCGGCGGCTTCGATGAGGGTGCGCCCGGTCGCCGACGGATCTGTTGTGAGTGCGGTCAGGAGCGGCGACCAGATGCGTGCCTGGTAGATCTGCCCCCTGGCGGCCAGGGCAGACGCGATGTCGGCTGCGGGGGCGCGATTCCCCTTCCGCATGAAAGCGAGGGCTCGGAACGCCGCGACGTCGGAAGCAGCCGTGGTCGGATCGAGGCCCTCGGTCATCGCGAGGATCTTGTCGGGCGCATCGAGCGACCACGCGCGCCGAACCGCGAACCGCAGCATGTCGGTTGACTTCTCCTCGGCGACCGATGCTTCGGCGACCGCCAGGGAGTGGCGGAAGTAGCCCACGCTGTCGAAGAAGCTGATGACGCGTGCGGTCGCGGCCTCTCCGCCAAGGCTCGGCTCGCGCAGGAAGCGTGCCGTCGCGAGGTCGAGCCCGATGACGCGGCACACGGCCTCGACCTGCGGGAGGATCTCTCTTTGCGGGTCGATCTCGGCGAGGGCGACCATCACCTGGAACGCGGGGTCGTCGGGGTGATCGGCGGCGACTTTCCTTGCGTACTCGACCGCCTGCTGCCGCGAAGACATTTCGCCCAGCCAGCCGGTCTTCAGAGCCTGGATGGCGAAGTCGTCGGGCTGCAACTCCGCGAGACGATCGATGGACTCACTGACCGCGGTGTTCGCGGCGTTGGATGCGCCGGTCGGGGGGCGGAGGCCGAGCAACGCTGTGATGCGGCCGCGGAGCGCTTCGACATCGTCCTTGGTCGCGGAGGCGGGACCATCGGGCAGAAGACGGTCCGCGTGGTCGAGGGCTTCCTGGAAGAAGCCGGTGTCGTTGTAGAGCTTCAGGAGCTTGAGGCGGGTCTCGCGGTCGGTGGGGTCGAGGGACAGCGCTCGCTCGTAGATACCGATGGCCTGGGTGAGGTGGCCGAGGTCCTTCTCCTCGAGCGCTTCGCGGGCCTTGGCGTATGACAGCAGCGCCTCGCGGTCGTTCTCGTAGCGCTTGTTGCGGAGGTAGCGGCCGAGGTTGTTGATGGCCTCGGCGTAATCGTCTTTCTCGAGGGCGCTGACGCCGGCTGCTCGGTAGCCCTCGAATCGGCGCTCGAGCTGCCAGGTGCGGACGAAGAAGAAGCCGACTGCGGAAGCGATGGCAACAACAAGGACCGCTCCCAGGAGCAGCAGGCGCCGGGCTGTCTTGGGCTTGAGGATCATGACTCGGTTGCCTTTCTAAAGACAAGAAGGACTGTCTGCCAGATGATCTTGATGTCGAGCCAGAGCGACTGCTGCTCGACGTACTGGATGTCGTACTTGATCCACTCCTGGAAGTCGTTGCCGCCGGCCCGCGTGCGGCGGATCTGCCAGAGGCCGGTGACACCGGGGCGGACGCTGAGCCGGGCTTCCCGCCAGGGCGGGCAGAACTGGTTTTCCTTGTACGGGCTGGGGCGGGGGCCGACGACGGACATATCACCCTTGAGCACGTTGATGAACTGCGGGAGTTCATCGAGCTGGTACTTGCGGATGAAGCGGCCGACGCGGGTGAGCCGCGGATCGTTCTCGATGAAGAACTGCGGGCCGTCGGCCTGGTTCGCGGCGGCCAGTTCGGCCTTCATCTTCTCGGCGTCCTTGCGCATGGAGCGGAATTTCAGGCAGCCGAACTCGCGGCCGTTGATGGTCTCGCGGTGGTGCGCGAAGAAGAGCGGGAACCCGTCCTCGATGATGATCGCGAGCGCGATGAACGGATAGAGCGGGAGCGTGACCAGGAGCGCCACGAGCGAGAAGAGGATGTCGAAGGTTCGCTTGAGGAGCGGGTGGCGGATCTGGGTGCGCTTCACCTCGCGGCGTGCGAAGCTGGGGCCATCGAGCGCTTCGAGCTCCAGCCACTCGATCGCCTCGGGCTCGGGGCGTGCCTGCGGGTCGTCCCACATCACCGCCGGGCCGACGGCGGTCGTCGAATCGTCAACGGTTCGGCCGGCGCCGATCCAGAGCGGGCCGCGGACACCTTTGCCCGGCTTGACGTTCGCGGACTGATCGCACCAGACACCGGGTGCGCTGGACCGGATGCGATCAACGGTGGCGTCGGGCCGCGACCACTGCTGGACAAGGTCGCGGACGAAGCGTGCCGACTCTTCGGGGCGCGAGGCGTCGAAGACGCGGGCGCGGGCCGAGGCGAGCTGCTTCGCGGATCGGTTCACGCTGGCGCGGAGCTTGCGCCAACCGTCGCGCTCGGTGGCGGCGGACTGCCAGATGCGGGCGATCTCCTCGTGGGGCGTCAGCCCGACGAGCAGCACGCCCGAGTCCGCGGCCTTGTACACGCGCTCGAAGCGGCGGAAAGCGCCGTCCTTGCCGGTCTGGATGGACTCGCGGTACTCGGCGGCCTTCGGGCGCTCGAGCCGGAGGTACACGAGGTCCGGGTTCATCCAGGCGACGTCATCCAGGATCGCGGCGGGACGGAACAGCGTCAGTGTGTTGTTCCCCGTCAAGAGGAACAACTCCGCCTGGTGAACCAGTTCGGTTCGTTCGCCGGGGCGGACGACCTGCACGCCGCGGGACGCCCAGTAGCGGGCGTGCAGCTGCGCGGGGTCGAGACCCCAGACCGTCGGCGGGCCTTGTGGCGGCGGACCCGCCGGCTCGTCGGCGGGCCGGCCGGTCGTCTGCATCAGCGTTGTCACAGATTCCCCCTCAGATACCTGTGTCCATAGCCACCGTTCGCGAGAGCGGGTCGAGATGTTCGGTCCCCGGCAGCTTCTTCAGCGAGGAAGGAGCATCGACGCGGACCGACCGGAACGACTTGCTGGTCGCGGAACTGTTGAAGTCGCCGCTGTTGGCGCGGTTGAAGACCATCCCGATGATGTTGGCGTTCAGGCTGCGGAGTTGCTCGCAGGCCCGCTGCACATATGACTGCTGCTGGCCGCGGCCGACGACGAGGATCATTCCGTCGGAGACCGAGGCGACGTAGTTGGCTTCGAGGCTCCCCAGGATCGGGCCCGTATCAACGATCACCACATCGTACTGGTCGCGGAGGCGATCGATCAGATCACTGACCATGCCGCGGGAGAGCCGGCTGACGTAGACATCATCCTCCTTGCCGGCGGCGAGGAGCGAGAGATTCTCGATGCGGGTGGCGGAGATGCTGCCGTTGGTCTCGCCGGTCCGGAGCGAGTGCATCAGGCCGTGCTCGGGGAGCACTTTGAGGACGCGGGAGAGCCCGCGTCCGATCATGTCGAAGTCGACGAGCAGCGTCTTCGAGCCGGATGCCGCGAAGGAGATGCCCATCGAGAGAGCCAGACTGGTCTTGCCGTCGGCGGCCGTGGCGCTGGTGATGCCATAGACCTTGCGCTCGCCGCCACCGATCTGCAGAAGCGTTCGGAGCTGGTGTACGCAGTGTGCCGCGGCCGCGGCCTGTTCGGGGTCATCGGTGTCGCGGGGGAGCAGCGGGAGGATACCGAGCAGCGGTGCGCCCGCGATCGGACCGTCCTTGGCCTGATCGGAGTAACGCATCCGCCCGTCGATCAGGCCGAGCAGGGCGACGAGGGCGACGGGCAACCCGCCGCCGAGCACGAATCCGACGGCGGCGTACTTCTTGCGGTTGTCGACCACGGCCGCGGCCGACGCCTGCTCGGGGAGGATGACCTCGATGCGGCCGATCTGCTCCTCGACCTTTGACTCGATGTTGATCTGGTCGAGCCGGCGCACGATCTCGTCGAGCGTCGCCTGCAGCGTGTCGATCTCGCGCTTGTAGGCCTCGATTGCGAGGCGACGATTGCCGATCGCGACGGTGTCGCGCCGCCACGCATCGGTCTGGTTCTTGAGCTTGCGGTAGCGGTCCTCGAGCTGGGCGATCGTCTCGACGCCGCTGACGCCGCCGGCCTCGCCGGTGAGCGACTTGCGTGTGGAGGCCCACTCGACGGCGTAGTTCTCGATGGTCTGGTCGATGGCCTTGAGTTCGGCGGACACTCGGAGCACATCGCGCTGCTGTTCGCCGTAGCCCTGTGCACGGAGCGAGTTGTAGAGCCGCATGAAGGATGAGCGCTGCGTCAGGTACTCGGCCATCTGCCGGTCGACCGTGGCGATCTCGGCGGGTGTCGGCGCTGCCTCCGCGGCGGATGCCTCGGCCTGCGCCTCGGGGTCGCCCTCTCCGCCCGGCTGGCCCGGCGAACCCAACGCCGCCGGTGCGGTGGAAGTCGCACCGCTCGCAACATCGATGCCGGCGTTCGTCAGCCGGTTCTCGAGCTCGGCGAGCTGGGCCTCGAGCTGCAGAAGCTGATCGGTGCGGAACTCGTGCATCCGTGTCAGATCGTCGGTGCCGAACTCGGCCGCCTGCAGCTGGATGCTCTCCCGGCGGCTCCGGATGCTCGATTCGAGATCCCGTCGACGCTGATCGAGTGTGCGGACCTGCAGGTCTCGGACGTCTCGTGTTTCGGCGTTGGCGTACAGGTCTCGGTACGCCTGAATCGTTTCGCGGAGGCCCGTCAGAGCTGCGGTCGGGTTCTCATCGAGGAACGCCACCGTGATCAGTTCGAGGCTGTCGCGGCTGGTGCCAACCTTGATGGACTCGCGAAACTCTTTCTGCGTCTCCGGGGTCTCGATGCGGCCGAGCTTCTGCCACTCATTGCTGCGCATTGCGCGGTTCACCACGCGGTCGCTGGTGATGAGCTGCGCCTGCGTGTTCACAAACGAGCTGAAGAGCGGCGGGACCGAGCTCTGTTCGGTCTGGTAGATGATCTTGGGGAGCACCGGCTGGATGCGGACGAGGCCCTGCGAGCGGTACTTGGGTGTCTGCGAGATGTAGCCCGCCGCGGCGCCCGCCGCGGCACCAACGGAAGCGAGCACGATCGCGAGGATGTACCGGCCGCGGAGCAGCCGGTGGGCGAGCTTGAACAGGTTGACCTGCTGAGGCTCGGCGGGCGGCGCGCCGTACGGGTCAATCGCGGCGGGCGTCGCCGGCGCGGGCAGCGAGCGGCCGTTATCGATTGGTAACTGGGTCATGACTCGAGCCCCTCCGATCCCTGGATGATGGCGTCGATGAGCGGACGGGTTGGGGCGAGCAGCTCATGCGCGATCTGCATCTCGCGGTCGATGCTCCGCTCCGGCGAGAGCACGATCTGGAACTGGGCCGCGCCGAACGGGCGGGCGCGGTAGTCGTCCGCGGCGGCGCGGATGGCGTTCATGTCGGGGGCGATCCCGTGCTCGGGGAGCACGAAGAAGCTGTAGATCACGATCCGGCTCTTGCCGGTGAAGCTGCTGCGGGTGAATTCGTAGCGGATCGCATCGACGGCGAGGCCGCCGACATCGAGCGTTACGGGCTGACGCCACTCTGGCTCATCGTTCTGCCAGCCGTGCGCGGGGTAGCAGATGGGCGGGAAGTGGCCGGCCATGTCCCGGGTATCGCGGCAGTGGATCACGACCAGGGAGGCGCTGTCGCGATCGGCGGCGTTGATGTAGCTGCGGCTGAGAAGCGCGTTGGGCTTGAGCAGCGCGGTCGCGGCGGGCGGAACACCCACATCGGACCCCTCCCAGTCACCGACCTTGAACGGCAGATCGCCGATCATGGCGGCCATCCGCTGGTGGTACGGCGCGGCATCGGCCTGGTCCGGGTGACTCAGCGACCACGCTGTGATTCCCGCGAGAATGGCGATCGAGATGATGACAGGGAACGTCTTCATGAGTCGGCCTGCGGTCGGGACTATTGGTACGCGAGCGTGAATCGGTTGACGGGGATGAGCGCCCAGCGGAGGAGACGGATGATGCCGAGCAGCAATCCGAACGCGATCGGCAACATCAGCCAGCCGCTGATGTCGTGGAACTGTCCGGCGATCTTGTCCGTCGAGTAGCCGTACAGGAGCACCGTCGGGATCAGCCGGATCACGTTGCACATGATCGCGGCGAACGGGCTGGCGATCAGGATCGTGAACCGCGTGGCGTTGCGCAGCGGCATCGAGAACGCGAAGGCGTACGACACCAGGAAGAGCGCGAACACCATCCGCATGCCGTTGCAGGCCTCGGCCACGGCGACATCGGTCCCGTTGATGGTGAGCAGATTGCCGTTGCGCTCGATCGGTGTGCCGAAGATCTCGAGGATCGCCTGCGTCGTCGCGGCCGAGGCGGTCTGGAGCGGGATGGAGATCTGCTGGCGGATCAGCCCGGGTATGGGCACGAGCAGGACGAGCACGACGAACGCGGGAAGGAACCGGAAGAGCACGTTCTTGCCCAGGGCGGTGAGAAGTGCACCGATGAAGATCACAACCGCGCCGCCGTGCCAGAGCGACTGCATGGCGTTCGCATAGCCGAACCAGTGCACCGCGAACCCGCCGAGCAGGATGATCGGGCCGATCATCTGCCCCGCCGGCGGGCAGTCGGACATGCGGATCTTGCGGGCCATCACCATCCACGCCGCGACGATCGGGACGAGGAAGATGTGACTCTGTTCCTCGTCGGTCATCGCGATGCGGTAGATGTCGGCCCATGCCTCCCGCGTCGCGAACGCGCCGAACGCGACCAGCGCGATCGCGGCGATCGCGTGCTCGATCGACCAACCCTGTCTGACCAGCGGCTTGAGATTCATGCGCCCGGCCTCCGCCTCCCTTGATCGCCCAGCAGTCTGTCGGCGAGAACCGCGTTGGCGTTGATCCTCCCCGATGGGCCCACCAGACAACGGACCAGCACCGCGCCAGCCCCCACCGTTGCGCCGCTGAGCACGACCGAGTCGTGCACAACTGCGGTGGGATGCACGGTGGCGCCCTCCTCGACAATCCCGAATGTCTTGAACCACTCTTCCGCGAACGGGTCCGCGAGCATGCCGGCGGAGTCGCGCGCGTGCAGCACTCGGAGGGCGGAGAGATATCCCTCGGCGCCGCGCACGGGCAGCACCCGCGGCTCGCGGGCGCTCACAACGCGGATGTCGAACTCGCCCGTCAGCCGCGGCAGGGCCTGTTCCTTGAGATCGACGAAGCCCACGCCGCGGATCGATCGCAGCACGCGCGCGCTGAACATGTGGATTCCCAACGCCTCGCCACCCGGCCCGGCGAGCAACGCGGCATCGCCCATCCGGCCGGCGAGCGCCGACACAAGATGCGGGAACCCGTCCGGAACGACCTGGTTGGCGTTCGCGACGAGCAGGACATCGTCCGGGTCGTACTCGGCTGAGAGATCATGGAGGACGCCGCCGGTGCCGCGGAATTCGTTGCGGTCGTATTCGATCGCGAGTTTGACACCCTCGGCGTTCTTGCCCGATGTTGGCAGCGGCGATCCGCGGTCGGTCAGAACACGCAACTGGATCCCTTCGGCCCCGGCGCCGGCGAGATTTGCGGCGTGGTCGCACCAGTGGTCGAGCAGGGTCTTCCCATTCCCCACCGGCAGGTCCAGCATCGGACGGCCGATAACGCGGGTGAACGAGGATTCTCGGACCGAACCGGCGAGCAGGACAATCCCCCGCAGGCGGCTGAGCACCGGCGGCGCGGTCGTCGTTTCCGGGTCAGTCTCAAGCATCTGAGATGCCGAACCCGCCGTGATTGGCGTCGATTCCCCCACTGCTCACGAACTCCCTCACCTCGAACTCCCTCACCTCGGGCTCCCTCACCTCGGGGCCAGCCTGGCGATACAGACCCGAAGCCCCCGTCGAATGGGCGGACAAACTGGCGGCCCTGTTATACCCCAGCGGCACTGGCAGATATTCGGTCCATTCGCCGCGGCGCATGACTCTATAGGAACGCCGCGCGGCAGAAGTTCGGGTGTTCTGGGGGTATGAGAAGCCGGTCAGCTTGAGCTCCCCGGTCGACGGTCCGCAGCCGCTCCGGGGCGCAGGCCGTGCAAGGCGGACCGCACGAGGAGCGAAATGGCGAACGGGATCCCGTCGATCAGGTATCGCCGCGCCAGCCGCCCCGGCTCCTGAACCAGCCGATGGACCCATTCCAGCCCGGTCCGCCGCATCCACGCCGGAGCTCGCTGCACATCGCCCGCCACGAAGCTGAAGCTGATCCCGATGCCAAGGAACCACGCCGCGGGCAGACCATCGCGGACCGCCGCGATGACCCGCTCCTGCTTGGGGGCACCGAGCGCGACAAGCACTACATCTGGTGCAGCGGCTGCAAGGCGGGTCCGCAGCGCATCCATATATATGGAATCGCGTTCGAACCCCATCGGCGGGCACTCGATGCCGGCGACTGCGAAGCCCGGGAAGCGGGCGGTCAGTGTGTCCGCGGCCGCCTGGGCCGCGCCGGGGTTGCCGCCCAGCAGGTAGAACCGAAGGCCCGCGGCGGCGCCCCGCTCGCTGAGCGTCCAGATCAGGTCCGAGCCGGCGACACGCTCGGGAAGCGGCGTGCGTTGCAGGCGGCTGGCCCAGACCAGGGGCATCCCATCGGCCAGGCGGAGCGTGGTCTGCGAAGCCAACGCTGCGAACTCGGGCTCTCGGGAGAGGCGACGGAGGATGTCGAGGTTCGGCGTGATCACCCAGCCGCCGCGGCCGGCGCGGGCGGATGCGACGATGTGATCAGTGGCCTGCGCGAGCGTGATGACATCGAGCCCGAAGCCATGGAGGTTGATGCGGTCGAACGGCGGTGTTGTCGTGGCGGCGCTTTGCGGGCTCGTCTGCGGGGCTGTGGCGGGAGCGGTGGGCGCGGGGGGCGCGGCGGGCGCGGCGGGCGAGTTTGTCTCTGCTGTTGGTGACACCGCCGCTGATTGCTTTGGACGATCCGCCGTCATCATGCCTTGACGATCTGTGCGCCGCGGCCGCGGAGGTTCTTGAGCGCGTTGCGGGTATCGATCACGAGCTTCGCGTGCGTGGCGATGGCCTCGTAGTCGACCGCGTCGTGGTTGGTGACGATCACAACGGCGTCGTACTTGGAGAGCTCGTCCTTGGTGAGCGGGACCGAGCGGAGTTCCATCGCGTGCTTGCGCATGCGGGGGAAGGCGGGCACGTGCGGGTCGTGGTACTGCACCTGGCCGCCCAGGTCGGAGATGATGTCGAGGATCTCCGCGGCGGGGGTTTCGCGCGTGTCATCGACGTTGGGCTTGTAGGCGAGGCCGATCACGAGAATCTTCGAGCCTTTGACCGCCCTGCCGTGCTCGTTGAGCGCCTCGGTGAGGCGGTCGACGACATAGTGCGGCATCTTCGTGTTGATCTCGCCGGCGAGCTCGATGAACCGCGTGATCTGCCCGACCTCGCGGGCCTTCCACGTGAGGTAGAAGGGATCGATCGGGATGCAGTGCCCACCGAGCCCGGGGCCGGGGTAGAACGGCATGAACCCGAACGGCTTGGTCGCCGCGGCCTCGATGACTTCCCAGACATCGATATCCATGCGGGAGAGGATCATCTTGAGCTCGTTGACCATGGCGATATTGACAGCGCGGAAGACGTTTTCGAGGACTTTGGCGGCTTCGGCGACTTCGGCGGAGGAGACGGGGTGGACGTGATCAACGGCGCGTCGATAGAGCGCAACCGCTAGTTCGGTCGAGGCATCATCAAGACCGCCGACCAATCGGGGCGTTGTGCGAGTCGTATGGCTAGTCCGGCCGGGATCTTCACGCTCGGGGCTAAACGCCACGAAGAAGTCACGGCCGTGTTCCAATTCAGCACTCTGTGCGGAGCGTGCTGCAAGGATTGCCCCGAGAAGATCGCCGCGGGTGGTTCCCGGGTAGCTGGTCGATTCGAGAACAACCAGCTGGCCCTGCCGGAGGCATCGACCGATGTCGTGGCCCGAGTTCCGGACGTACGTGAGGTCGGGCTCGTGGTGGCGGCCGAGCGGCGTCGGCACACAGATGATGATCGCATCGGGCTCACCCAGGCGGCCAAAGTCTGATGTCGCGTCGAATCTCCTGCTCTCGGCGAGACTCCGGATGACGCCATCGCTGATGTGCTTGAGATAGCTGCGTCCTTCGGCGAGCGAGCGCACCTTGGCGGGGTCGATATCGAAGCCGAGCACCCTGTATCCACCCGCGTGCATCGCCTGCACGATGGGGAGTCCGACATACCCGAGTCCGATGACGCCAACCAGGGCATCTCCGGACCGAATACGAGCGAGAAGCTCTGCGTGTGTGCTCATTGACGATCGGCCGCAGCGAATGAGCCGGCCTGATCCGCCCGCTGCGGCGCCCTCGAGCCGCTGGCTGCATCCACGCGGCTCGACTCGGTTTCGGTGGAGGAACGAACGCCCGACCATACCTTCGCACCCCGCTCGTTCGCAAGGCGGGTCGCCGCGTCCTTGCCCTTCAGGAGACTCTCTCTCTGGTACCGGCGAAGATGTCGCCGGAACTCCTGGTCCTCGTAGCGCGGCTTGCGGTCGAGCATCGCCCGCACGTATCCCCACCAGATCGCCACTCCCCCGACGATCACCGGGCTCCGCGGGAGTCGAAAGATGGCGCTGGCGGTGATATACGCCAGGCTCGTGCCCATGAAGTGCTGGCCGAAGCCATGCCGCATTCGTCCAGTCCAGATGCCCTGATGGCTGCTGCCCATGGGACGAAGGTGGATGAAGCGGAGGTCCTCATCGTCGTGGCTCTCCGCGATCCATCCGAGCATGCGGCAACGGTGGCAATCGATCCCGTCCCACATGACCTCGCGCACGAAGCCGCCGATCTGCCGGAAGCACTGGGTGCGGTAGAACTTGGTCATCCCGACGGACATCTCATCGCCGCAGACCTCCGGCTCGAGCTCGCCAGCGGCGTTGCGGAAGTACGGCTTGCCTGAGCAGGTGCCGAGGCGGGGCTCGGCCTCCATCCGCTGCATGAGCAGCTCAAAGTACCGCGGAGGGAGATCGAGGTCGAGATCGAGCTTGCAGATGTAATCGAACGCGTCGAGGTCGATTGCCTCAAGACCAGCATAGAAGGTTTCGATCACACCGGGGCCAACCGACCTGACACCGCGGTCCTTCCGCGTGACGATCCTGATCCAATCGTGCTGCGCCGCGTACGCGGCGAGGATCTGAGGGGTGGAATCGGTGGAGCCGTCGTCGACGACGACGAGGAGCGAGGGCTGGACTGACTGAGCAACGAGTGAGTCCAGCGTGGTGCGCATGAACTGCTCTTCGTTGCGGCAAGGGGCGATGAGGACGTAGCGGCGGGCGGTCACGCGGTAATCTCCGTCTCATGCGATGACCACCTGAGAAGGTCCGCAAGCTTCCTCGCTTGCAGGCGCTGATCGTGCTCTCGTCGCACAAGATCGGCGCCACTTCGCCCCATCTCGACGAGAAGATCAACATTCGCTTCCATCGCTTGCCTCATCGCTGCAGCGAGTAGGCAGCTTGATCCGGCCGGCACCAGCCAGCCGGTTCTCCCAGGCTGCACCAGCTCTGGGATGCCCGCAATGTAGGTACCGATCACCGGCCTCCCAAGCGCCAGCGACTCCATCATCACCACCGGGAGCCCTTCTGCGAAGCTCGGCATGACGAGGGCTCGCGCCGAGACCATCTCCCTTCGAACATCTGCCGGCGACAAGAGTCCAGCGAGGCGGAATGCGCCTCCGAGACCTGATTCACGCACCAGCGTCTCTATTTCACCACGGAGTGGACCGTCGCCGATGAGTACAAGCTCGAAGTCATGACCTTCGGATTTCAGAGCGATGGCGGCCTCGATGAGCACAGGGATCCCCTTCTGTTCAGCGAGGCGGCCGACACAAACAAACTTCGGCCTTCGAGCGGACGGTGGGTGTTCAACAGGCCGGTCCAGGAACTCCGGCTGTACACCGCACCGAACGACACGGATCTGCGGCCAGGCGGAACGTGGTGTCCAGCGCATTAACTGCGAGCGCCCGTACTCACTGATGGCAACCGAGAAACACGACCGCCGGACCTTCTCCCCGATCGCGAGTTCGCGTGGCCGATCAAACTCGAGAGGACCATGGATTGTGAGGCTATAGGGAACTCCGCAGATCGCCGATGCAAGCATCGCCACGGTCGCCGAGTTCTGTCCGATATGGTTGTGCAGATGAGATATGCCGTCTCGCTGGAGGACCTTGGCAATTACCGCGGCTTCGAGCCAGTATACAACTGCAAGCCACCAACCCCGGACCCCCGGTTGCGCGGTCCGCAAGGCGAGAATGAATGCAGAGACTGCGCTGCCCGGCCATCGACACACTGCGCCCAGGACGGCGAGAATCAGATGGACTGTCCCTTGTTCGAGCAAGTAATACGTCTGTCGCTGTTCTGCGGCGATCGACTCGTCGGTTGCCTCGCTGGCGGCTGGTTTCCTGATTGAGTAGGTCCGAACGTCTAGGCCCAACTCGCGCAGCCGCAGGACTTCGCCCCGGATGAACGAGTCGGTACCGCGGGCATAGAGGCTCGTGAGATACCCGATTCTCAAACACTGACCTCGACGGTGTGGGGTTGCTGTTGAGGTCGAACTTCCCCACCCAGTTCCGCGCTGTCGAGGTACTCCGCGAGCGATCCCGATGAACTCCAAGCAAGTGCTCGCTGGCACGCGGCATTGGAGAAGCGGAACGGCTTGAATCGGGCGGCCTGGGTCGGCGGCCGCAGAATCGCCGGGACGCGGCGTTGCAAAGCGGACGCCCGAGCAGTCACAGCCCACAGAACGCCGCCGATCCAACGCGCACACCACCAAGGAATGACGACGGAAATCGGCCGCGGCAATGTCCTCTCCGCGAGCTGCCTCCGTAGCGTTCGTTGTGTTGGCGACACTTGCTCCAAGACGTTCAGCGGCGACGACAGTGGTTGCTCGATGGTGGCCGCGCGAACGAGACAATCCGCAGCAGAAGCCACCGTCAGGACGGGCACCTCCGCTCCACTCCCGATGCACAGCCACAACCGACCCGCCCTGGCGCCGATGCGGCCGGTCCATAACCGTCCCGGACCCAGGACCGCACCCAAGCGCAGAACAACCGCGTCAATCTGACCCGTCCTGACGGCCGTCTGGACAAGGTGCTCTTCAGCAACCTTCACACGGCTGTACCAGTCCCGTGCTCGGTCCGCGCTGATGACCGGGGAGGACTCGTCGACGAGGCTGTGGGTCGGAATCGACTCGTAGTCGTACACGGCGAACGAAGATGCATGTACGAATCTCCGCACAGCTGCCCGCTTCATCGCCCCCAGCAGACTGCGTGTTGCTTCGATGGTCTCCGCAACGGCGCGTCGATCGTCTCGGGCGCTCGACACCGCAAGATGGATCACTGCATCACAGCCATGCAGCGCATCACCAAGCAGAACAGGGTCGGCTAGACCACACGCGGCAATCTCGACCCCGAGTCGCTTCAATGCCTGCGCACGACTTCCATCGGTTTCTGGCCGGATTACGGCGACCACCGTGTGGCCGCTCGCCGCGGCACGGGCCACGGTCTCCCGTCCGATGAACCCGGACGCACCCGTGACCGCAATCCGCCTCCGCGGCGTGCTCACTTCGCCCATGGCATGGGCTCCACGGGATCGAAATCGGTCTGCACCTGGTACGCACCGGAGCCCGCCATTGCTCGCTGTACCGCCAGCGTCACCTCGTTGACATGGAGACAGAACCGGCCTGACAGCCGGCAGGGCCGCCGATCGCGAATGGCCGCCGCCATGTCCGCAAGACCAGTGCAGAAGTTTCGTCTTTGGGAGCCTCGGTACTTCACCTGCGCGCGACGCCCCCCCACCAGCGGATATCGGCGGCCCCACGGCAAGAGCTTCCTCGCCCGCCGCACCACCGCGTACCGCTGCACTCGAAGCGCAGAGCGGTCATCGCGGGGATCCTGGAGCGTCATAACGCCGTCATCCCCGAACAGCCGCAGCCGATGGTCGACCGGCGCGTAGATGCCATTGGTCATCCGGGCGACAACACCGGATCGAAACCTGATCACGGCCACGGAGAAGTCCGGCGCCGTGGCGAGCTTCTCGCCAGGAGCCTTGTCCTCCACGAGACATGCCGAGAATGCGCTCACGCTCTCGGCCGGACCGAACATCGCCGCGAGCCAGGTCAGCACATACCCCGCGTGCTCGACGGTGCAGCCCGTCTCAAACTCATCAATGTAGGGCCACGGAGTCCCGGCCTCGTTGATCCACTTCCTCACCGGCATCCGATGCACCATGCCGTCTTCCATCTCGGCATACACCAGGCGGATCTCGCCGACAGGCCGCTCCCGCACGGCCTTCCAGAGCGTCTGAGCCGCCTCGTTCAGAAGCGTGCATGGCGCTGATGACAGCACGAGTTCCTTCTGCTCGGCCAAACCCACGAGCCGCTGGGCCTCCTCGAAGCACATGGCGATCGGCTTCTCGGTATACACGTGCTTGCCGGCCTCAAGACACCGCCGCGTTGTCTCGAAGTGTTCCCGCGGATTCGTCAGATTCACAACCGTGTCAACCGCGGCATCCCCGAGCATCTCTTCAAGCGATCCGTACACCCGGGCGCCCGTCAATTCGGACATCCCACGAGCACGCCCCGCCTCACGGTCCATCACACCCACCAGCCGAAGCTCCGGCTCCAGCGGCAACGTCAGCCGATACATGTTGGCGACATATCCGCAGCCGAGGAAGGCGATGTTCATGAACGCACCAGTGCCTCGCCCTCGGACCCCGTTGGCTGCTGTTCGCTCCCCCGGATAACTCGCGCCGGATTGCCGACGGCCGTCGCGCCGTCGGGGACGTCGACGAGAACCACGGCCATCGCTCCAATCCTCGCCCTATTTCCAATCCGGATACCGCCGAGTACTTGTGCGTAAGCGCCGAACTCGACGTCGTCACCGATCACAGGAACCGGCCCTGCTTCAACACGATTCCCGATGGTCACACCCTGTCGCAGCGTGCAATTGCGGCCGATCCGCACCTGCGGGTGGATGAAGATGTTGCCGAAGTGCCAGATCCGCAGGCCCCCACCGATCTCAACCGTGTGGATGAAGCTGATTCCGGTCAACGTCTCCACAACGCGCTGCAGCAACCAGTACACCTTGCGATGACACCCGGTCACAAGCCCAGGGCGTCGCGCAAACGCGCGGCGACCATAGCGATAGACACCGATCGCCCAGATTGACTGCTCCTTCAGCCACGGGCGGCTCGGATACCGCGCCAGGTCCGCCTGCCATGCCTCATCGTGCCGCGCTCTCAAGCTCCCACCCGCTTGTGCTCGATTAGTCTGGCTTCAATCCCGCGCCGTTGCTCGAGCATCAGCCGCGCTTGCCCGGCAATCTGCGGCCACTTCCCAAGCATGTTCAACGCAGCGATTCGCACCCCCGCCCACAATCCCCCGGCACGCCCTCGATCCCGATATCCCATCCGCGCGACGTTCAGCGGCACGATGCTGAGTCCCAACACGACACCCGCAAGCGCTCCCAACCATCCTGCAACAGCCGCGCCTAACGACACACCAACGACCGCCAAGCCAGCAACCACTCCCACCCACACCCGCGCACTCTGAATCTGTCGCTCAAACGGACGCACCCGCCGCCCGGCACACACCCGGTACACCAGCAATCCCCCATACCCCGCGCGCACCTGCCTCCGCCACCACTGCCGCAAGCCGACCCGGCCCATGTCGTGCACCGCCATCGGCGCGCCGACCCGCACAATCGTCCATCCTCGCTCGATCAACCGGCTGCACAACTCCGGCTCCTCCCCCGCCACGATCTCGTCCCGAAACCCACCAACCTCATGCATCGCCTCCGAACGTACCAGGCATATCCCGCCGCACGCCTTGACCTCCCCAACCGGTGCATCCCATTCCATCCCCGCCAGGCGATGAAACACGCTCCGTCCGGGCTCGCGCTCGCGAAGACGCCCACACACAATCGCGGCCCGAGGTAGACGCTCCAACTCCCCCCGCCCCGCCTCCAGCCAACCACGCTCGATAACCGAGTCCCCATCCACAAACTGCACAAACTCAACCCCACCCTCCAACTCCCGCAGCCGCGCAAACCCCGCGTTCCGCGCCCGCGCCGCCGTGAACGGCCGCGTCATGTCCAGCTCGACAACCTCTCCGCCTAGCCCCCGCGCCCGCTCCACGCTCCCATCCGTGCTCCCGGAATCCACATACACCACCCGCCCCTGCCCACGCACACTCTCCAGGCACCGCACCAGCCGCTCACCCTCGTTGCGTCCGATCACCACAATTCCGATACGATCTGCAGTGGACAGATCGATCATTTATCGAGAACCCGGTGTCGAAAGTCATCCCCGTCACGTTTGGTCGCGAGGTAATCCGACGTCGCAACAAAGCCGGCAGGACATGGGGACTGGCTATTCGAGAGCATCCACCGCCCAACCCGCTTCACAATGCGATAGGTCTGATAATCCAGACTATCCAAGGTGTCGGCCATCTCTGGGGCGACGCGTCCGTCCTTCGTATGGTGCTCGAAGATGATTGACCGCGGCAGTTGCTCCTGAGCAAGATCTCTCAGAGAGCTGATCACCGATCGCTCATGCCCCTCGACATCGATCTTCATAACATCCGCACGAGGAAATCTGAGTCGCTGGTGCAGCCCCGTTAGGGTCAACAATTCCACCTCTTCACCCGTGGCCAACTCGCCATCGCTGAGGTGGGATGCCCCGGGATTGCCGGCTCGTCGCTCCATGATGCCGGTTCCTGCATGGTCCGAAACGGCAGCCCGGATCGCAATTCCACGGTCCCCGCCGTTAAGCCGCAGATTCTCCGAGAGCACCTCGAAAATGTCGCGGAGCGGTTCAACCGCGTAAGCCTTGGCGCTTGACCGCACTCTCAGCACACAACAGGACATGTATCCGAGATTCGCTCCGACATCTAGGAAGACGTCATCGGGCCCCATCGCCTCAAGAATCGCGTCGCGCACAACTGGGTCGAAGCACTTCCGGTAGTACAAGTGCCTGCCGATCAGATCGTTCGGATTCACCCGCATTTCCACCCCAGGCCGGCAGCTCACGCGGCGGTCGTTTTCCGGGAAGCGCAGGCACTCCCACCGAATCGAGTCAAGCAATCGCCCTGACCCATTCTCCGGCAGCCTCGAGATCACCGCCCGCGCCGCCGCGCGAATCATGCTGCTCAACATGTTTTCATCCCCTCGTTCTGCAGGGCGCGACCATCCCCCAAAATCACCGGCCCATCACACCCCCACACCTCGCGCCACCCACACCCATCCCACCCACGCCCCCGCACCCTCCCAACCACACGCCCCGCCGCCCACAGCGCATC
>JBDZUZ010000289.1:0-1805 GCA_040255445.1 Planctomycetaceae bacterium | reverse complement strand
AGTGCTTCCTCCGCACCAGCGAGTTCGTCCCCTTCCAGGGCCTGCTCTACGGCGACCCGCTGACGCGGCCGTTCGCCATCCACCCCACCATCACGCTCAACAACCCGCCATCGGGCCCCGTGAGCGGCAACGTCCCGCTCAACTTCTCCGCCAGCACGACCCGGCCCTCCACCACCATCGCCGCGGTCGACATCTATGTCGACGGCGTCTTCATCGTGTCCTGGCCCGCCGGCTTCCCCTACACGCTGAACACCACCACCTTCGCCGACGGCGCGCACGATGTCCGCCTGGTCGCACGCGACAACAGCATCCAGAAGACATCCAAGTCCCTGCAGCGCTGGATCACCTTCAACAACAGCGGCCAGTCGGCGACCGTCGGCGCATCCGCGACCACGGGCACCGAGGCCGACACCTTCACCTTCACGCTCGGCGCAAGCGGCGGCGATGTCCGCGAGGTGCGCCTCGTCCAGAACGGCCGCGTCATCGCAGCGGACGACGGCGCATCGGGCTCCGTCTCGCTCAAGGGCCAGGCGCTGGGCGCGGGCCCCTCGATCGTGCAGACCGAGGCCCTCTTTCAGGACGGGTCGCTCGTCCGCTCCTCGCCGATCTCGATGAACATCACGCGGCAGGACACCACAGCAACAACCACACCGATCGCCTTCTCCTACACCAAATTCGTGCAGGACGATGCGCCCTTCTTTGTCGAGCTGCCCGCCAGCTTCGATGGGTCGCTCGCCGATGCGACCTTCCAGATCGTGTCGGCACCGACGCAGTCGACCATCAGCAGCGCGATCACCGGCCCCGTTCGGCTCATCACCCCGATGACCAACGCGCAGGGCTTCGAGACCATGACCTTCCGCGTCACCACCGCCGCGGGCGCCTCGGCCCTCGGCGAGGTCACCCTCGCCTACACCACCCTCCCGCCCGCCGGCTGCCCCGCCGACTGGGACGGCTCGGGCGGTATCGACGGCGACGACATCACGGCGTTCTTCGTTGACTGGCAGGCCGGCGAGGCCGACATCGACGGCTCGGGCGGCACCGACGGCGACGACATCACGTTCTTCTTTGTGAGATGGCAAGCGGGGTGCTGAGGGAGAGGCACAAAGGCACGGAGGCACAAAGGCACGAAGTGCTGACGTGCCACAGGCTCGGCTGCTCTGAGCCGAGCCTGTGGGGAACGAGCAATCGCATTGCTCGCGCGGTTCACGCCCGCATCACACGCCGCGTCGCGTGACGTATCCCCAACCCACAGGTATGGCCGCAAAGCCGGCCAGACCTGTGCCACTCAATGCGGGTGACAGGAATCGAACCTGCACGGCCTTTCGGCCACGGGAACCTAAATCCCGCGCGTCTGCCAGTTCCGCCACACCCGCTCGCTACGCCAATCGCCAAGCCAATCGCTGCACCGGCCGCCGCGATCTCGCTTCAGAGAGTACGGTCGTACCGACCTCCCGGGCCGATTATCATCGAACCAGACGCGGCTGTTTCCCAACCATCCGCCGCGGCTCGCTTCTTCGCACGGGAGTCCAACATGGCCCACCGCTCCGCCGGCAGCTCGATCGCGCCCATCTTCCTCCGCCTCGCTCTGGGCATCATCTTCATCTGGGCCGGCCTCGGAAAGGTCACGCAGGAGATGGAGGTCCAGGGCAAGTCCGCCGCGACCCTCGCCAACATGGGCGTCGAATCGGTCCGCGCCCGCGCTGCCGGCACCGGCAATATCCCGCTTGATCCGCCCCACGGCCGGCCGAGCCCCGCGGCTGATACCCCCGCTCAGCCCGCCCCCGCCAGCCCGCCCGCCGAGCGCC
>JBDZUZ010000161.1:0-8330 GCA_040255445.1 Planctomycetaceae bacterium | reverse complement strand
GGCGGTATCGATGCATCCCGGCGGCGGCGTATGGCCCCAGCCGGTTCAACAGGTTGATTGGAGAGCCGATCGGATGTCCACAGTCGTGTCTTCCGTGCGGGCCGTTGTGCGTGCCGCGTTCCGTGGGTCGTCGCTGCCGATGGCGAGCCTGTGCGTTGCGGGTCTGATCGCCGCGGCGGGCTGCCAGAGCGGCGGCTCGGGGTCGGCTTCGGGCGGCACTGGCAACCGCTCTGGCACGGTGAGCGCCGAGACCAGCTTCGATGTGAACTACCAGGCGTGGTCGGGCTTTGGCTACCGGCTGGACTGGGTCGGCTTCCCATTCCCGGCGGCGGTGTCGCCGCGGGTTACCGAGGTGAAGGCGTTCGACGACGTGGTCATCGCTCAACAGGCGGACACGACGGTCGCGGTGCTCGAGGCCTCGACGGGCCGGTACCGCTGGGCGACGGACCTGGCCAACCCGCTGACGAAGTTCGTCGGCATCGTGCGCGATGCGAGCGACCCGAGCCGGATCATCGTCTCGAGCGAGTCGGAGGCGTTCATCCTCAGCCTGCCGAATGGCAACCTGCTCAGCCGTGAGCAGTTCCAGAAGGTGGTGAACACGCCGCCGGTGCAGGCCGGGAATCTGGGCATCTACGGCACTCCGGTCGGCGAGGTGCTGGCGCATGTGTACGGCCGCGGCGTGAAGGCCTGGGGCTTTGACACGATCGGCGCGATCGAGGCGGATGTGGTCGTCGTCGGTGATGTGCTGTGCGCGGTGTCGCAGGCGGGCGATGTGATGTTCCTGAGCACCGACGGCACGCTCCGCGGCCGGGCGCGGATCTACGGCCCGCTGGCGAACAACCCGGTCGCGAGCGAGAACGCGGTGTACATCGCGGGCACCGACCAGTCGGTGTGGGCCTTCGACGGCGCCGGGCGGATGATGTGGCGTTACCGCACGCCTGTAAAGCTCACCGCGCAGCCGACGCTGCACGAGGACACGCTGTACGTGACGATCCCGGGTCAGGGGCTGACCGCGTTTGACGCGGTCAGCGGCTCGGTTCGGTGGAAGCAGGCGGAGGTCGCGGGCGATGTGATCGCGAAGCGCGGGGCGAACCTCGTGGTGCGGACCGATCGCGGGCTGGCGCTCGTGAACCCGACCGATGGCGGTGTCGAGCAGCGGCTCGATCTGCCGGGCGTCACGCGGGTCGTGACGGACGAGTTCGTCGACGGCCGGCTGTACGCGGTGAACAGCAACGGGCTGATCGCCAAGTTCGCCCCGCAGTAAACCCCGCGTTGCGGGACCCGCGGGGGAACGAGAACCGGGGGCGTGTGCCCATCCGGGGGTGTTGCATCCGATGACCGCGCCGCGTCGATGCGGCGAGCGAGAGTGAGACATGGCCGATCTGGTTCCCATCCGCCGCGCGATCCTGTCGGTGAGCGACAAGACCAACCTGGTCGCTTTCGCCAAGGGGCTGGTCGGGCACGGCGTGGAACTGATCTCGACCGGTGGCACCGCCGCGGCGCTCAAGGCGGCCGGGCTCACGGTTACGGCGATCGATGATGTCACCGGCTTCCCGGAGATCATGAACGGCCGGGTCAAGACGCTGCACCCCAAGGTGCACGGCGGGCTGCTGGGCGTGCGCGATGACAAGTCGCACCTCGAGCAGATGAAGAAGCACGACATCCGCCCGATCGACCTGGTGTGCGTGAACCTGTACCCCTTCGAGCAGACGGTCTCGAAGCCGGGCTGCACCGAAGAGGAAGCGATCGAGAACATCGATATCGGCGGTCCGTCGATGATCCGCTCTGCGTCGAAGAATTTCGAGTGGGTCGCGGTGGTGACCAACCCCTCCCACTACGACCGCGTGCTGCAGGAGATGGGCGGCAACAACGGCTGCACCTCGCGGTCGCTGCGGCACGAGCTCGCGGCGGAAGCATTCGCGACCACGAGCCGCTACGACGCGGCGATCACGGCGTACATGACGCGACGCGCTGCGGCCCTCTACCCGCCGCTGCTCAAGCTCGAATTCGTGAAGGCCGACGACCTCCGCTACGGCGAGAACCCGCACCAGTCCGCGGCGATGTACCGCCTGCTGGAGCGGCCCAGCGAGGCGCCGCCCCGCCGCGGCCCCACCATCGCCGGCGCCGAGCAGCTCCACGGCAAGGAGCTGAGCTACAACAACATCAACGACGCCTCGGCAGCGCTCGAACTCGCGCTCGCGCTCAAGCGGGTCGATGCGGGCCGGGTCGGCGCGTGCGTGGTGAAGCACACAAACCCCTGCGGCGCGGCGATGGCCGGCAACGCCTTCGATGCGATCGACGAGGCCATCGCGGGCGATCCGGTCGCGGCGTACGGCGGGATTCTCGCGGTGAACGACGAGGTCGATGCCGCGGCGGCGCAGCGGGTGTGCGAGAAGGATGTGTTCCTCGAGGTGATCGCCGCGCCGCGGTTCAGCGCGGAGGCGCTGGAGATGATCCGCGCCCGCTGGGCGAACATCCGGCTGCTCGCGGTGGGCGAGGCCGATGTCGACCTGCCGCCTTCGCCCGATACACCGCTCGAGTACCGCTCGATCCCGGGCGGGCTTCTGGTACAGGAGCGCGACCTGCGGCTGGCACGCCTTGATGAGTTTGAGCACCGCGCCGGCCCCGCGCCCAGCGAGGAGCAGATCGAACTGGCCCGCTTCCTGGAGGCGACCGCGAAATTTCTCTTCAGCAACGCGGTGCTGGTCGGCGGCCTTTCGCCCGCACGCACGGGGAACGGGGGCGGCGGCGGGAATGGCGCGGGCGGCAAGGCCATCCGAATGTTCGGCGCGGGCGCGGGGCAGATGGACCGCGTCACGGCGTGCGGCCTGGCCGTCGGCAAGGCGGGGAACCTGGCGCAGGACGCTGTTGCGTTCTCCGATGCGTTCTTCCCGTTCTCGGATGGGCCGCGGCTGCTGATCGATGCCGGGGTCAAGACGATCGTGCACCCCGGCGGCTCGAAGCGCGATCAGGAGACCTTCGACCTGTGCGAATCGCGGGGCGTCACCTGCCTCACGACCGGTCTGCGGCATTTTCGCCACTGAGATCCGCCCGCTTGGGCGGCCGCGGCCGGCATTGGCCCGCCTCGGCCGGGGGGCGCGCCCCCTCGGCATCCCCTGAAGCCTCGGCAGCGAATCTGAGGGGGTCAGAGCCCCCGTTCAGACGGCGCAGGCGGTTCATCAGGACCGTGCAAAGACCAACCGTCCCGGCGGGGGGATGTTGAACATTTGACCGTAACCCACTATCAATAGTGGACCTCTGACCGAGGAGATCGAGCATGTCCCGCCGCAAGGGCGACAACTCGAGCCCGGGCGCTCCCGCCGATTTCGGCGGTGAGGAGGGGGTTCCAACCGACTTTTCGGGCCACGATGATGGGTTCAACGGTCAGCACGGCGACGCCGGCGTCGTCAACGCGCTGGCCGCGGCCTGCGGCGGCAACGACGGGCTGAACGCCAAGGTGCTGGTCCTCAACAAGGTCTACATGGCGATGCGCGTCGTCTCGGCGCGGCGGGCGTTCTGTCTGCTCGCACGCAACATCGCCGAGGTGATCCACGTCGAGACCGGCGACACCGGCAAGCACCACTTCGTCAACTACGACCTGGAGAGCTGGGCCGAGTTGTCGATCCTGCAGGCCGAGTTCGAGCGCGAGCGGCACGACTGGGTCAAGACGGTGCGGATGGACATCGCCGTGCCGCGGATCATCCGGCTGCTGGGCTACGAGCGACTGCCCGAGCAGACGGTGAAGCTCAACCGCCGCAACCTGTTCGCGCGCGACCGCAACCAGTGCCAGTACTGCGGGCGTCACTTCACGACATCGGATCTCTCGATCGACCACGTGGTGCCGCGGGCGCAGCACGGCGGTGATACATGGGACAACCTCGTATGCGCGTGCATCCGCTGCAACGCCAAGAAGGGCGGCCGCACGCCCGAGCAGGCTCACATGACGCTGATCCGGAAGCCCGAGCGACCCAAGCGCAACCCGTTGATCGCGCTGCGGCTGGGCAACGAGAAGTACGCATCCTGGAAGACGTTCCTCGATAACGCGTACTGGTCGGTGGAGCTGCGGTGATTCCGCGGTCGCGGCTGCGTTATCCCCGCATCTGCATCATGCTGCTTGTACTTACTGCAGCCCTCGGCGGACTGTGGATCCTCAGCGTCGCCAAACCATTTGCAATCACGTATCGCGACGCGGTCCTGACGGTCGGTGGCGGAGGCGTCACCGCGTTCACGCCGACCAAAGGGGTCACAGCGCCTCCCGAATTGACGAAGCTGAAATTCATCTGGACAACAGGTCCGAACAACCATCAATGGAAACCGATTGTTTCCACCTCGGGGAGCCGCTCATTTATCCGCTTCCCGATCTGGATAGCCGCAGCACCCTGCACGGTGTTGTTGGGCTTCCTGTTACTGAGGAAGAAACCCAATGAGGGGTGTCGTACGTGCGGATATCCGCTCGTCCCGACAGCAATCTGCCCGGAGTGCGGCCGTGAAGCCGGTGCTGCGAACCTGAAAGCAGTGCGGAGCTGCGCTATCGACGACTCCGTTCGTCAGCAGCAACCGCCCTACCTTGGTACGTGACCCCGAGCCCTCCGAGCGCTGTCAGCTCAGGCTGGTCCCGCAGACTGCGCATCAGCTTCGCCACTCGTTGATCACTGAATGCGCGGTGGTAGCGGATCTCAATCCGTCCCCCGGTGATCATCGCGGCGAGGGCGTTGCCCTTGTAGTCATCGGCGTACCAGATACCCGCCGCGCCGCTTGCACGGTGCTCCTGCGAAACGGGGAAGAAGACAATCCCCTGCTCGTTCAAAACGGCTTTCAGACTCCGCCCATCGGCAAGCGCGGCCTCGAGCAGTTCAGCACCGACCACGAGCACGCAAGAGCACTCCGTCCCCGGACACCCTCAAGCCCATGAGGTCACTCCGCCGGCTTGGCCGCCACCGGCAGCCACTTCTCCGCCATCTCGTCGGCCTTCCGAGCCAGATCGAAGTCCTTCTCGGTCAGGCCATTCGCATCGTGCGTCGCGAGCGTCAGCGTGACCTTGCTGTAGCGGATCAGGATGTCGGGGTGGTGCTGGTCGGCCTCGGCGGCATCGGCCACCGTGTTCACGAAGGCCATCGCATCCACGAAATCCTTGAACTGGTAGGTCCGCTGGATCGTGTCCCCAACCTCGGACCACTCCGGCCGATACTTCAGGGCCGCGGCGATCTGGGCTTCGTTGAACTTCTCCATCATCCACTCCGTTGGGGACTTCGCGGTCGCGGCCCGCCGGGGTCGGCCCGGCGGAACCCGCGAGCGCAGTGTATCGTCCCCCTCGCTGTGACTCCGCCCCGCGACCCGAGTTTCATCCGACCCCCGCCGCGTGCCACGCGGATCGCGCCCTCGCCGACAGGGGCCCTGCACCTTGGCAACGCACGCACCTTCCTCGTCAACTGGGCTTTGGCGCGGCGGAGCGGCGCCAAAGTCATTCTCCGCATCGAGGACCTCGACGGCCCGCGAGTGAAGCCCGGCGCGATCGAGCAGACGATCGACCTCTTGACCTGGCTCGGAATTGACTGGGATGAGGGCCCTTTCATCCAAAGCGATGATCTCACGCCCTATCGCCAGGCGCTCTCGGGGCTTGCCGCGGCGGCGATGGCCTACCCCTGCGAGTTGACGCGCAGCCAGATCGAGGCCGCCGCATCGGCGCCGCAGGAGGGCGTGCACGAGACACCGTTCCCCGCGAGCCTGCGTCCCCCGCTGCTGCCGCGGGCATTCGACGATGAGTCGACGAACTGGCGGTTCGTTGTGCCCCAGATCGATATCGAGTTCGACGATCTCTTCCACGGCCCGCAGCGCATCGCGCCCGCCGCGAGCGTCGGAGACTTCATCATCTGGACCAAGCGGGCGCAGCCGTCGTATCAGCTCGCGGTTGTGGTCGACGACGCAAGGCAGGGCGTCGACTTCATCGTTCGCGGCGATGATCTGCTCGACTCCGCAGCGCGGCAGGCGCTCCTCTACGACGCGTTGGGGTTGCCGCGGCCGCGGCTGCTCCTGCACCTGCCCCTGGTGCTCGGCCCCGATGGCAAACGCCTCGCCAAGCGGCACGGCGACACGCGCCTGGACACCTACCGCTCGCGGGGGGTGCGGGCCGAGCGTGTGATCGGGCTGATCGCGTCCTGGTGCGGCGTCGGGGGGGACCTCAAGGAAATGTCCGCCGCGGAGTTCGGCGGGGCGCTCACGGTCAGTACCATTCCAAGAGGCCCGGTGACTTTCGGGCCGCGGGAGGATGCATGGCTCTGTTCGACATGACAGTGCGGTTCGTGGCGCTCGCGGTGGCCGCGGCGGCGGTGTTCGTTGCCCCCGGCTGCGACGAGCCGGCCGATGACCGCTTCGCCAAGGTGACGCTCTCGGGCCGGACCTTCGATCTCGAGCTCGCGCTCGACGACGAGAAGCGCTTCGTCGGCCTCTCTGGCCGCGAATCGATCCCGGCGGACGGCGGCATGCTGTTCGTGTTTCCGGATAACAAGGTGCGGGCCAGCGCCTTTGTGATGCGCGACTGCCCGGTCGATATCGACATTATCTTCCTGGACCGCTCGGCGCGGATCATCGCGATGCACGCGATGAAGGCCGAGCCGCCGCGTACCGAGGACGAGAAGCAACTGGACTCGACCGGGACCAACCCCAAGTACGAGGCCCGCCTGAAGAAGTACCCCAGCGCGTTCCCGACGCAGTACGTGATCGAGCTGAAGGGCGGCACGCTGGCGGAACTGAATCCGCCTCTCAAGACCGGCCAGAAGATCAAGCTGGATGAAACGGGGCTGAAGAAGCGGGCGCGATAGGCCGATCACCCGGTGTTCGCGCGCGTGGATCACCCCGGCCCGGGGTGGCTCTCGACTCCACCGCGCCTGCTGCGGGGAGCGGTCATGGGGCGGCAAAGCGTTCTCTTCTGTGCATCGGGATCAATCCCCGCGGCCGCAAAACGAATGCTCGAGCCCATCCGGGGCGCCTGGCCGCACAACACGGCGCCCGAAGCCACCACAGGTTCGATCACCACCGCGCTCCGGACCCTCGAAGACCGCAGCGGCCCCGCCTCTGACCAGCCGCTCCCGACGCTCATCATCGCGGTTCTCGGACCCGAAGAATCCGCCCGCACCATCGACCGGCTCGTAGAGGGGCTCCTGGCCCGCAATGTGCCCGGGATCGTCCTCATGCAGAGCGTGGACGACTGGCGCAGCCTGCAGCGGCACGGCGTGCTCTTCGAGCGGCTGGACCAGAACCCCGCGGTCGTCGCGGCGATGGCGTACGCGCTGCTCGAGCGGCAGAGCACGGTCGACATCCTCTCGCGGGAGATCGCCTTGGCGCACCGCTGCCAGGCCGGCATCCGCCACGAGATCGACATGATCCACGAGGAGTTGCACCTGGCCGCGGCGATCCAACGCGAGTTCATGCGCGGCGCGCTCCCGGAGGTCCCGGGCCTGGACCTGGGTCTGCTCTTCCGGCCGATGAACTTTGTCAGCGGCGATATCTACAACGTGACGCGGCTGAGCGACCGGCATGTCGGCTTCTTCGTGGCCGATGCGGTGGGGCACGGCGTGCCCGCCGCGCTGCTCACCATGGTCCTGACCAACAGCCTGTGCACGACCGAACTGGGCGAGGACGGTCGTCTCAAGATCCTCCCGCCGGCGACGGTGCTGCACAGGTTGAACCGGAAGCTCTGCGAAGACCAGCCGGGTTCGAGTCGCTTCGCCACCGCGGTGTACGGCGTGATGGACCTGGTCGAGCGGAAGGTGACGGTCGCGGGCGCGGGGCACCCGCCGCCGGTCGTCGTCGGCGATGGACCGCCGCGGGAGATCATGACCGAGGGGCCGCTGCTGGGTGTCTTCGACGACGGCGAGTTCGATCAGGCGTCGTACGACCTGGGCGAGGACAACATGCTGGTTGTCTACACCGATGGGCTCGAATCCGCATTCCCGGGCGAGAAGAAGCTGCTCGCCCGCGACCTGCGCATCGATCGCATCCGCCGGCTTACGGAAGTGGGCGCTTCGGGCGGGGTGCGGCCGGTGATCGACCGCCTCACCAACATGCTCGATCAGCAGGCGGGTTCGCTGCACCAGGCCGATGACCTGACATTCCTCGCGCTCGCCGCGGCCTGAGCATTCGCTCCGCGGCTGGCGCTCAGCGCGGTTTCACCGGGGCGTTGCGGCGATCGGTCTCGACCTCGCCATCGCGCATGCGGATCACGCGCTTGCAGCGGTCGGCGATCGAGTCGTCGTGCGTGACCATGATGATGGTCATGCCCTCCTCGTGGAGCCGCTCGAAGAGTTCGAGGATCGCGGCGCCCGTCTTTGAAT
>JBDZUZ010000160.1:0-8387 GCA_040255445.1 Planctomycetaceae bacterium | reverse complement strand
CGCCGTTCCATTTGAGGAGTCTGCCGGCGATGGGGGCGGCGGGGCTGCGGTGGCGGGTGCCGGCGAAGATCGTCCCATCGGGGCGGGTGTAGAGCGCGCCGATTTCCTGGACATCTTCGAGGCCGGCGTTCATCGGGATCCAGGCCTCGCCGTCAAAGCGTGCAACGAGGCGGGTGCCATCGGCGGAGAGCTTTCCGCCCACGATGAGTTCGCCGCTGGGGAGTTTGGTGATCGCGTTGACGCGTGTCGCGGGGCCGATCTCGCCGGGGGGTGGGAAGGCGGACCAGGCGCCGGGGTACGGGCCAGTCCACATCAGAATGTCTTCTGTGCCGGGAGAAATGGCGTTGGAGATCTGGCCGCCGATCAGGAAGCTGTTGCCATCGGCGTACAGCGTCTCGATCGAGTTGAAGATCGACCAGCTTGTGACCAGCGGCTGCCAATACTGGCCGTCGAAGCGTCCGATTGTGGTTCCGGAACTACCGATAGATGTTTGGAGCCGCCCAAAGCCGATGACGGAGTCGTCGGCAAGCACGGCGAGGTGCTCTGGTCCGATGACACTCCCGGTGCCGACCGCACCGAAGGGCCGCCACAACGATCCGTCCCAGTATGCCGCGCCGGGAAACTGTGTGGTATCTCCGGGCACCGCGTGCGAGAAACTCCCACCCACGATCAGGGATCCGGCGTCATTGACCGCGATCGCGCGAATCGCCGGATCGCCGACTCCGCGCAGCTCTTGCGGGAAGGGAAGCCAGTCCGTGCCGCTCCAGCGAGCGATGGCCCGCCGTCCCCATGGATTGGCTGTCCACACGTAGATGTCGCCGACGACTACAAGCTCCGCGGGCGAAGGACCGCTTCCGTCGGGGTCCCAGAGAGCGGTCTTGTAAGTGCTGGGGCTGATGCCGAACACCCCCAGGTCGGTCAGCCATTGCTCATCGCAGTCGTCGGCGCGGGTTGGCGCGGCGAGCGCGAGGGTGGTGAGGAGGGTGGCTTGAAGGAGGAGGCGGGGATTCGGGATGGGCACGGCGGGGCTCCGGGTTGTGTGGGTCTGGTGGATGACAATCAGGGATCAGGGATCAGGGCGGCATGATGCCGCGGCGGCCGGGGTTTGAGGGCCGGCCGCGGTGGGGTGTACCGGCGTGGGTGTGGGGTGGTTGCGGTTGTTGGGGCGGCGATGGGGCGAAGGGGGTCGGAAAATGAAAATGGCCCGCCGCGGAGGTGCGGCGGGCCATGGTGTGTGGTCTTGATCGGCGGTGCTGTGGCCGGTTTGGGGGAGAGTGGCGCTGCAGGTTTCGGAGGGCAGGCCGGGGGCCTGCACCACACTCAGCAGCCGGCCTGCCAGCGGTCGAAGAAGAAGGTGATGTCGTCGCCGTCGGTGCCGCCGGACTGGTCGATGTCGGCGATGCCCTGCTGCCAGTCGATGAAGAAGGCGGCGATGTCGTCGCCGTCGATGCCGCCCGAGCCGTCCCAGTCGGCGGGGCAGGCGGGGCCGCCGATGGTGAAGGTCATGATGGGTTGCGTGCCACCCGCGCCGCCGCCCGCGCCGTTGCCGCCGGACATGTCCGGCGGCGCTTCGAAGGAGACGAAGCCGGATGCGAAGCAGGAGAGCGTGTACGCGCCGGCCTCGACGGCGCCGGCGAGATCGGAGACGCTGATGCTGAAGCCGTTCTCGGGCGCGGTGGTGTAGCGGAAGACATCGCCGCTGGGGCCGGTGAGGTGGATGACGACGGAGAAGTCGACGACGGTGAGCGGCGGCCCGCCCGGGCCGGCGCAGGCGATGTCCGCGCTGAAGGTGAAGGTCCGCGCGGTGTCGACGATGAACTCGTATGTGAACTCGTTGGTGAGGGTCGAGTGCGCGGAGGTGTCGGGGCCGTTGCCGCCGCCGAGGGTGATCGCGAAGGACTCGAGCTGGATGGTGCTGTCACCGTCGTAACCGCCGGACTGGGAGGCGGTGCCGGAGATGAAGCCGGGGAGCGTGAGGTCGCCGGTCCAGATGCCCAGGTCGTTGGGCGCTGGGGCGTTGCTGAAGGGGCCCTGGTCGTCGGTGATGCCGGCGGCCGTCGAGCTGCTCATACCGTTGATGCGGCGGGACTGGTGGGTGACGTTGATCTGAGCGAGGGCGGAGTCGGCCGCGGCGGTGAGAGCGAGTGCGGCGGCGATGAGCAGGGTGGTGTTCACGGGCGGTCTCCTTCTGTTGGAAGCTCCACGGTACAGGATCGTGCGGCCGCGGCAAGGGTTGTGTTGCGGATCGGGGTGGTTTGATCGGCGGCCGCGGCGGGATGTGGCGGAAAAACAGGGCCCGGCGCTCTCGCGCCGGGCCCCGCACGGATTCGGGTTGTACTGACCGACCGACGGCCAGGAGACAGCGGGCTGATTCGGGTGCAGGCCGGAGGCCCGCACCACAAGATCAACTCAGCAGCCGCCCGCTTCCCAGCGGACGAAGAAGAACGGGATGTCGTCGCCGTCGACGCCGCCCGAGCCGTCCACATCGCCGCAGGTCTCGCCGGCCTGCCAGGCGTTGAAGAAGGCGGTGATATCGTCGCCGTCGACGCCGCCGGACTGGTCGAAGTCCGCCGCGCAGGCGGGGCAGGGGTTGGCGCAGCCGTTGATGATGTCCAGGTCGGCCTGGGTGATCATGCCGTCGCCGTTGACATCGCCCATGGCCCAGCCGCCCATCATGCCCAGGTTGGCCTGGGCAATGGTGGCATCGGCATCGTTGCACACGCCGTCGAGGTTCACATCGCCGAAGCTGGTTTCGAGGATGCCCTCGACCAGTTCGGTGACATCGGCCATGTCGACGATGAGGTCGCCGGTGATGTCGGCGGAGAGGTCGAAGCTGACGGCCTCATCGAGGTCGCTCCAGTTGGCCGCGCCGTCGGTGACGGCGTCGTTCTGCATGAACTGAGCGAAGATGTAGTCGATGTCGGAGGCATCGATGCGGTTGTCATCGGCATCGGCCGAGCCGTTGTTGCGGTCGGCGCCGATCGGGGCCCAGCCGCGGGCGGTGAGGCCCGAGGCGTTGCTGACATCGGCGCGGCTGTCGCCGGCGTTGTAGATGGCGTTGGGGTTGGCGAGGGTGGTGCCGAAGAAGTTGGAGGTGCCCAGGACGGTCTGGGCGGCGTTGTCGACGGCGGTGAACCCGGCCTTGCGGTCGAGGTTGCCGTTGACGGTCGCGAGGCCGTCGGCCCAATAGCGGACATCGAGGGTGTTGAAGTTGCCGTCGCCCTCGAAGTCGCCGAGGACCTCGAAGATGGCGGTCTGGCCGGCGCCCGCGCCGTAGATGCCGTCGGGGGCGGTCCATGCCGCGCCGCCGTTGCGCTGGCTCCAGGCGCGGAGCATGTCGGTCGCATCGGCGAGCGTGCGGACGCCGTCGCCGTTGAAGTCGCCGGCGACCTTGTTGCGCATCGTGAGGGTGCCGCCGTAGGAGACGGGGTTGCCGGCCTGGTTGATGTAGTTCTGGCCGTTGGCGACGTTATCGCTGTAGGTGGCGCCGGTGGTGCGGGTGGGGACCTGGCCGGCGGAGTTGGTGTTGTACGAGGCGAAGAGCGTGTTGAAGTGGACGTTGCCGTTGGCGGGGTTGGCGATGTAGTCCTGGACCTTCTGGTTGAAGTTGGGGTTGGGGACGAGCGTGGTGTAGTCGGTGCTCAGGTGGACGTTGTTGAGGCCGGCGAGGAGGAGGAACTGGCTTGCGGCGAACTCGCCGGGCATGAAGGTGTTTTCCGGCGCGCTGGGGACCTCGATGAAGGCCGAGATCGAGCGGCTGATGTTGTTGATGTAGCGTGCTGCGAACGGGTTGAGCATCGCGGGGTTGGTGTTGGTGAGGCCGGCCTCGGCGTTGGTGGCGTCCCAGACGCCGTTGCCGTTGAGGTCGGTGAAGGGCTCACCAATGTCCCACGCGCCGTTGTTGTTGCTGTCGGTGAAGGGATCGAAAGCGCCGACCCAGCCGGTGCCGCCGTTGGCCGCGCCGTTGGCCATGGGGTCGCCCAGCGAGGCGATCACGGCCTGGCCGCCGATCACCCAGCCGTTGGCGTCGTTGTTGAGGAGGTTCGCGGTGGTGGGGCGGACGTACTGCGTGCCGCCGTAGATGTCGTTCTGCACATCGGCGATCTCGAGTGCGCCCGAGATGAGCCAGGAGCCCGAGCCCGAGCCGGAGACGCCGCGTTCGGTGCCGACATAACCGATGCCCAGGCGGGTGTTGCGGAGGGTCGACTCCATGCCGCCGTTGGAGCCCTTGTTGGTGGGCGAGTACTGCGCGCCGAGGTTGATGGTGGCGGAGGTGGTGGAGAGACCGCCGATGTTGTCGCCGTTGCCCCAGGAGGGGTCGACGCCGATGGCGTTGTTGAAGGCGTTGCGGGTGCCCGAGCCGACATCGCGCGTGGCGACGACGTAGTTCACGCCGCTCGGAGCGCGGCCGGTGGTGAACATGTGCTGCAACTCGGACATGGTCACGCGGCGGATGCCCGCGCCGTGGTTGACGACCGGGGCGATGGGGGCGAAGAGGAGGTTGGTGTCGAAGATGGTGTTGCTGTCGGCCGCGGCGGGGTTGTTGGGGTCGAAGAGGTTGCGGCCCATGAGCGTGGGCAGCTGGGAGTTGAGGTCGGCGTTCGCCGCGCCGCCCTGCTTGTTCACGGAGTTGCGGGGGTTACGGCCGTAGCCGGCATCGGCCGGGACCGCGCTCCACACGGGCGTGCCGCCGTCCTTCTGCACGGCGAGGAAGGTCGCGACGTCGAGCGGCGCGAGGTCGATGCGGATGCCGCCGAGGGAGGGGCTGTCGGGGTTGCTGTAGGTGGCGCGGAAGGTGGTGGTGTTGGCGCGGTTGGGCGCGCCGCCGGGGTTGCCGGCGTTGTACGCGCCGGTGCGGACGCCGGCGTTGGGCGGGCGGTTGATGTAGGCGGTGCGGTTGTGGTACGCGGTGGTGGCCACGCCGGGGTTGGGATCACCCTGACCGGGCGCTGCGCCGAGGATGCCGTTGGCATCGAACGAGTCGGTGGTGACGAAGGACGGGCCGCCGAACATGAGCAGCTCGATGAAGCCATTGACCGAGCCGGTCACGCGGTACTGGATCACGAGCTCCTGATCCTCGAGCGTGCCGGGGTTGTCCAGCCCCTGGGGACCGCCCAGCGCGAGCTGGTCGGGCAGGCCGCCCAGCGATGTGCCCAGCCAGCCGGCGATGCCGTCACCATCGACATCGATGAAGTCGTTGGTGGAGGCTTCGGAGCGCGACCAGTTCTCGAGCAGCGATGCGCCGCTGATGTTGACGACGCCGCCGTTGCCCTGGGCGAGGGCGCTGCCAGCGCTGATGCAGGTTCCGGCCGCCGCGAGCAGCAGCCACGCACGATTCGTGATCTTCATAATCAGATGAACCTCTCTCAAAGGGGACCCCGAAAGCGGCCGCGGTGCGGTGAGCACGGACAGACCCACAGCACTCCCCGCGGGACCTTCCGCGGGGTGGACCGAGAGACACGATCAAGGAACTCACGAGCAACAAGGGGCCGCCGAATCCATCCCTGGGCGGCCCGGAACGAAGCGGCCGCGGCGTCTTTCAACGCCGCGGCCGTGAGAGTGCTTACTGCGTGTTCACCTTGTCGTAGCCGGTGATGCTCCAGAAGCGGTCGCCCCAGCGGCGCTTCTGCACCGTCTCGAGGACGGTCGAGGTCTCGACGTGCCCATCGGCGTAGGCGAAGTTGGCGGTGCCGCCGCGGGCGGACTTGCTGCCGGTATGGTGGCGGCCGACGGCGTTGAGCGTGGTGGGGCTGGTCTCGTCGATCGCGCCTTCGGGGATCTGCGAGTCCTGGAGGATGTCGCTTTCGCGCGGGTAGAAGAAGCGGGCGATGTTGTTGCCGCTCTGCGGCTCGGAGTAGACCTGCACGCCGGCGGAGCCGCCCTTGAAGGGCGTGATGGGGCGGTGGCTCTTGAAGAGGCCGCCGACCTTGAGTGCCTGGTAGTTCTTGTCGGGGTTGTACTCGGTGACGAGGATGGTGGCGCTGGGGTTCTGGATGTCCGCGTCTTTGACGAGCTCGTTCTTGCGGTCCGCGCCGCTGGAGAAGAACTTGTTGCGGGGGAAGATCGCGGCGTTGCCGGCGTAGGCGATGCGCTTGACCTGGCGGTCGTTGGGCGTCTGCGCGCCCGGGCCGTTGCCCAGGTCGTTCTGCTGGCCGGGCTCCCAGTTCGCGGCGTCGGGGCCGGGGTTGGTGGCGGGCGCGCCGCCATTGAGCATGCTCGGGCACTTGAAGGAGTCTTCGTTGACGTTGCCGTCGGCGAAGAGGGCGTAGGACCAGTGGACGTAGCCGTGGTTGGGGTTGGGGTTCGAGAGCTGCTGGTCCTGGATGCGCCAGTCGAGCCCGGTTTCATCGGCGCCGTAGGCGTAGTGGGGCGGGTAGTACTGCTTGCCGTTGGTGGTGTAGATGACGACGCCCTGCACGACCGAGCGGGCGTTGGCCGCGCACTTGATCTGCTGGCCCGCAGCGCGGGCCTTGCCCAGCGCGGGCAGCAGGATGCCGATGAGCAGCGCGATCACGGCGATCACGACGAGGAGTTCGATCAGGGTGAATGCCCGGCCTTGGTTCCGCATCGCGCCATGATGTTGCATCGAGAGGTCTCCGCACACGAGAGAGAGATGGCCTGGCCGCGCGGGCCGTACATGGGCCCGCCGTCAGGGAGTGAAGTGTGGCGTGTGCAGAAGTGATGCGTGTCAGCGTGGATTGATGATTGCGCTAATGGGCGCATCGCGCGATTGCGAACGGAGTGCGAGCGGTGTGTTAAGTCGGCAGGGAGTGCGCTGAAGGGCGATTGTGAAGGGGGTGTTGTGTACGCGCGCGGTGTGTGCTGCGCGTGATTGTTAAGCACGTGCGCAAAGCGTGATCGATGCTGCGGTTGGGCGCTGGGTCTTGGTGCGGATGTGGCTGTCGGGTGGTGTGTGGGGCGTGCGAAGAGTCGTTCGGTGGCTTGCTCGCAGAGCATCGCTGCGCTACCGGCAACCATCGCGCGCCCTCCGGGCGGGAGGCATCGCGCTTTGTGTGCCGCGGCGGTCACCTGGCGGCAACAGCAGGAGGAGGTGTCGGAGGAGGACGGCAGTCCTCCTCTGACAGTGCGTGAGCACATCGCACAGGTTCGGCCGCAGAGCCGGCCGGACCTGTGGCAAGGGTGCCCTGCCTTGGTCGGACCCAGCGATCATGCTCACCGGTCGCTGTACCAGTTTCCGTTCTCGTACCAATCACTCTCGTACGACGGTCCGACGAAGAACGAGAGCGAGAAGGACCCATCAGGCTTCACCCGGTATCGCCAGCGCCGGTCACCAACCGTCGGCGGCTCCACCGCGGCGAGGAACCCGGGCACGAGTTTCTCGAGCGCGGCGGGGTAGCGGGCGCGGTTAGCGCGGTGGGCCTCGAGCGCGGCGATGATGCGGTCGCCGCGGCGACGCGACTCGGACTCGGCGGCGGGCGTGGGGGGCGTGAGGGCGAGCGGGTTGTGGCCATCGATCATCGCGATGAGCCCGTACCCGCCGCCGATCGCGACAAAGCCGATGAAGGTGATGACGACGATGCCGACCGCCGCGGCAAAGGCGATGACGCTGGGGCTGCGGAGCACGCGGGTGATGGGGCGGCGGGATTGCATGCGTTGGAGCGGCCAGGGGCGGAGGAAAGGGCTGCGGTCGTGTGTGGTAATCTACCGCGATGCGGGCATCACGGCCGAAGCGAGGGAACCTAAGGCGGCTGCTGATCTGCCTCGCGGCGTGCCTGGTCGTGGGCCAACTGGTCTGCGTGCTGACCGCGAGCCTGATCTCGCTGGGGCGGTGCAAGGGCTGGCCGCGGCCGGTGGTGCGCGTGCTAGGGAGCGGGCTCAAGGAGCGCCCGATCCCGGTGGAGCGGACCGCGGCGACGGAGGACGGGCGGCGATATGTGGAGTGGTCCCGCAACGCGCTGTGGGACCGCGTGCAACTCAGCGTGACACTCGGCGGGGCGTGGGAGCCGCTCGCGGCGATACCGGTGTATTTCGGGAGCAGCGCGCCGGCCGCGGGGGAAGCGATCGCAGATGCGCCGCCGCGGTGGGCGATCGCTGGCGCGCGCGGTGAGGCGCGCGAGTTCGAGACCGTGGCGTACGGCTGGCCGCTTCGTGTGCTGCGGGTCCGCGGCATCATGCAGATGGAGGAGCCGTTCCGTCAGAGCGACGGCATCGGGCGGTACGGAAAGGAGTCCGGGCTGTCGACGGCGTGGGGGCTGGCGTGGCGGCCGATCTGGCCGAATGTGCTGGTCGGTGGGGCGGTGTACGGCGGCGTGCTGTGGGTGCTGGTGGTGGGTGTGATGGTGATGCGCATCGGGTGGCGGCGGTGGCGCGGCCGGTGTGTGGGGTGCGGGTATGACGTGCGCGCGGTGGGGGGCGGTGGTGCGGGG
>JBDZUZ010000159.1:0-8439 GCA_040255445.1 Planctomycetaceae bacterium | reverse complement strand
CACGGCGCACGATCGGGATCAGCGCGAGGCCACCGAGTCCCGCCCATGCAGCGCTGGGGAGCGGGATCACCTGCGGCTCGAAGTTGTAGTTAATGTCCGCCCCATTGGCGAAGTCGATGTGGACGTTGTCGATTGCGCCGTTGAAGTTGCCGCTCCAACTGCTTCCCGTCCGCCAGATGAGGCCGAAGATCTGCCAGTCGCCCGTCACGGTGAGCGAGGGATCCTCTGCGGTGAAGTTCGCCAGCGTCAACGACTGCGTGATCCATTGATCCGTCGCGGCGACTGAATTCGAGTCAAACTGCCAGCTGATGAAGGTGTTCTGGCTGATGTCCAGGTTTGACGCGACCCACATCGAGAACTCGACGGTTTCCGCTGGGCCAACTCCGCTGGAACTGTCCTTGTACCAATCGAAGTTGACGGTCTGGAGGTCGCCGACTGTTCCGAAGACGCCGCCTCCTAAGAGCTGCCGGACCAGCATCGCCGGGTTGCCGGGGGTTGAGTTGATCTCGAGTGACCCGTCCTGCAAGTCCGGTGCATACGTGGTCGTGATGTCCATGCCCAGTGCGCCCCATCCCTGGAAGGGATCGAGCACGCTGACGGTGTCGCCATACGCACCGCCTGCCGCGGCCGCGAGGATTGTCGCGGCGGCAATCGCACACATCTTCATTTGCTGAATTCCCGATCGGGCTGCCCACACGAATGGAAATTGCGGATCACTCCGCCGCCGTCGAAGCGGTCGTCAGGGACCTTCTCGGACCGACACGGGACGCGCACACGTCCCGAGCAATTTTCGGCAGACTACAGCACTGGGGTTCAGGCCGCAATGTGTGTATTGCGCAAGACTTCTGTGCCGCGGGTTATCGGGCGGCGGGTGCCCCGATCAGCCTCTGGCCGGGGTCAGCAGTCCCTCGGGGTCTTGGAGGAGCTTGACGATCTCGGCGAGGGCGAGGGCGGCGGTGGCGCCGTCGACGACGCGGTGGTCGCAGGCGAGGCTGAGCGGCAGCAGCAGGCCGACGCGGAAGGAGCCGCGGCTGACGACCATACCTTCGCGGCCGCGGCCGACGGCGAGGATGCCGACCTCGGGGTAGTTAATGATCGGGGTTGCGAAGCGGCCGGCGTGGCTGCCGACGTTGCTGATGGTGAAGGTCGAGCCAGAGAGCTGCTCGCGCGGGATTGCGCGACTCCGGGCGGACTCGGCAATCTGGGTAATCGCGCGGCCGAGTTCGAGGACGCCGAGGCGGTCGGCATCGCGTATGACGGGGACCATCAGGCCGCTGTCGGTGTCGGTGGCGATGCCCATGTGCACCGAGCGGTGCTGGATGATTTCTTCGTTGGCGTCGTCGGTGGTGGCGTTCAAGGCGCGGAAGCGCTGGTCGCCCAGGACGCGGGCGACGGCGCTGGCGACGAAGGGGAGGAAGGAGACCTTCTCGCCGCTCGCGGCCGCGAGCTTGCGGCGGAGGGAATCGAGTGCGGTGACATCGGCCTCGTCCATGACGGTGAAGTGGACCGTCTGGGTGATGGATTCCTTGAGGCGGTTGGCGATGGTGCGGCGGACGCCGCGGAAGGGGATGCGGGTGGACTCGTCGCGGCCGGATGCGGGGGCCGGCATGCGCGCGGGAGGTGTCGCGGGGCGCTCGACGACGGCGCTGTGCGGCTCGGAGCGATCCATGGGAGCGACATCGGGGACATTGCGGCGGGCGGCGGGGGCCTTTGCCTGCGAGCCGCCGCTCGATGCGGCGCGGACGTCCTTCTCGAGGACGCGGCCGCCGATACCGGTGCCGCGGACGGTGTCGATGTCGACGCCCATATCGCGGGCGAGGCGGCGGACGGCGGGGGTGGCCAGGGCCTTGCCGCCGGTGGCGGTCATGCCGGCGACTTCGCCGCCCATCTTGCCGACGACGGTGCCGGCGTCTTCGCGTTCTTCGGTTGCTTCTTCGGCCTGGGGCGCGGCTTTGTCGGCCTTGGGGGCGGGCTTCTGCTGGATGGGCTTGTCGGCCTGCTTCGCGGGCTTGGATCCGCCCTCACCGCCGTAGGTCACGAGGGGGTTGCCGACCTTGAGGATCTCGCCCTCGGAGCCGTGAAGCTGTGCGATGGTGCCGGGGCGGGGGCTGGGGACTTCGACCAGGGCCTTGTCGGTCTCCATCTCGGCGAGGATGTCGTGTTCGCTGACGGTGTCACCGACGCTGACGCGCCACTTGATGAGTTCGGCCTCGTGCACGCCCTCTCCGAGGTCGGGGAGGATGAAGACGTTGGGGTCGGTCGAAGCGCCGTGGGCCATTGTGGGGGCGTCCTTCTGAAGTGGGCCGGGTCGGTGGGCGGGGCTGGGGCCCCCGCGCGTGTGAGGCCCAAGGGTACGGGGGAAGGGACGAAGGGACAAAGGGCGGGAGAGAAAGGGACAGAGGGACGAAGGGACAGAGGGACAAAGGGGAAGGCAGGGAGGCACGAAGGCACGCAGGCACGAAGGGGAAGACGGGTCAGCGCGCTTGGGGTGGGGTTGGGGTAGGTTGTTGGGCTATGGAGATGATTGAACTTGCGGAGATTGCGCGGTTGGAGGAGTTGCGGCAGGCGCGGGGGATGTCGGAGATTGCGGATGGGTTTGCTCCGCTGGGGAGTGGGGTGATGTGCCGCGGGGAGGCGGGGACGTGGTTGAATATGGCGGTGGGGGTTGGATTGGCGGAGCCGGCGCCGGAGGGGGCGGTCGATGCGTTGATTGAGTGGTTTGAGCCGCGGGGGGTGGAGGCGCGGATCGAGGTGTCGCCGTACACGGATGCTGCGCTGTTGCGGGGGCTTGCCGCGCGGGGGTTCACGTTGACGGGCTTTGAGCACGTGTATTTCCGCGTGCCGGGCGGGGAGGCGGGGCTGCGGGCGATGGTTCCGCCGCCGGCGGGGCTGGAGATCCGGGAGGTCGACCCGGGCGATGAGCGGGCGGTGCGGGTGTATGGCGAGGTGGTGGCGGGGGCGTTTGCGCCGGAGGGTCACACGGTGACCGAGGCGGAGATCGATGTGACGATGCGGTGTGTGCGGCATGCGCGGACGCGCGGCTACGCGGCGTACATCGATGGGCGGTGTGTCGGCGGCGGGGCGATGGAGATCGCGGGCGCAGTGGCCGCGCTCTTCGGGCTCGCGGTCGCGGCGGACTACCGCCGCAAGGGGATCCAGCAGGCGCTGATCGCGCACCGTTTCAATGTCGCCGCGGCGGCGGCGGGCGTGCGGGTGGTGACGATCAGTTCGCGGCCGGGCGTGGCGACGGAGCGGAATGTGTGACGGATGGGGTTTGGGGTGGGGTATACGAAGGTGGTGTTGGTGCGGCCGGGGGTCGGGTTGGTGGGGGTGGCGGGATGACGCGGCGAGGGACAAAGGGACAGAGGGACGAAGGGACAGAGTGGAAAGGCATTGCGCTTTGCGGTGCGCAATGAAGAGGGGGCGCTGTATTGCAGCGCCCTTTCCCTCATTTTGTCCCTTCGTCCCTCTGTCCCTTTGTCCCCTTGTCCCTGCTCTCTCAATAGCTCAAGCACTGCTGTACCGCCGCGCCGATGCGGTTTGCATCGGGCAGGTAGTCGAGTTCCAGCTTGTAGTAGGGCATCACGGTGTCGAAGCCGGTGACGCGCTGGACGGGGGCTTTGAGGTAGAGGAAGCAGTGTTCCTGGATGAGGGTGGTGATCTCGGCGCCCAGGCCGGCGGTCTTGGGGGCTTCGTGGACGACGACGCAGCGGCCGGTCTTCTGGACGGACTGGATCACGGTGTCGACGTCGAGCGGGTAGAGCGAGCGCAGGTCGATGAGCTCGACGCTGACATCTTCGCTGAGGTTCTTGTCCATGGCTTCGAGGCACTGGAAGACCATCGAGCCCCAGGTGACGACGGTGATGTGCTCGCCCTCGCTGACGACTTTGGCCTGGCCGATGGGGATCTCGTACTGCTCTTCGGGGATGACTTCGCGGAAGGCGCGGTAGACGCGCTTGGGCTCGAAGAAGACGACGGGGTCGGGGTCGCGGATCGCGGCGGTGAGGAGGCCCTTGGCGTCGTAGGGGGTCGAGGGGCAGAGGACCTTGAGGCCCGGCTGGTGGACGTAGATCGCTTCGGGCGAATCGGAGTGGAGCTCGGGTGCGTGGATGCCGCCACCCCAGGGGACGCGGACGACCATGGGAATGGTGACGGCGCCGCGGGTGCGGGTGCGGAAGCGGGCGGCGTGGTTGCAGAGCTGGTCGTAGGCGGGGCCGAGGAAGCCCTCGAACTGGATCTCGGGGATGGGGCGCATGCCGGCCATCGCGAGGCCGATGGCGGTGCCCATGATGCCGGATTCGGCGAGAGGCGTGTCGATGACGCGTTCAGCGCCGAAGCGCTTCTGGAGGCCTTCGGTCACGCGGAAGACGCCGCCGTTGAGGCCGACATCTTCGCCGAGGCAGACCACGCGGTCATCGGCTTCCATTTCCTGGTAGAGGGCCTCGTTGATGGCGTCGACGAGGGTGAGTCCATCGGTCTGCTGCTTGTCGGTGCGGGGCACGGTGTGGCTCCGTTGTGTTGATTCAGGAAAGTGAAGTCACTTGCGTGGTGCGTTCGATCCGGCGAGTGCCGTGGCGATCTTCTTCGCGGCTTCATCGACGGTGGGGACGACGGCGATCTCGAGGCCGTTGGTGAGGATCAAGACCGCGTGGTCCTGTTCCTCGGCGTTGGTCACGAACATCACATGGTCGGGGTTGATGAAGAGCTTCTCGCCCTGCAGTCCCCGGAACTCGACGAGCATGGGCGGTCTCCGTCCTTCGAAGGGTCAGTAGGTGTTGCTGGTTTCCGAGCTCAGGCCGATCTGCTCGGGGTTCTGGCCGAGCGAGTGGGTCTTGAGCGTGCGCTTCTGGATCTCGAGCTGCTCGGGGATCTGCGCGAAGGTGTAGTCGAAGATGTCGTCGATGCTGGGCTTCTCGATGCCTTCCGCGGCCTTGATGACCTCGGCGGTCATGGTGCGGGCCTCGGCTTCGAGCGCTTCCTGCTGCTCATCGTTCCAGAGCTTCTTTGCATCGAGGAACTTGCGGAGGCGGATGAGCGGGTCCTTGCCGGCCCAGGCTTCGAGCTCCTTGGGGTCGCGGTAGCGGCGGGCATCGTCGGCGGTGGTGTGGTCGGCGAGGCGGTAGGTGACGGCCTCGATGAAGGAGGGGCCGCCGCCGCCGCGGGCGCGCTCGACGGCTTCCTTGGAGGCCTTGTAGACGGCGAAGAGGTCGTTGCCGTCGACCTGGATGGTGGGCATGCCGTAGGCGATGGCCTTCTGGGCGACGGTCTCGCTGGCCATCTGGCTCTCGCGGGGGACGCTGATCGCCCAGTGGTTGTTCTGGCAGAAAAAGACGCAGGGGACCTGGAAGACGCTGGCGAAGTTCATGGCCTCGTGGAAGTCGCCCTCGCTGGTGGCGCCGTCGCCGAAGTACGTGACGGCGACCTTGGGCTCCTTGCGCATCTTGAAGGCCCAGGCGATGCCGGTGGCGTGGAGCATCTGGGTGCCGATGGGGATCGACAGGGGCGTCATGTTGACACCCTCGGGGATCTGGTTGCCGCGCTCATCGCCCATCCAGTGGAGGAGGACGTAGTGCATGGGCAGGCCGTGCATCCAGAGGGCGGCGTTCTCGCGGTAGCAGGGGACGAGCCAGTCGGTGCCGCGTTTGGCGGCGTAGCCCGAGCCGATGGCGGCGGCTTCCTGGCCCTTGTTCTGCGGGTAGGTGCCCATGCGGCCGGAGCGCTGGAGCTTGAAAGCGGTCTCATCCAGCACGCGGCACTTGACCATGTACTTGTAGAGCTCCAACACCTCTTCATCGGCGAGAGTGTCTTTGGCGAGTTTCTCGTCGAGAACGCCGTTCTCGTCGAGGATCTGCAGGTAGTCGATGCTGGCCGTGTAGACGGTCTTGCGGGGCATGCAAAGTCTCCGGAATTCGGGTCGCCCAAGGGTAGCCGATCGCTGCCCGGTTGGGAAACGGTTGCGGATTTGTCGGCATGTGTGGGTGTGCGTGGGGGCTGCGGGGCGATGCGAGAGGGAGTCCGGGCGGGAATGGGGCCTGAATTTCCGGTCTAGCCGCGGCCGCGAGATCCGAACACATGCCGATGAGTCGTTTCCGATGAGTGGTGATTCACGGCCGATTCACGGTCGACTCATCGACGCGACAGAACGTGTTAGGGCCGGTGGGACAGATCCCGCCAGCGATCGAGCGGGGTCAGCGCCCGAGAGGGATGCGGCCCGCCGACAAGACACGACTTTCCCCGAAAGGAGCTTTTCAATGACGATGTTCCGACGAACCAACGTGCTCGCGATCGCGATGACAGCGGGTCTGGCGCTGACGCCGGCTGTGCTGGCGCAGCAGGACCGCACGGATCGGCAGCGGCAGCAGGACCGCCAGCCGGACCGCGAGCAGAACACCAATCGCGACCGGCTGCAGAACCAGCCTCGGGTTACTCCGGGCAACGTCGACCGCGTCGATGTGGTGACCGCGCGCTTCCTGCCGCTGACCCTCGCGAAGGACATGGAGGATGCGGAGATCAAGGGCAGCGATGGCGAGACCATCGGCCGCCTGCGTGACATGATCGTGCACGCCCGCACCGGCGAGATCAACATCGCGTTGATCGGCCGCGGCGGGGTGGGCTCGCTGGGCGAGACCTACTACGGCGTTCCGGTCGAGACGCTGCGGTGGAACCCGGCGGAGAAGCAGTTCGCCGCGCCGTTCACGGCGGAGCAGCTCAAGAACGCGAAGGGGCTGGATGACAAGGACGACTGGGCGATGTTTGTGGGCGAAGCGCACCACTCCCAGACGACTCGTGCCCTGGGCCTGAACAACTCGCGGCATTGGCAGAGCCGCCTGACCGAGGCGGACCGCTATACCGAGTCGTTCAAGAGCGGCAAGGTTGAGACGATGACCGGCGAGGTGATCGCGGTCGAGCGTTCGAACGACCCGCAGACGCGCGGCGACCATGTGATCCGGCTCAAGACCGAGCGCGGCGACACGGTCCGCGTGATCGCGGACAGCGAGCGGACACACGAGAACTGGCGCGATCAGGGCGCCGACAACCGGCAGCCCGCGAATCGCGGCGCCGACCGGACCAACACGCGGGACGATCGCAATGCGCTGCCCGACAACGACCGGGCCGCGGAGCGTGAGCGGGAGCGTCAGGCCGAGCGGAACCCGGACCGCGTGCGTGAGACGAACCGCGACCGGGACCAGGAAGCCCGGAATCAGGAGGGCCGGAATCAGGAAGGCCGAAATCAGGAGGGGATGAACCGCGGTGACTGGACCGCGCCGGCCTACCTGCCGCGTGAGGGTCAGAAGATCACGGTCAAGGGCGTGCCCACCACCAGCTCCGAGGGTCGCACGATCGTCGCCTCGCACATCACGACCGTTGATGACAACCGCACCCGCCAGTACCGCAACGAAGAGGGTCGCCCGTGGTGGCGGATGTGGGACAGCGAGGATGAGCGGATCGACGACATGCACATGGGGCACGTGCTCCTGAGCGATATCCGCGATGCGAACGTCATCACCTCTGACGGCGAGTCCGTCGGTGAGCTCGAGGACATCGGCATCGAGCCGGCCTCGATGACGATCGGGATGACGACGGTCGAGGTCGGCGGCGTCCTGGGCCTGGGCGGCGAGAAGGTGATCGTGCCGATGCCGGCCTTCCGCTTCAACGAGGACATGAACCTCCAGATCGCGAAGACCAAGGCGCAGCTCGAGGCCGCGCCGAAGGTCAAGGTCGAGGGCGGCGATGAGCACTTCGGCCCGGTGCTGGTGCAGGCCGAGAGCTACCGGTTCTACAACGTGCCGCTGCCGTCGTACGACCGTGGCCCGGCCGGGAACCCGGCTCAGAACATGCGTGATCGTGACGGGCGTGATCGTGACGGCCGCGAGATGGATCGCGCCCGCACCAACGACCGCGACAACGCGAACCGCGACAACGAGGCGTGGCGGCAGATGCGAGCGGGCGGAACGCCCGTGAACATCGCCGGCCAGATCGAGTCGATCGATCGGAATCAGTCGATCAAGTCGCTGGGTGAGGGCGTGGTGATCACGCTCAACGACGGCAACAAGGATCGCACCGTGCACCTGGGCCACCGCGAGCGCCTGGACGGGCTGGGCGTGAAGCTCAACGACGGCGATCAGGTGAATGTCCGCGGCGCTGAGGTGACGCTCGACGGCAAGGTGTTCGTGCTCGCCGAGTCGATCACCGTGAACGGTCGCACCTTTGAGATTCGGACGCAGGAGATGGCTCCCCCGGCGAATCGCAACTACAACCCCGACAAGGATGGGGCCAAGGACGGCAAGGATCGGAACGATCCGAAGAACCCGCGGTAAGTCGCGGTCCGACTGATCGCAGCCAGAAACGGAGAGCGGGCCGGGAGCACATCCCGGCCCGTTTCATTGGTGTGCCGAGCATGTTCGATCACCCGGAGGTGAAAGTCCTCTGGCCAACCTG
>JBDZUZ010000013.1:0-44184 GCA_040255445.1 Planctomycetaceae bacterium | reverse complement strand
ACCCATCGGCACGATGCCGATGCCACGGGGGTGATCCGCCGCGTACCCTCAACCCGTGACCGGGACCCGCAAGTACGACCTGCTCGCTGTTGATCTCGATGGCACCCTGCTCGGGCGGGATAGTTGTGTGTCGGCGCGGAATGCCGCGGCGATCGCGGCGGCGCGTCAGGCCGGCATGGCGGTGACGGTGTGTACGGGGCGGGGGCTGGTCGAGTGTCGGCCCGCGCTGGAGGCGATCGCGCAGAGTGATGCGGTGGTGGTTGCGGGCGGGGCGATCATCGCGTGCCCGAGGACTTCGCGCACGCTGCACCGGTTCTCGATCGAGCGCGAGTTGGTCGCCGAGAGCGTCGAGCATCTGCATCAACATGAGCTGGCCGCGCTGGTGCTCAAGGATCCGCTTGAGGCGGGGTACGACTATCTGGTGGTCCGCGGCCGCGGCGGGATTGCGCTCGATCCGGTGACCGAGTGGTGGTTCGGCGCGATGAGCGTGCGGGTGCGGTATGTCGATCATCTCGATGACGATGAGCACCCGGAGCACACCGTGCGGGTGGGGGCGTGCGGGTTTTCCAACCGGCTGGCGGGCGTGGGCGAGAGCCTCAAGTCGCTGTGCATCGATCGCGCGATCGTGCACGCGTTCCCGGCGGTGGTGGGGCCGGGGCACGATCACCGCATCCCCGCGGGCGAGTCGCTGCACATCCTCGAGCTGTTCCACCGGGAGGCGAGCAAGTGGTCGGCGGTGTCGCGGATCGCCGAGCAGCTGGACATTGCGCCAACGCGGATCGCGGCGATCGGCGATGAGATCAACGATCTGAGCATGATGCAGAACGCGGGGCTGGGCATCGCGATGGGCAACGCGGTGCCATCGATCCGGCAGGCCGCGAAGCGGCACACGCTCCGCAACGATGAGGACGGTGTGGCCCACGCGGTCGAGCAGATCCTGTCGGGGGCCTGGTAGCGGATCAGAGCAACGCATGCAGACCCTCGCCGAGATCAAGTCGATGCTCGCCGCTCACGGCCTCTCGCCGCGGAAGCAGTTCGGACAGAACTTCCTCATTGATCACAACCTGATCCGCAAGCTGGTCGATGCCGCGGCGGTCGGCGCGGGTGAAACAGTCCTCGAGATCGGCCCCGGCACGGGCACGATGACCGAGGAACTGCTCGACCGCGGCTGCCGCGTGATCGCGGCGGAGATCGACCGCGGCCTGGCGGCGATGCTCCGCGAGCGGTTCGCGGATCGGCCGAACTTCACGCTGGTCGAGGGCGACTGTCTCGACGGCAAGCGTTCGCTCAACCCGGCCCTGCTCGAAGCGATCGGCCCGGGCCCGTTCGCGCTGGTCTCGAACCTGCCGTATGGCGCGGGCACACCGGTGATGACGATCCTGCTCGCGAAGGTGCCGCGCTGCCGCGGCCTGTTCGTCACGATCCAGCGCGAGGTAGCGGACCGGCTGGGCGCTGGCGCGGGGTCGAAGGATTACGGACCGATCAGCGTGCTCGCGGCGTGCGTGGCGGAGGTGGAATTGGTGGGCGTGCTGCCGCCGGCGTGCTTCTGGCCGCGGCCGGATGTGACCAGCGCGATGGTGGCGGTGCGGCGGAAGGCCGCGGCGTGCTGCGAAGATCCTGAAGCTCTGCACGCGTTCTGTTCGATGCTCTTTGAGAAGCGGCGCAAGCAGCTGGGCGCGGTGCTGGGGCGGTCGCGGCCGTTCCCACCTGGGATCGCCCCGGAGGCCCGCGCCGAGTCGCTGGGGCTCGCAGAGCTGCGTGCCCTGCACGAGTGGTCCAAGTCCGGGAATGTGAATCCCGCATCGGATGTGAGCGGAGCGGGGTGACGCCGCGGCGGATCGCGGTAGACTGCGGGTGATATGGGTTTGTCGCAGGTGCCGGATGGTGACACCCAGGGGTTGGCCGTCGCGCTGGAGCCGGTGCTCCGGGAGCAGTGTGGCGGCCGGCTCGGGAGGATCGAGTGGTTCCGCGCTGCGTGGCAGCGGGGCGGCGCTTCTACCGGTTTCAGCACCTGGCGGCTCGATGATGGCCGCGAGATCCGTGTCCTAATCAAACTGCCAGTCGGCCCGGTCGAGCACCGGTGGACGTCCCATCTGGGCGCGTGCGATATCCACAGGTGGAGCGAGGGCGACGGCGAGCACCTGCCCGTGCCGCGGCTGGTGGCGGGCGGCGACGAGGTGGGCGGGTACGACCTGGCGTGGCTGGTAGTGGAGCGGTTCGAGGGCGATCCGCTCGGCGGGCGGCTGTCGAACGCAGAGCACCTGCCCGAGACGGTCGATGCGCTGCTGCGGACCGCGGCGGAGTTCCAGGCCGCGGCGGTCCGGCAATGGAAGCCCGATGGCCACCCCAAGAGTCCTGACTGGGCGCCGCTGCTGGACCGGTCGCGCGAAGTCGCCAAGAGCGGGCGGATCGCCGAAGGGCAGAAGTGGAACGACCTGGTCAAGCGGGTCTCCAAGCACCTGCCCACGCTCATCCGGCGCTGGGAGACGCGGCCGATCAACGCCTGGTGCCACGGCGATCTGCACGGCGGGAACGCGATGCTGCGGAAGTGCGGCGATGGGTCGGAGCGGTGCGTCCTGATCGACCTGGCCATGGTTCACCCCGGGCACTGGACCGAGGATGCGGTCTATCTGGAGCGGCAGTACTGGGGGTGCAAGGAGCTGCTGGACGGGCTCAAGCCGGTGTCCGTGCTGGCTAAATACCGGCGGGAGCTGGGGTTAGGGTGTGACGACCACTACCCGGAGTTGGTGAATGTTCGGCGGGTGCTCATGGCGGCCTGTGCCCCGGCGGTGATCGACCGGGAGGGCGGCCCCAAGTACCTGCACGCCGCTCTGGAGCAGATCGAGCGGCTTTTACCCCAGGTGTGCCGATAGGAACGGCCTTTCTGGGGCCTGAGGGCGTGCTAGCATGGCCCAATGCGTCGGAGCCACCGCCATCAGGGGGTGGGCCGGGGCGGTACTACCTTGTCAGGGTCGCGCACTACGGGCGCGGGCTCGGGGCATGCCCCCGAGGGAAAGGGGAGCGATGGAAGCGTTCGAGAAGATCAAGAAGATCATGAGCGAGATCGAGGACGACCTGAAGAAGGCCGAGGGCGGGAACAAGGCTGCGGGCACCCGCGTGCGTCAGAGCATGCAGGAGATCAAGAACGCCGCGCAGGAAGTCCGCCAGAAGGTCCTGGAGATGCGGAATGCCGACAGCCCGCAATGAGTCGGGCGGGGCTTCGGCCCCGGCGGCGAGCGGTGAACCATCGGGAACGCCCGCGGCGGGGTCGAAGTTTCTCTTCGACCTCGCCGGTATCGATTTGAACGCCACGCTGGCGGATCGGAAGGCGATCGAGGCGTGGAACCCACACCGGGGGCAGATGGCGTTGCTCGACCGGATCGTCTGGACCAGCCCGGACATGTCCCGGTCGGTGGGGGCGACGGAGATCCGGAGCGATGCGTTCTGGGTGCCCGGCCATTTCCCCGGCAAGCCGATGTTCCCGGGTGTGCTGATGGTCGAGACCGCCGCGCAGCTAGCGTGCTATGTGTACGCGAAGCGGAAGGGCGAGCCGACGCTGGCCGCGTTCCTGCGGCTGGAGAACTGCGCGTTCCGGAACATGGTGCAGCCCGGGGACATGTTCTACGTGCTGTGCCAGGATGTGAAGTACCAGAAGCGGCGCTTCATCGTCGATGTGCAGGGCGTGGTGGAGGACCGGATCGCGTTCGAAGCGCAGATCACGGGGATGGCGATGGAGTGAGTGGGGGTGACGGGGGGCGGGGCGCGATCGTGCGGCCCGGCGGGACCGCGGCGTTCACGATCGCGGTAGAGGTTCGAGCGGTGTTGTACTGTGGTGCGGGCTCGGGTGAACCGGGCGCCGATGGAGACGCCGCGCGATGACCGAGCCGAGCAAGTCTGAATCTGGCGTGCAGCCGTACCCGCTGACCTTTGTTCCTGTGCTGCTCGAGAAGGTGTGGGGCGGTGATCGTCTTTCGCGGTTTGGGAAGCCGGTTGCGGCTGGCGCGCGGATCGGGGAGAGCTGGGAACTGGCGGACCTCGCGGCGACGAGCGCTTCGGGCGCGGGGGGCGGCGCCGTGCGGTCGGTGGTGGATGCGGGGCCGATGAAGGGTCGGACGTTGCGGGATGTGGTGGGGGCGTGGGGTGCGGATCTGGTGGGTGGGGCGCGGCCGGCCGCGGACGGCGGGTTTCCGCTGCTGATCAAGTTTCTGGATGCGCGCGAGAACCTGTCGGTGCAGGTGCACCCGAGCCCGGCGTACGCGGCGAGCCATCCCGATGCGCACCTCAAGACCGAGTGTTGGTACATCCTCGATGCCGAGCCGGGGGCGGTGATCTACAAGGGTGTGAAGGACGGCGTGACGCGCGAGCGGTTCGCTGCCGCGCTGCAGGAAGGCGATGGCCGCGGCGTGGTGGATCTGATGGTCGCAGCGCCGGCGGTGCCGGGCGAGTGTCACACGCTCCCGAGCGGCACGGTGCACGCGCTGGGCGCGGGGGTGCTGGTGGCGGAGGTGCAGACGCCCAGCGATACAACCTTCCGCGTGTACGACTGGGGGCGGCAGGGGCGCGAGCTGCACATCGAGCAGAGCCTGGCGTGCATCGCGTGGGGCCCGGCGCCGTCGCCCCGTGCGCGGATGGCGGGGCAGATGGGGATGCGGCTGGTGGACAACGAGTTCTTCAGTGTCGATGAGATCGCGCTGCCGGACCGGGGGCGGATGATGGTGACCGCGCCGACCGCTGCGCCGGTGGTGGTGATGGTGGTCCGGGGCGCGGTGACGCTGGAGGGGGCGGAAGAGACGGAGCTGGAGCTGGGGCGGACGTGCCTGGTGCCGGCGGCGGTGGCGGAGGGGATCAAGATCGTGGCGCGGGGGGAGGCGGGGGTTTTGGTGGTGCGGGGGAAGTAGGTTTGGGTAGCCCCACACTCCGTGTGGGGCGGGACGGAAAGTGCGCGGCATTGCGCTTTCTCGTCAGTCGCAGGTCGACTGCTCAAGACCCCACTCGGAGAGTGGGGGTACCCAAGGCAGTGCGCAAGGTGTGTTTGGTGCAAAACGACCACAGGCTCGCTCAGAGCAGCGAGCCTGTGGCACGGTTTTGGTGTTCTCGAGTGTTCAGCGCGAGGTGCGCTGGTGCACCGGCGTGGTCGCCGGTGCCACGGTGGGCGGGCTTACGCCCGGTAGGCCTCGGTCACCTTGTGCAGCGCTTCGCCCACGATGCGGAAGTGATCGTCGGTCAGGTCGTGGTGCATCGGGAGGCTGAAGACCACAGCGCTGAGGCCGTCGGCCACGGGCGTGTCGTTCTTCGCGTACTTCTTGAGCGCGGGCTGGTGGGGGAGTGAGCGGGGGTAGTGGGTCGCGGTGGGGACGCCCTCAGCGCCCAGTGCCTTGCAGAACTCGTCGCGGGTGCAGGTCACCTTGCTCAGGTCGAGCTTGCAGGTGTAGAGGTGGTAGACGGGCTCCGCGCCTGGGGTGGTGACGGGCGTGGCGATCGCATCGATCTCTGCGAGGATGCTGTCGTAGCGGGCCGCAGCGGCGCGGCGCTTGTCGGTCTGGTCCTGCAGGCGGTCGAGCCGCGAGCAGCCCAGGGCGCCCGTCAGGTCGTTCATGCGGTAGTTGTAACCGACGCGCTCGTGGAGGTACTTGTCGGTCTCGCCGTGCGAGCGGAGGAGCTTGATGTCGCGGGCGAGGGTGTCGTCGTTGCAGGTGATCAGGCCGCCCTCGCCGGTGGCGAGGTTCTTGGTCGCGTAGAGCGAATAGGTCACCGCATCGCCGAAGGCGCCGATGCCCTTGCCCTTCCAGCGCGACAGGTGCGCCTGCGCGGCGTCGTAGATCACCTTGAGGCCGTGCTTGGCGGCGACCTTCTGGACGCCGTCGATATCGACGGGGCAGCCGTAGAGGTGCGTCGCGGCGATGGCGGTGGTCTTGCCGGTGACCTTGCGGGCCAGGTCGGCGACATCGATCTGGAAGGTCTCGGGGTCGGCCTCGACAAAGACGGGGACGCCGCCGCGGGCGACGACCATCGAGACGGTGGCGATGTAGCTCCAGGCGGGGACGAGGACCTCATCGCCGGGTTCAAACAAAGGCTCGTAGGCGAGCTGCAGGGCGCAGGTGCCGTTGGCGCAGGTCATCGAGTGCTTCGCATCGGTCAGTTTGGACCAGCGGTCTTCGAGCTCGGCGCACCTGGAGGCCTGTCGGAGCATGCCGGTCTTGAGGACGGCGGTGACCGCGGCGATATCGGCCTCGGTCAGGGCGGTCGACATGAAGGGGACGGCCTTGGCGGAGACGGGCGTGCCGCCGTTCAGGGCGAGGGCGGACGACGAACGGGCGGCCGAGTGGGGGGCAGCAGCGTTGGGCACGGCGAACTTCTCCAGCCGGGTACTTCCGGGCATGAACGATAGGTGGTTTGGGGATAGGCGGTTGAGGCGGTGATGGGTCCCCCGGCGAGCCGCGGGGGGGGAGGGGGGCGGCGGCCCGGCCGCGTACCGGCGGGCGGCCGTGGTCCGGTTTCACCCCCCGGGTAGATGGCCCAGATTGGGGCCGCGGGTGTGTATTGCGGGAAACAGCCGGACGGGCTCTGATCGTATACTTGCCCATGAAGGAACTGTTGAACTCGCGCGCTGCGGCCAGGGTCGCCGCGCCTTGGTTGGGTCTTGTTCTGTGTGGTCTGGCCGGCGTGGCGGCGCCCGCGATGGCCCAGCCGGCGACTGGGTCGACTGAAGTCACGCGCAAGCAGATCGACACCTCCCTGATCCGCAACTTCAACGGCTACAAGGCGATCACGCGCCCGAGCCACGATTCGGTCATGGGCTTCGCGCTCCCGACCCGGATCAGCGAGGTCTTGGTCCGCGGCGGTCAGCAGGTCACGGAGGGGCAGATGCTCGTCCGCGGCGATGACTCCGAGGATGTGCAGATGCTCGAGCTGCAGCGGCTGCGGGCCGAGACGGACCTGCCGGTGCAGCAGGCCAAGAAGGCGTGGGAGTACGCCGTCGTCGAGTACGACAACCTGGTCGATGCCCGCAGCAAGGGCGGAGCATCGGTGCAGGAGGTCGACCGGGCCAAGCTGACCGCCGAGCTGCGCGAGCTGGATTGGAAGAACGCGGTGCTGCAGCAGCGGCAGGAGTCGGTGGGGCTCCGCGTGCGCGAGGCCCGCGTCGACAAGTTCTATCTGAAGGCGCCCTTCGACGGCACGGTCGACCTGGTGATGGTCGATGTGGGCCAGTCGGTTTCTGAGCAGGACAAGGTGCTGCGGGTAATCAACGTCGACACGCTGTGGATCGATGTGCCCGCGCCGATGGATGATCCGACCACGCTGAAGCTCAAGAACGGCGATGAGGCGTGGATCCTCCTGGACTTGGCGGGCACGGGCCGGCTGGCGAAGGGCACCGTGATCGAGGTAGCGCCCTCGGCCGACCCGGCGAGCCGGACGCGGCGGATCCGTGTCGAACTCAAGAACCCCGAGGGTCCCGACCGGCTGATCGCGGGCGATTCCGCTTGGGTGCGGTTCAGTGCTCCGGAAGATGCGGTGGCGCAGCGGTTGAGCCTGCTGCGGAACGACACGGGCGAGACGACGGCGACGCGGCGGGAGTAAGCGGGGCGGGGCTCGCGCATCGTGTTGCAACGCGGGCGGTTTGCAACGTGGGCGGTGGATGGGTGGCCGGCTCGCCTTTGAGCGAGGGAGCGGCGTGTCCGAAGGAATCCTGAAGTGATCGATCTCTCGAATCTGCGGACTCCGGGTTGGCAGCGTGTGGTGGCCGAGCTTTCGGCCCCCGCCGCGGACGATCGCGTGTTTCTCGCGCGGCTGACAGCGGTGCTCGGGCAGGTGAGCAGCGCGCGGCAGGCGGTCTTCTGGCGGACGGCCGGCGTGCGCGAGGACGGGCCCGCGGGCGCGGAGCCGAAGGCGCAGCTGTCGTGGCCCTACGCGGAGGGTTCGGACCCGATCGCGGAGCTCGGCTCGCCGCGGGGGCTGGATGATGGCCGGATCGATCAGCTCGGTGATGTGCGCGCGGCAGCGCGGTCCGCGGCGTCGAGCCGGCAGCCGCAGGTGTTCTCGCTCGACAACGAGATGATGTACGACGCCGGCGGCGGCCGCGGCTATGTGATCGCGGTGCCGGTGACGGCGGGGGGTCAGGGGGATCAGAGCCTGGGGCCGGTGGTGGGCGTGGTGACGCTGCTGCTCGAGCCGCGGTCGCGGCAGGCGGTGCAGACGACGCTGGCGATCCTGGAGATCTGCGCGGGGTACATCCACGGGCACGCGGCGAACCAGTCGCTGCGGCGGATGCGGCAGACGACGGCCGCGCTCGATCTGGCGACGCGGCTGATCGCGTCGATCAACGCGACGGAAGGGTTCAAGGGTTGCTGCATCCAGCTCGCTAACGACCTGTGCCGGCAGTTGTCGGTCGATCGCGTGGCGATCGGCTGGGTCGAGGGGCCGGGGACGGGCGGACGGGTGTCGCGATCGCCGACGGGTGATACCGGCCGCAAGAGCGTGAAGATGATCGCGCTGAGCGATACCGAGCAGATCGACCGTCGCCTGGCGATGGTGCAGAAGCTCGAGCACGCGATGGAGGAAAGCCTCGATCAAGAGCAGACGGTGCTGTATCCGCCGCCGCCGGCGGAGGGCGAGGGCGCGGATGTGGTGTTGTTGCAGGCGGTGACGCAGGCGCACCGCGAACTCGCGGCGACCGATGCGCGGCTGACGGTGGCGAGCTTCCCGCTGCGGATCGGCGATCCGCGCGGCGAGAAGATCGTGGGTGTGGTGACGATCGAGTCGGGGCGGGGCACGCGGTTCGAGCTGGGGCTGATCGAGCTGATGCAGTCGGCTCTCGACCTGCTCGCGCCGGTGCTGGCGGTGCGGCACAGCGATGACCGCGCGCTGCCGCTGCGGGCGTGGGACTCGCTCGTGCGCGCCGGGGCGTGGGCGGTGGGCCCGAAGCACACGGTGTGGAAGCTGGTGGGCGTGATCGTAATGCTGGCGACGATCGCGGTGTTTGTGATCCGGACGCCGTACCGCATCGGCGCGCCGATGGAGCTGCAGCCCTTCGAGCGACGGACGATCGCGGCTCCGTTTGATGGCATCGTCGCGAGCCTGGGCGAGGAGATCGAGGCGGGGCGGAAGGTGGCGCAGGGCGACCTGATGGTCGAGCTGGACACGACCGAGCTCAAGCTGCAGCAGCTCGAGGCCCGCAGCCAGATCGTGCAGTTCGAGACGCAGGCGGATGAGGAGCTCAAGCGGGGCAACCTTGCCGCGGCGCAGCAGGCCTCGGCCCGGGCCGAGCAGGCGCGGTCGAAGCATGACCTGCTCGCGCACCAGATCGAGCGGGCGACGATCGCCGCGCCGATGACGGGCACGATCATTACCGGCGACCTCAAGGACAAGATCGGTTCGCAGCTCAAGCTGGGCGACAAGCTCTTCGAGATCGCGGACCTGTCGTCGACGATCGTGGTAGCGAAGGTCGAGGACAGCGACATCGCGATGATCAGCGAGGGGCAGACCGGCGAGTTGAGCCCGAAGAGCAACCCGTCGTTCAAGGCGCCGTTCGTCGTTGACCGCATCGTGCCGCTCTCGCGGGCGGATGAGGGACAGAACGCCTTCGAGGTGTACGGCCGGCTGACCGATGAAGCGCCGGCGTGGTTCAAGCCGGGCATGGAAGGCCGGGCGAAGTTCAACGGCGAGACCAAGCCGCTGGTGTGGATCGGGACGCGGCGGATCGCGGACCAGTTGCGGATCTGGCTGTGGTGGTGAGGCCAGCCGCGGGCAGACACGTCTGATCAGATACAACTGCGATGAGCGAACGTTCCACATTCTCGCCCTTCTGGCACCGTGTGCGGCAGCTGCGCCCGCGGCTGCGTCCGCACGTGCAGATCACGCGGCAGCATTACCGCGGCCGGCGCTGGCATGTTGTCCACGACCCCTCCTCGAACGGCTTCTTCCGGCTCAGCCCGGTGGGGCACGAGTTCGTGGGGCTCTTTGACGGCACGCGGACGGTCGAGGAGATCTGGCGGCTGGGCCTCACGCGGCACGGCGATGAAGCGCTCACGCAGAACGAGGTGCTGCAGCTGCTCTCGCAGCTCTACCAGTCGAACCTGCTCGCGGGGGACATCGCCCCCGAGACCGAGCAGTTCCTGCGACGGGGCCGCGAGCGGAAGGCCAAGAAACTCCGGTCCCAGGCGATCGGCATCATGTATTTCAAGGTCCGGCTCTTCAATCCGGACCGGATATTGGCGTGGATCGAGCCGATCCTTCGGCCGCTGATCGGGAAGATCGGGCTGGGGCTGTGGTTCATCCTCATGATCGCGGCGATCGCCGCGCTGGTGCCGGAATGGGAAGCGCTGGTCACGGGCTTTGATTCGGCGATCGCGCCCAGCAACTGGCCCGCGATCATGGCGATGTTCGTGCTCGCCAAGCTGGTGCACGAGACCGGGCACGGTGTCATCACCAAGCGGTTCGGCGGACAGGTGCCCGAGTTCGGCGCGATGATGCTGGTGCTCGTGCCTGCGCCGTATGTCGATGCTTCCGCGGCGTGGGGCTTTGGCAGCAAGTGGCGGCGGATGGCGGTGGGCGCGGGCGGCATGATCTTCGAGCTCGCGCTCGCATCGGTCGCCGCGTTCATCTGGCTCAACGCCGCCAACGAGAGCCTCGTCAAGCAGCTCGCCTACAACCTGATGCTCACCGCGAGCATCTCTACCGTGCTCTTCAACGCGAACCCGTTGATGCGGTTCGACGGGTACTACATCCTGAGCGATCTGCTGGAGATTCCGAATCTTCAGCAGCGGTCGTTCTCGATGCTCAAGTACCTGGCGCAGAAGCACCTGTACCGCGTGAAGAACCCGATCCCGCCGACGGGGAGCGTGAGCGAGGCGTGGATCCTGGTGGTCTACGGCATCGCCGCGGCGGCGTACCGGATCTTCCTCTTCTTCTCGATCACGCTGTTCGTGATGGGCAAGCTCTTCGCGATCGGCCTGCTCCTGGCGATCTGGACCGCGGCGATGTGGTTCGTGATGCCGGTGGGCTCGTTCGTGCACTGGCTGGCGTCGAGCCCGCTGCTGGCGGACTTCCGGCCGCGGGCGATTGCGACGAGCCTGGCGCTGATCGCCCTGATCGTGGTCTCTGTGGGAGTGATCCCCGCGCCGGACCGGCGTCGGGCGGTGGGCATCGTCGAATCGATGGAGCGGTCGGGCGTGTACGCCGGGACCGATGGGTTCGTGATCGAGGCGAAGAAGCGTCCGGGCGATCATGTCGAGGCGGGCGAGACGATCGCCGTGCTCGAGAGCCCGTATCTGACAGCGCAGCTGCGGCTGTCGCGGGCGCAGCTGCTCGAGGCCCGCAGCCGCGAGGTGCAGGCGACCAGCCGCGATGCGGCCGAAGCGCAGGTCGCCCGGCAGTACATCGCGATGCTCGAGCGGCAGGTGGCGAACCTCGAGGACCGCGAGCGCCGGCTGCACATCACCGCGCCGCACGCGGGCGTGATCGTGGGCAACGACCCGCAGCTGATGGTGGGCGCGCTCCTCCGCGAGGGGACGCCGGTGTGCGAGGTGGTCGATGATGAGCACCTGCGTGTGACGGCGACGCTGACGCAGACCGAGGCGAGCTGGCTCTTCGGCCTGTCGCCTGAGGCGTACGAGGTGGAGATGAAGCTGGCGTCGTCGCGTCACGAGACCGTGACAGCGCGGACGCAGCGCATCATCGCCGCGGGTCGGCGCGAGCTGCCGCACGCAGCGCTCGGCTACGGCGGCGGCGGCGGGATCGAGACCGACATGCAGGACCAGACCGGCCTGACGGCGAAGACGCCGCTCTTCGAGGGGCACTTCCTCGCGCTCGCGGCCGACGGTGAAGCATCGTCGACCGCGCTGCCGGGCGAGCCCGGGGAGCGGGTGTACCTGCGGTTCTCGCTGCCCGACAAGCCGCTGCTCGCGCAGTGGACCGACCGGCTCGAGAAGCTGCTGCAGGGGCGGGCGAAGCTGTGATCGCGTGGGGGCCGACGAGAGTGCGATGAGCCAGGCGCTGACCCAGTACAACGCGATGTACGAGGCGATGCGGAGCCGCCGCATCCGCCCGCCGTCGTACAAGGGGCTCGACCGCGTGGCCTCGCGCGGGCTGATGCTGCTGCGCCATCGCAAGATGCGTTCGGGTGTGCTGTCCGCGATGGCGGATTCGGTGCTCGCCCTCGAGGGCGAGATGCACAACCTCAGCGAGGCCGCGCTCGATGACGGCGTCGAGCGGATCCGCGAGCAGTTCCTGCGGGGCCGGCACGATCACGAGCGGGTGGTGCGGGCGATGGCGATCGTCCGCGAGGTGGCGCGGCGGGCGACCGGGCAGGAGGCGTTCCGGGTGCAGGTGATCGGAGCGCTCGCGCTCTACCACGGCCGCATCATCGAGATGCTCACGGGTGAGGGCAAGACGCTGACGGGCTCGATCGCCGCGCCGCTGATCGCCTGGGAGCGGCGGCATCTGCACGTCTTTACGGTGAACGACTACCTGGCCGCGCGCGATGCCGAGTCGCGGCGGGGGATCTACAGGCGATGCCTGCTCGATGTCGGTGCGATCACGCAGGAGACCGACCCGGGCGAGCGGTTCGCGATCTACGCCAAGCCGATCGTCTACGGCACGCCCAAACAGATCACGGCGGACTACCTGCGCGATCAGATCCGCATGGGGCCGCTGCGGTCACCATGGGCGGGGCGGACGGCGATGGCGTTGTCGCAGAGTGGTGGTGGGGGTGGTGGCATGGGTGGTGGTGGGGCGAGCAACATCGCGCCGATGATCCCCGGCCTGCGCGCAGCGCTGGTCGATGAGGCCGATGCGGTATTGATCGATGAAGGCGTGGTGCCGCTGATCATCGCGCGGTCGCGCCGCGAGGACGAGATGGCGCAGATCTACGCCGCAGCGCGGCGGATGGCGCTCAAGCTCGACAACGGCCCCGACTACACGGTCGACAAGGTGCGCCGGAAGGCGGAGCTCAAGCGCCGCGGCGAGGAACGCTGCGAGCAGATGTTCGCCGAGACGCTCGAACGCGGCGGCGATCCGATCTGGAAGGCGACCCGCCGCGGTGAGGAGCTCATCAAGCAGGCCCTCGTCGCCGAGCACTGCTACCACCGCGGCCAGCAGTACGAGATCGTCGATGGCAAGGTTGTCATCGTGGATGAGTACACCGGGCGGTTCCTGGCGGACCGGTCGTGGGAGCACGGGCTGCACCAGAGCGTCGAAGCGAAGGAAGGCGTCGAGATCACCGCGGACCGCGAGACGCTGGCGCGGATGAGCTTCCAGCGGTTCTACCGCAGCTACCCGTTCCTGTGCGGCATGACGGGCACCGCGGCGGACGCGATCGGGGAGATCGAGAGCGTCTACAGCCGCCCGGTGACCGTGATCCCGACGAACAAGCCGGTGATCCGCGCAGAGTGGCCGATGCGGATCTTTGCAACCGCCCGCGACAAGTGGGACGCGATCGTTGCCTCGATCGAGACCATCCACATGGAAGGCCGGCCGATCCTCGTGGGCACGCGCTCGATCGCGGCCTCGGAGCTGCTGTCGCGGCTGCTGGATGAGCGGGGCCTCGAGCACCAGGTGCTCAACGCCAATTTCGACAAGGAAGAAGCCGAGCTGATCGCGCGGGCGGGCCAGGGCGGCTCACCGGGTGTGAAGGGCGAGGCGGCGATCACGGTCGCGACGAACATGGCCGGCCGCGGCACGGACATCATGCTCGATCACAAGGGCCGGCGTACCGGCGGGCTGCACGTACTGCTGACCGAGATGCACGGCGCGCGGCGGATCGACCGCCAGTTCATCGGCCGCGCCGGGCGGCAGGGGGATCCGGGCTCGGCGCAGATCTTCGTGTCGCTCGAGGATGAACTGGTGCAGAACTTCGCGCGGAGCGCCGCCGCGGTGGCGAAGACGCGTGCGGGCGGGCCGGAGTTGTCGGGGGGGAGCGGGAACCGGGCGATTTTCGCGCTGGCGCAGCGACGGAGCCAGGCGCGGGACCGGCGGAACCGCGCGGGCGTGCTGCGGCAGGACGACTGGATCGACAAGAACCTGCCGGGTGTCGGCTAAGAACGGCCCCGCGCTGGGACGAGTCGTGCCCGGCGTTCGATCATCCGCTACGCTGCCCGACGCATGGGCGAAGCCAATTCAAAGTCAGCCGACTTCTACGCGGATCCGAGCATCTACGACATCCTGCACGCGCCGGGCACGGCGGATGATGTGCGCGGTTTGATCCGCGTGGTGGAGTCGTCGCCGCTGGCGCGGGTGAAGGGCGCGTGGCTCGAGCCGGCCTGTGGCACCGGTCGGTTCCTGCGTGCGGTGGCGCGGTGGTACGGTCGACGCAGCGCGGAGCGTTCCCGATTCCGCGGCATCGGCTTCGACCTGAGCCCGGCCATGGTGGCGTACGCGGACGAGCGTGCCGCGGGCGCGGGGCTGGCGAAGGAACTGACGCACTTCGTCGCGGACATGCGCGACTTCGAGAGCGCGGCGGGAACGGTCTTCAAGGACTGCCGGCCGAAGGTGGCGGTCGCTTTCAATCTCATCAACACCATCCGGCACCTCGAGACCGATGCGGCGATGGTTGCGCATTTGCGCGCCGTGGGACGCGTGCTCGCCCGCGGCGGGCGGTACATCGTGGGCCTCACGCTCTCGGCGTACGGGATCGAGGAAGAGACCGAGGATGTCTGGGTCGGCGCCCGCGGCCGATGCAAGGTGACGCAGGTGGTGCAGTACCTGCCGCCGACGGGTTCGCGCGGCGATGCAGCGCGGGTCGAGCGGGTGATCAGCCACATGACGGTGGAGCGCCCGCGAGGCGTCGAGCACATCGATTCGACCTACGGCCTGCGCGGATACAACCTGAAGCAGTGGCGGGATGTGACCGCGAAGGGCGGGCTGGCGATCGAGGCGGTACACAACGCCGCGGGCGAGCCGGTCGATGCGCACGAGCCGGGGTACTACCTGTTCACGCTCGCGCCGGCCTGAGCGGGCCAGGCCCGCGGGCCTCAGCGGATCTCGACCGACCGCGTGAGCGCAGCGCCCGAGTAGACATCGGCCACCGATACCACAATGCGCTGGCCGCGGATGCGGTCGAAAGCGCCCTCGAACGTGAATCGGCGCACCGTCTGGCGGCCCGGCAGCAATTCGGTCACGGTCGTCTTCGACCGCGGCAGGTCGGGCGCGAAGGCGGTGAGGTCGAGGGTGAGCGGCGCTTCGCCGGTGTTGGAGATCGCCGCCTCGATCACCACATCTTCGCCGTTCTCGCCGCCGGTGATGTAGGCGAGATCGACGCGCATCGTCGAGAGCGCGATATCCAGGCTTCGGCGGATCTGGATGAACCCGCCGTCGAGATCGGACAGCTCGAGATTGAGCACGAGGTCGCGGGTGTTGACCTCCTGAGCCGGGTTGAAAGCGAAGCGCACCGGCAGCCGCGTTGATTCATCGGTCTGGAGCATGAAACGTGACAATCGCGGCGAGATTCGCCACGAACGATCACGGATCCCGTTGCCGTCGAGCCCGGGCTCGACGATCGTGAGCGAGCCCGCGACCGCGCGGGGCCACGGGTTCTCGACAAGTATGAACCGCTCCTGCTCGTTCGTGTTGGACTCGAGGCGCGCGACCGCGATCATGCGCACCAGGTGCGCATCGACGCCCTCGATGAAGATGGGCTCGGCTCCGATGGGGATGCGGCAGTTGGGCCGCTGCCCGCTGGGCGCGGGGAGCGGCGTCACGGTCGTCGCGTTCCCGAAGATGTCGACGACGCGGATGGGCCCATCGCCCAGATGGGTTTCGAGCACAGCGCGGTCGGGATCGGCCCAGCGGTTCCAGGCGACAAGCATGCCGCCGCGGCCGGGCTCCGCGCCGGACGCGGGCACGAAGATCGAGCAGGTCACACCGTCACCGACGGGGAACTCGCCCGCGTAGCGGCGGTCGGCGATGCGGTCGATCAGGTTGCGCCACGCCGCGAGTTCGGGCGCGGGCATCGGCGTCGGGCGCGGGCCTTTGGAGATCGTCCAGGGCTCGTGGAGTCCGAGCGCGGGGGCCGGGCCTTGTGTGGAGAAGGCCCGCTTCCACACCTCGACGGCGCGGCGCGTGAGATCCGCCGCGGCGGCGCGACGATCCTCGGCGGGGTCGCGGCTGGTATCGAGAAAGATGTTGAGCCAGGGCGCGGCGCCGGCGCTCGCGGCGTCGGCGTGCCACATCGAGACAAAGAGCCCGAGACCCTCGGGCGTGAGATCGGCGGGGGCGAGCGCGAAGAGCTCGGCCTCGCTCCCCAGATCGCGCAGCACGCGGTCGGGCCAGTCGAGCGTGACCGAGGTCGGGATGGCGATGACCGGGCCGGTGACGAGCGCCGAGAGGCCTTGTCGGATCGATTCGGCTTCTGCCGCGGGCTGGGCCCGCCAGAAGGCGCCGCCGTCGGCGATCGGACCGATCTGCCACGAGCGGATGCGCTGGCCGTACTTCTCCAGGAGCGGCGACATCGCGGGCATCCAGTTCGCGGCGTCGCCGCAGAGCGTGGTCCACGCGTCGCCGTAGCCGGCGGAAGCGAGCGGAGCGGCCGGGAGCGAGAGTGTGACCTCGCGTCCGCCGATGAGCAGCGCATCGATCGCGGGGTAGAGGTTCTGCTCGCTGGGCGGCGCTGCAGCGCGGTGATCAAAGGCCGGGAGCGAGACGATCCCCGAGCCGGCGATCTCGACGAGCCGCGGGATCGTCGTGTTGCTGGCGGGCGGCAGGGTCGCGATCGAGAGCGCGAAGCGGTTGCGGTCGGGCGAGAGCGTCGGCGCGGTGCGGGCGCGGGAGTTGGAGCGGGCGAGGGCCTCGTCCATGCTCGTCATTACCGTGGGCGCGGGCAGCCAGATGAACTCGATGCGTGAGGCGCCGACCTCTCCCTGCGCATTCTCGACGCGCATCGAGGCCTCGTACCAGCCGTATGCCGGGAGCGCGGGTGTCCAGGTCTCATCGAGGGAACCGGTCGAGAGCGTGGTGATCTTCGACTCGATGACGCCGCCGTCGATATCGCGGATGACGAGTGTCGCGTCGAGCGTCTCGCCGGCGAGATCGCGGACCAGGCCGCGGAGCACGGGGCGGTTGTCGCCGACGAAGGTGTTGATCGGATCGGCGGTGGTGAGCTCGACGCGGGGGAGCTGCGCGATGGTGACGTCGTCGAAGGTCGCGGCGGCGTTGATGTCCTGCTCCCAGACCTGGAACGCGCCCAGCCGCGGCGTGATGAACTCGCGCGGCTGCAGAAGCGAGAGGTCGAGCTGGATGAACGCCGCATCGGCGGCTTCGCCGATGAGGTCGATCGAGACGGGTGTCCACTCGTCGTTGGAGATGATCGGGCTGGAGATGGTCTGAGCGCCGGGGATGCGGCGGCCCGAGGCATCGAGGAAGCGCGCGGTGATGAAGGCGCGGGCGTGGGTGAGATCGCGGGTTCGGACGACGGCGGCGATGCGGTAGTCGGTGCCCTGGAAGATCGGGAGGACGCCGGGCTCGAGTCGGAGAAGCGTGCTGCCGCCGCGGGTGGGGAGCGTGAGCGAGCCTTCGCCGCGGTAGGGGTCCGTGGTATGTGTGTCGCCGGTTTCGCCGGCGTACTCGAGGCGGGCCTCGTTCCAGGCGGGGTACACGATGCGGCCCGCGCCGGCGGGGTCGCCGGTGATCTGCTCCCAGAACTGAGGGATGGGGAACGGGTTGGACTCGCGCTCCTCGAAGTCGAAGGCGCGGATGATGCGTCCGGCGGAGGCGGGGCGGACGGCGGCGGGCTCGGGCTGAGCGTGCGCGTGGATCGCCGCGGCGAGTGTGGCCGGGAGTGCGAGGGCGCGGAGGGGGCGCGGGCGGTTCATCCGGAGTTGGATATCGGTCCGGCGGGGGGGCGATCTGGAACCGAGGTGCCGAACGGCGGCCGAATTGGGGCCGACGCGTGGCCGGGCCGCCCGAGGTCGCGGCCGGGGGCGGTCAGGGAGGTGGGGCGGTCGTGGCTGGTCAGTCGACTCGGTTGGACAACTGGGCGAGCTTGGCCGCAGCGCTGCGGAGGGCGAGCACGGTGGCGAGGCTGTAGACCGCCGCGCAGGTGAAGCAGATGCCGGCGAAGCCGGCCATGCTGATCCGGTCGAACGAGAAGAACCTGACGGTGTCGCTGTGGCTCTCGAGCGTCGAGAGGCAGGTGCCGTAGAGCGCGGCGGGATTGAGCACGAGATAGATGCTCAGGGCCTTGGCGAGAAGGTCCTCGTCGGTGAAGTCGTAGATCATCGCGGCGGTGAGCCCGAAGAGGAAGGGCGGGACGACCCAGATGAGCGCGCCGATCAGCAGCGCGATACCCGCCGCGGCGGTGGGGCGTCGCTTGGTCAGGCTGTAGCGGATCGCCAGCGCCGTCATGAAGAGCGCTGGCGGGATCAGGACGACGAACAGCGCGAAGATGAAGATCAGCCCTTCGCCGGTGAAGGCGATCGACATCAGAGCGAGCAGCACCATCAGCGCGGGCAGGATGCACTGCCGGCGCACAGCGCCCGCGAACTTGGCGAAGACCATCTGCCGCGCGGTGATCGGTGTCGAGAGAAGGCTCTCGAAGGTCCGGGCGCTGATCTCGGTGTTGAAGGCCGGGCCGCCGATGTTGGGCGCCATGAACATCATGACCACACCGGCGATCGAGAAGAGGACCGCGTACGCGCCGACCTCGTCGAAGCCGCTCGCGTTGAGCACGAGGAGGAGGCAGGCGACGAGCACGATCGATCCGATGATCGTCATCGCCTTGCCGGGGAGCATGGGCTGGCGGAGCTCACGCCACAGCAGCGGGTGATCGCCGACGGTGCGGGAGTAGCGGCGGACCTTGACGCGGCGGCGCCTGGGCTTCTTCTGCTTCTTTTCCTTGGTCTGCGCTGCGGTGTGAACGGCCTCGTTGGGTATCGTCGGCGGGGCGATTGCGGGCATGGCCGCGGCGGCCGCATCGGCCGGCGCCGTGGTTTTCGATGCCGTCTCGTCCTCGTCCTGATCGATCACGGCAGAGCCGCCGGCCGCGTCCTTGAGCATCGCGGACCGCAGTCGCAATGAGGTGGCGAAGAAGAGCAACGCGGCCCACGCGAGGTTCCAGCCCGCCGCGCCGATCCAGACTTCCGCCGTGCCGCCGATCATGCCCGGCGCGTTGAACACGGAGGCAGAGAGGATCATCAGCGCCATCGGCGGGAAAATCACCGCGAAGATCCACTCGCGGATGCCCAGGTTCAGCTCGTGGTTGAGGTAGGCCGCCAGAAGCGCGATGCCGCCATCGATGATGAGGAGGATCGCGATCCCCAGTCCGGAGCCGGCGAGGCTGCGCCGGGAGGAGATGGATGCGAACAGGCCGCACACCGCGGCGAGGATGCAGGTCGACATCGCCAGCGCTGTGCCGGCGAGGATGTACTCGATGGTGATGCCGCCGAAGACGCGGACGGCCAGCAGCATCGGCACGCCCAGGAGCGTCAAGATCAGGATCTGCACGATGGGCCCGAGCACCTTGCCCAGCACGATCTGCCAGGCCTTCATCGGCGTGGTGAGCAGAGTCTGGAGGGTGCCGGATCGGCGTTCCTCGGCGATGAGCGGGGCGGTGAGCGAGACCGCGGCGAGCGGGAGGGCGATGAGCTGGACCCAGAGCACGGCCGTCGCGACGGCGGGGGCGAGCGCCTGCAGCCGCTGGATGCGCGAGGCGGAGCTGCCGTCGCCGTAGTCGTTGACGATCACGCCCGCGGCGACCATCGCGACGACAGCGAGCATGACCAGGGTGTACCCGCCGCGGAGGAGGTAGGTCGCGAGCTGACGCCCGGCGACGTTGACCTCCTTGAAGAAGAGGGCGCCGGGGACCTTGAGCGTGATGCGCTCGATGAAGCCGGGCTTGGCGGCGGGTGCGCCCTGCGTCGTCATTGCAGCGCCCCGGTGGTGAGCTTGAGGAAGGCGTCCTCGAGGCGGACGGCCTGGGGCTTGAACGCGGCGATGCGGGCGCCCGCGGCGACGAGGGCCTCGATCAGGAAGTGGTGGCCGTGATCCCCGGGCGTGAGCGTCACATCGAGCTCGCGGGTGGCGGGGCGGATCTCGACGGTGGCGACGCGGTCCAGGACGTTGATCGCGGCGTGTGCCGATTCGATCGGAGCGCCGCCTTCTTCGAGCACGATGATGACGCGGTCGCCGACAGCGCCGATGGTGCGAGAGCGGGCGAGGGCTTCGCTGAGCGAGCCCGAGTAGAGCAGCTTGCCCTGCTCGATGATGCCGATCGAGGTCGACATCTCGCCCAGCTCGGTCAAGATGTGCGAGCTGACCATGAGACATTTGCCCATGCGGCTCAGCTCGGTGAGCAGGCTGCGCATCTCGATGCGTGCGCGGGGGTCGAGGCCGCTGGCGGGCTCATCAAGGAGCAGCACCTTGGGGTCGTGCATCAGCACTCGGGCGACGCCGAGGCGCTGCTGCATGCCGCGGGAGAGGCTGTTGACCATCGCATCGCGCTTGGCGGTGAGGTCGGTGAGTTCGAGCACGCCGTCGATGGTGGCTCTGCGCTGCTTGCGGGGCAGTCCGAAGGCCGCGCCGAAGAACTGCAGGTATTCATCGACGGTCAGGTCGTCGTAGAAGCCCAGAAAATCGGGCATGTAGCCGAGCACGCGGCGGATCTCGTCGCCCTGCTTGTTGCAGTCGAACCCGCAGACCTTCGCCGTGCCCGAGTCGGGCCGCAGGAGGCATGCGAGCACCTTCATCGTGGTGCTCTTGCCCGCGCCGTTGGGGCCGATGAAGCCGAAGAGTTCGCCGGGGCCGATCTCGAGGCTGAGATCGTCGATCGCCTTGAGCGAACCGAAGTGCTTGTTGACGTTGCGGAGTTCGATCACTCCGGTTTCTCCTGTGGGGTGGACGGCGGAGTGGGTGGCGTGGGCGGAGCTGGCGGCGTCATCCCCGGGTTCTCGATGATGGTTACCGGGAGGAACTCCTCGGGGATCTCGCTCGTGCGAGGTCCTGTCGAGATCGGGAGCTCGGCGGGCCAGAGCCGGCGGGGCTGCGCGGCCGCGTTCGCAGCTTGCGGCTGCGACCACGCCGGCGCGGCGGACTCGCCGAGGATGGGGACGACCAGCAGCATGTCCAATTGGCGGTACATCGAGGCAGGCTCGCCGATCATGACGGGCCGCGCCGCATCGGAATTGTCCGAGCCGAACAGGTGCAGGAGTGCGTACCGGCCCGAATGCGTCATCGCGAGCAGCAACTCGTTCCGCGGCGTGTGCCCGAAGGCGACGAAGTTGGGCGCGGTGAGCTCGGTGGTGCGAGTCGCCGCGGCAGCGGCGTAGTACTCTCGCTCCGGGCCCTGATCGGCCCCATCGGTCTCGAGGGCGGCCCAATTCCCGCCGATCAGGATGCGCCCCGCGCCGGGCTGCAGATCCTCGGGGAGCCCGGTGACACGGATGCGCCACTCGTCCCCGACGCGTTCCGCCGCGCCGTCGATCGTTGTCGGCATCATCGGCGCCACCGCGGCGAGGACACGGAGCGACCACTGCGGGCAGGCGATCCCGGGCGGCGCGGAGCCGGGGTCGCCGCGCCGGTCGTTGCTCTGCGGCAGGACGAGCGGCGGGAGCAGACCCGAATTGCTCAGGTAGTACTGCGTCGACACGCCGCGGACCCAGGCGCGGTCCACGCCCAGGTCCATGGGCACGAACTGCGGACGGCCGCTGAAGACGGTGAGAATGTCGGCGCGTCGGGCGAGGGCCGGACCGTCGCCGTGATCGATGGCTTCGATCCACACCGCGTGACCCACCTGGCTGTCGCCATCGCGGAGCAGCGCGGGCGCGACGTACGCAACGACCGATGCGATCGAGATCCAGCCGATCGCTGTGAGCCACGAGCGGTGCTGGAGCCGCCGCCGCCGCAGGTACAGGCCATCAAAGACGCTCAGCAACAGGCCCAGCGCGGTGATGCCCACACCGACGGCGATCAGCGACCACAGCCCGAAGACCGGCGCACGGACCACGCCGTCGACCGCGCTCTGCAGCGCGGTGTTCTGCGCGTAGTCGCGTCCGCTCATCGAGCCGTACCAGCCGTACTGGTTCTGGTTCGCATCGGGCTGCGGGAGCATCGCCGCGACCACCCGCGGGCCCAGGTCCGGCTTCTGCAGCGGGTGGATCGCGAGCGGATCGAACCCCAGCACGGTCAGCCGGCCCAGGCCGACGGGCCCGACCGCGATCGCCGCCGTGTCGGAAGTGACAGTCTCGACCAGCAGATCGGAGCTGCGGTTCCGAGCGATGCCCTTGTTCGTCCAGCCCATGTCGCTGGCGCGGGGTGTCAGGCGGATCGACCGCGCGCCCATGCGGTAGGTCACATCGTTCGCCTTGGGGAGCCCGAACGCATCAAGCTCGACGGCGGTGATGGGCCGCTGCATCTGGTCGCCGATGTCGAAGAACTCCGCGGCGGGGCCGTCGGTGAGCAGATCCCGCCACGCGGGGCCGGCGGGGCCGACGATGTGCACGACCTCGCCGCCGCTCTCGAGCCATGTCCGCAGCGCGGCCTGCTGCGAATTGTCGAGGAGGTCGAACGCGTCCTGCGTGATGATGACCGCATCGACCGCATCGAGCCCGATCCACTGCCGCGGCATCTGCCCCGGCGTCACGGTGATGTACTCGCGCCCCTGCATCGGCGAGCGGTCGGGCGTGGGGAGGTCGCGGAAGCCACGCGTCAGCGCATCGCGCCCTGGGACCGTCACGATCGCGATGACGTCGTTGCTTATGACCCTCGGCAGCGACAGGTTGCCGCCGATCCCGCGCTCAAGGCGGACGCGGGCATCCCCCGCGGTGAGCGTCGCGACATCCAATCGGTTGGGGAACGCGGCGACGATATCAACGGGGATCGTCTGCCCCGGGGTCGTCGAGAAGGGCACCACGACAGTCGCGCGCTGCGATGCATCCTGGTCGAACGTCAGCCGGACCTCGCCGGAGATGGCCAGTTCGGAGGACAGATAGACGCGGAGCACATTGAACCGCTCGGCGGTGAGGAAGTCGCTCATCAGCGGCGTGACGGCGACGATCTTCACCTTCGGCGGCGCGGCCTGCGCCGCGGCCACGGGGAAGAGAACCGCGATGACCATCGCGATCAGGCTCGCCAACCACCCCGCTCGTCCGCTCCGCACTCCCCGCATCGTTCCTCGCTGTGCTGCGTTCCTGCTCACGGGCCACAGGTCCTGGGACAGGATCCGGGCCTGGGGTTTCTGGCCGCCGCTGCGACCCTACACATGGACCTTGCGGTTGTAGATGAACCACTCGAGCATCATGACCGCCAGCGCACCGAGGAGGAACCACGGCCAGAGCCGCTGCACCGCCGCGGCCGCGCCGCCCTGGCGGGCCGACACGCGGTCGTTGGCCAGGTCGACTCGTTCGGAACTACCCACCATCGATTCCGCGGGATCGGAAAGGTTCGAGGCGTAGGCGCGGCGGACCCGGCCGCCCGACACCACATCCGACGGCCCCTCCGGCCCCTTCCACGACACGGTGAAAAGCCCGGTCTCGGTGACGGGGCCGAAGACGATGCGGCCGTCCGCCGCGGGCGTCAGCGTCTGTTCCTCGCCGGCGGGGGTCCGCAGACGGACATCCGTCGCGTTGAGCGGCAGGCGATCGGAAAGGACCGAGCCGGGGCGGAGCTGACGCGAGCCGCCCGAGAGGCCCAGATCATCGCCCAGGTAGTTGATCGCGGTGGCGGTGAAGATGACGAAGCTGAGGTTGAAGGGCCAGTTGGTCTGCAGCGTGTCGAAGGGCACGATGATCGCGTGGGTGTCTGCGGTTGTGAGTTCGAGGATCGCCGGGCCGGTGTCGGCGCGGGCGATGGCGACGGTCGGTCCGCCCTGCTCGAGCTCGACCTGGCGCGATTCGATGATCACGAGCGTGTCCAGGGGCGCGTAGCGGAGCACGGGGTGGTCGCGCGACCAGTCGACGATGCCGGTCGCGGGGCCGGCGCCCTTGTCGGTGATGCCCGAGCGCGCGCCCGGCACAGCGCCGAGCACGATCGAGCGCCCCGGCGGCAGGCCGACGCTCTCGGGCGCGGCCTCGGGCAGCCAGCCATCGAAGACGAAGACATCGAACTCGCCCAGGCGGTTGTCGGCGCGGAAGCGGTCGAAATCGGCGGGCGCCATCGTCACGAGCCGGGCGAGGGGCAGGCCCTCGAGCACATCGGCGACCGGCGAGATGCCGCGGTTGGTGATGAGCGCCACAGCCAGCTTGCGGGCCGGGGGCACGATCAGCCACGCCTGGTTATCGATGCGGAGCGCATCGGCGAGGAGCTCGCCGGTGCCGGGGCTGCGGAGGTTGATCTGGATCACCGCCCCCTCGCTGCGGCTGATCTGGAAGACGACGCCGCCGATCCCGGGCTCGATCTTCGTCTCGGGCTCGGGGAGCGCGGCGTCGGTGGCCGTGCCGGTCTCGCTGGTGGCCGCGGCGATGTCGGCCTGATCGCGGCGCTCACGGGCGGCGGCGACGCCGCTGAGGAGTGTGGATGAGGCCGCGGGCACGAGCGAATTGCGGATGCCCGAGACAACACCGTCGATCACCAGTTCGATGTCGACCGACCGCTGGGTCGTCTCGTTGTTCTGCAGCGAGACATAGACCGAGAGCTGCGAGGGGTCCTCGAAGGAGCGGTCGGAGCGCACACCGGTGATCGCGATGTTGCCGGTCTCGGCCTTGCCGAAGCGGTGGAAGAGGACCTCGTCGGTTGGATCGGCCTTGGCCTCGCTGGCATCGGGCAGGTTGCCATCGGAGAAGATGTGGATGGTGATGGGTTCGCCGAAGTCGAGGCCCTGGCCCTCGACGATGCGCTGGGGCGCGTGGGCCTTGGCGAGGCGCATCGCCTCCTTGATGAGCGTCGGGCTCTCGGTGGCGTTGATCGAGTCGAGGGCGGACTTGAGAATGCCCTTGTCGCCGGTGAAGTTCTGGCGGACGGTGGCGGTGGTGTCGAAGAGGACGACCATCGCTTCATCGGCCGAATCGCGCTGGAGGAGGCCGGCCTCGCGGAGCGATTCGACGAGCTCGCCGGCGGACTCCTTGGCGGCGTCGAGCCGCGTGACCTCGCGGCCTCGGCTGTCGGTCTCATCGCGCGTCAGCATGCTCGCGGAGCGATCGATGAGGATGACGTGCTTCTGGCCGCGCTTGGCTTCGCCGGAGATCTGCGGCTGGGCGAGGGCGAAGATCGCCGCGCCCAGCACGAGCAGCTGCAGGAGCAGGAGGATGTTGCGGCGAAGCTTCTGGAAGGGGGCGTTGGCCTGCAGGTCCTGCACCGCCTTGCGCCAGAGGAGCGTCGTCGAGATCTCCATGTCGCGGCGGCGGAGCTTGAGGAAGTAGAGGATGAGCAGCGTCGGCAGCGCGATGGCGGCGGCGACGATGGCGACGGTGGGGGAGAGGAAGGTCATCGCACCACCCCCCGCCGGCGGAGCTCTTCGAGGATGAGTGTGTCGATGGGCGTGTCGCTCCTGGCGACCATGTGCGTCATGCCGCGTTCGCCGCAGAACTGGCGGAGCCGCTCGCAGTACGCGCCGAGCATGGCCTTGTACCGCTTGAGCAGCGGGGCGGAGATCGTGACCTCGGCGAGGTCGCCGTCTTCAACATCCTTGAGGCGCAGGTCGCCGGCGATGTCGGGCTGGAGTTCCTGGGGGCTCAGGACCTGCACGCAGAAGACCTCGTACCCGCGGCCGACCAGCAGCTTCAGGCCCTGCTCGTAGCCGTCTTTGAAGAAGAAGTCGGAGAACACGAGCATGACGCCCTTGCCGCGGCGGGTCATGGCGATGCGTTCCGCGGCGGCCTCGAAGGCGAAGGAGCCCTGCGGCTCGAGCTTCGAGAGGAACGAAGCCATGTCGTGGAGCCGGCGGCGGCCGCGGAGGTCGCGGAGCGAGCCGACGACGCCGTTCTCGGCGGGGCCCATCGCGGTGACGGCGACGCGGTTGAGGTTGATCAGGCCGATGTACCCGAGCGCGGCCGCAGCACGCTGCATGAAGAGGAACTTGCTGGGCTCGCCGCAATCGCTCGAGGCAGAGCAATCGAGGACCAGGTGCAGCGAGAGGTCCTCCTCCTCGAGGAAGAGTTTCAAGAAGAGCCCTTCGAGGCGGGCGAAGATGTTCCAGTCGATGTGGCGGAGATCGTCGCCGGTGACATAGGGCCGGTGGTCGGCGAACTCGACGCTCTCGCCGCGTTTCTTGCTGCGGCGCTCGCCCTTGAGCTTGCCGAAGAAGACCTTGCGGGAGGCGAGGTCGAGCGGGTCGAGGCGCGCGATGAGCTGCGACGGGAGCAGATCATCGATGGTGCGGAGGCGGATTGGGTTCGCGGTGCGTTGCATGCTCTGTCAGTTCAGTGGCGGGATGACCTGCTCTGTCTTCTCCAGTGGATCAACCGGCGGCCCGGGCCGACCGGGGAATCGCGGCGAGTTTTCAGCCAGCTCGCGGGCGGGTAGGTTCACGACGCCGCCCTCGAAGTAGCGGAAACCGTCCTCGTGCTTGAGCAGGCGATCGAGCCGCGGCGGCTCACCACCATCGAACACGAAGCTGAGATCGACCCAGTTGATCGAACTGGTCGCGGTGTCGGGCCAGAAGCCGCGCTCGGGATAGAGGCGGGCGAGCAGGATGAGCGGGCGCGGGCCTTCGCGCTCGTAGCGGAGCGTGTCGCCGTCATCGATGCCCAGCGCGGCGAGGTTCGCTTCGACCTCGTCGTAGCTCTGCCCGGTCTCGAAGTTGAGCCGCAGCATCTGATCGAGCTGGTTGGGATTGAGCGACGAATGCAGATCGGGGCGAGGCGCGGTGGAGCAGCCGGAAGCCGAAAGCGTGATCGGCGCGGCGATGGCGGCCGCGGCGACCGCCGCGGAGCCGAGCCGTGATGTGAACCATTGCCGCCGCACGATGCGATGCTTCTCCCTGCCGGATTAGCGTGCCCCCGCGCCAGCCATCGCCGGCGCGGCCGCGCCCGGCCCCTGCGTGGGGACGAGCTTGATGATCTGGTTCACCAGCGCATCGCTGTCGATGCGGTCGGCCTCGGCCTCGAAGTTGAGGAGCACGCGGTGGCGGAGCGCCATCAGGGCAACGGCCTGGATGTCCTTGACGCCCACGTGGTAGCGGCCCTCGATGAGCGCCTTGACCTTGCCGCCGAGCATGAGCGCCTGCGCTGCGCGGGGGCTGGCGCCGCAGCGGATGTACTTGTTGGTCGGTCCATCGCCGCCGCCGGGGGCGAACTGCCCGCCCGGGTGCGTCGCGAGGACCAGCCGCGCGGCGTACTCCTGCACATGCGGCGCGACCACCACGCCGCGGACAAGCTTCTGCATCTCGAGGATGCGCGGGCCATCGATCACGCGGCCGGCTTCGGGCTGCTGCGTGGTGGTGGTGCGGTCGAGAATGGTCATGAGGTCGTCGAGCTTGCTGTAACCGACGTTGATCTTGAAGATGAAACGGTCGAGCTGGGCTTCGGGGAGCGGGTAGGTGCCCTCCTGCTCGATCGGATTCTGCGTGGCGAGCACGATGAAGGGGCGCTCGAGGCGATAGGTGACGCCCGCGACCGTGACGCTCCGCTCCTGCATGGCTTCAAGGAGCGCGGACTGCGTCTTGGGCGTGGCGCGGTTGATCTCGTCCGCCAGGACGATCTGCGCGAAGATCGGCCCGCGCTGGAACTCGAACTTGCGCCGGCCCGTGTCGGGGTCTTCCATCACGATGTTCGTGCCGATCACGTCCGCGGGCATGAGGTCGGGCGTGAACTGGATGCGGCTGAAGGGCAGGCTCAGCGTCTCGGCGAGTGTGCGGACCAGCAGCGTCTTGCCCAGGCCGGGCACACCTTCGAGCAGCACGTTGCCGCCCGCGAAGAGCGACATCAGCACACCTTCGACCACTTCGGCATGACCGACCACGACCTTGCCGATCTCGGCGCGGAGGCGGAGGAAGGTCTCACGGAAGGCGTCGCACTGGGCCTTCACCTCGGCGGGCGTCTGGTTGGATTCGGGCTTGTCAGACATCAATCGCTCCCTGTGGTCAACTGCACATCACGCTCGTCACGCGGTCCATGACTCTCCGTCACGCCGCGGCGTGCGGTTCGGTTCGTGTTTCACTGCTCAGTCTTCGCCCATGCCGTCGCGGGCTTTCTTCTTGGCCTGCATCAGGCGGCCCAGTCCCTCGCCGGGCTTCTGTTCTGGCTTCTTCTCTTCGGTCTTCTTCTCGATGATCGGGGGGCCGCCGCTCTCGGCGCCGACGACCTTGATGCCGCCCTTCGCGGCCTTGAGTTCGTCGTCGCTGGCTTCGAACTTGGTCTTCGCGACCGCCGCGGCCTGGCGCTCGGCCTGCTTCGCGGCGGCCTTGAGATCGGCGGGCGATGCGCCGCGGGCGGCGAGCCGCTCGCGGGCCTGCTCGCGCGCGCCCTTGAGCGCATCGATGCTCTGGGTCTTGGTCGCTTCGCCGCGGCGGAAGAGGGCCATCGTGCCGCGGGCGATCGCGGCGGGATCGATGCGGACGCGCCGCACGCCGACATCGATCAGGAACATGCCGATGCCGATCGCGGCGAACCACATCCACACCGAGCGGGTGGCGACGGGGAAGTCGAGGTTCGTGCGGTCCCAGAGCGTGCGCTGCTCGAGCGGCGTTGTCAGTGGGAGCACGCGGCCGCCGGTCATCTCCGCGACCTGCACGAGCAGCGCGGAGTTGTCTTCGAGCGTGCGGTACTCATCGGCGAAGGGGCGGACGATCGCGGCCTGCACCGAGCCCTCGAGGATGCCGTCGGCGGTGGAGGGATCGGGCGCTGCGTAGCGCAGGCTCAAGACGTACGACCCGGCCTTGTCGGTGGGCACGATCGCCTGATAGCGGCCCGGGCCGGTCTGCTGCAGCGTGACATCGATGCCCTCGGACCCGGGCTGCACGAGGCGGCCGGTGAAGTTCGCGAAGTTGAGCCGTTCGCCCGCGGCGTCGAGGGCCTCGACGGTGACCAGCGTGTTATCACCCTGGCTGTCGGTGACGACGCGGATGTTCGCCGAGCCGCCCGGCCGCATCGCCCAGCGGATGTGCTGCTCCCAGAAGGTCGTGAACATCGGCCAGGAGACCCACTGCCGCGCCCAGCGCGTGCTCGCATCGCTGGTGAAGCAGACGACCTTGCCCAGGCCGTGCTGCCACTGCGCGAGGATCGGGTCGCCTTCCTTGCCCTTCATCGTGACCAGCGAGAGCCCCTCGCGCTCGGCGGTGACGACATAGCCGCCGATACCCGGCACCTGCGATGGGATGCCGCGCATCGCTTCGCTCGCGACACCGAGCACGCTGGGGCTGAAGGGCGGACCCTCCCAGATGAGCGAGCGGCGGACGGTCTGGGCTTCCTTGACGAAGATCTTGGGGAGCGTGGCAAGACCGGCCTGCGTCGTGACCTCGTAGTGGCGGCCGCCGGTGTAGTCGGCGATGTGCTCCATGCGGCTCAGGTCGCCGCCCGAGTGCGGGAAGACGCCGACGGTGCTGACGGTGATGCGGGCCTGGCGGAACTCATCGAGCAGCGAGGCCGGCGGCATGGAAGGGTCGCCGTCGCTGATGATGATCATGTGCCGCTGCCCGGCCTCGGCCTTCTTGAGGCCCGCGAGCGCGAGCTGGAAGGATGGCGCGAAGTCGGGCATGTCGCCGAACTGCAGGCTGTTGATCGAGCGCTTGATCGCGGTGCCATCGCCGACGGGGCCGAGCGGGTGCACCCACTCGGTCTTGCCGTTCCAGGAGTACTCGATGACGCCCGCGAGATCGAGCCTCGAGAGCGCGTTGACCGCGGCCTCGGCGGTCTTCTTCCCGTAGTAGACGCCCTCGGGCATCTCGATCGAGTGCATGACCAGCGCGAGCGCGCCGCGGGGCATCTGCCGCTTCTGCGGCGGGTCGAGGCGGATCGGCAGTGCATCTTCGAGCGGCGAGCCGATCCAGCCGCCGGCGCCGAAGGCGTTGGGCCCGCCGATCATGACGAGCCCGCCGCCGGTGTCGTGCACGTATTGCCGCAGGTACTCCTGCTGGATCTCGCTGTAGCTGAAGGCGGGCTGGTTCAGCATCACGATCGCGTCGTAGGTGTTGAGGTCCTCGAGCGATTGCGGCATCCGCTCGCCGTGCATGTACTGCGCGTTGATGCGGGCCCGCTGCAGCGCGGTCATGATCGGCTCGGCCTCTTCCGGCGAGTCGGCGAGCACGAGCACCTTGCCCTCGCCCGAAACGAACGTCACCGCCATGCCCTTGTTGTTCTCGGCAACGGTGTCGCCGATGGCGCGGCCGCCGGCGATGTCGGGCTCGAAGATCGCCTCGAAGCGCTGCGCGCCGCTGACGACCGCGGTGACAGGAATCAGGATCGTGCGCTGCCCGGCGGGGAGCTCGATCGCCTTTGCAAGGCTGCTGTCATCGGCGGGGTCGAGGTCGATCGGCTCGCCGTTCAAGAGCAGCGACAGCCGGCCGCTGCTGGGGCGGGTCGCCTGCAGCACGACGCGGACATTGAGCGTCTCGCCCTGCCGCGCTGTGGGCGGGGCGACGAGCTGGTCGAGGATGACCTCCGAGTCGTAGCGGTAGCGCAGCGGGATGACATCGATGGGGACGCCCAGCGCCTTGGCCGCCTGCGCCGCTTCGAGCAGGCCGCCGACGGTGTCGTTGCCGTCGGAAGCGAGTAGCAGGCGGTTGGCCGCGTCCTTGGGCATGACCGCGAGCGCGAGCCGCGCCGCCGCGGCCAGATCCGTGCCGTCGAGTTCGCCGGTATGGTTGCGTTCGAGCGAACGGTTGAGCTGCGTGGGCAGAGCCTGCACGAAAGCGCCGCGGGCCGCGGTCACCAGGCCAATGCGGTCCTCGCGCCGCTTGTTCTGCTCGATCGCTTCCTCGACGAAGCGGTCGACGGCCGACTGCATCGAGGCCGGGACCGATTCGCTCGCGTCGACGACGACGGTGACGGCGACATCCTCGGCGGTGCGGCGCAGCTGCGGCTCGGCCATCGCGCCCGCCAGGAGCGTGATCACCAGGACGCGCACGGCCAGCGCGGCCCAGCGCGTCTTGGTCCCCAGCCCCGAGAGGCTGCGCATCCCCATCAGCACGCACGCCGTGCCGAGGATCGGGATGAGCAGCAGCCAGATCGGCTGATCGAACTGCAGCGGACCGATGGTGAGCGCGGCGAGCGTTGGCGATGAGATGGCGGCGAGCGGGTTCAGCGGTTGCCCTCCGCGATGCGGCGGCGAATCAGATCCGGTCGGTCGAACCCGATCACGCGGTTGTTGCCCGAATCCAGGACATACGCGGTGCGATCGATCACGGCGATGGCCCACGGGGTCGCGAGTTCGCCCTCGCCGCGGCCGCGCCGGCCGTAGACGCCCAGGCTGCGCCCGGTCTCGGGATCGACATGCCGCACGTGCGAAGCGCCGTACTCGCTGACGAGCACGGTGCCGTCATCAAGCAGCGCGAGGCCGTATGGATAGCTGAACATGCTCGAGCGTTCCGCCGGCCGCGCCGAGTCGGCGAGGTCCATCTCGCCGCCGTCGCCGATCCAGCGCACGAGCTCGCCAGTCTCGGTGAGCACACCCAGGCGGTGGTTGCACGCATCCGCGACGATCATCCGGCCGCGGGCGACATCGAGCGCGATCGACTGCGGTCTGCGGAATTCAACAACGCCCGGCTTCATGCTGATGCCCATCGCGCCGAACGCGCCGATGCAGCGGAAAGGCGGCGCGGCGGGCGTCGCCTGCGCCAGAGGCAACGCGGGCTCCCAGATGCTGATGCGGTCGTTGCCGCCGTACTCGCTCACATACAGCTTCGCGATCGAACGGCCATCGTCACTCGGCCGGACCGCGATGTCGGTGGGGTAGATGAACTGCCCTTCGTCCTCGCCGTAGCCGCCGAAGGAACCGACGAAGACCGCGGCGGGGTTCCCCTCGACCGCGCGGTAGACCATGATCCGGTGGTAGTGCGTGTCGGCGACGAAGACCCACTCGACGCCGTCGCCATCGATCCACGCCGTGACGCCGGTCGGCTTGCCCAGATCCCATTCGGGCATCTGGAACTCGCCGAGCCCTTCGCCGGTGGTGGGATCGATCCGCTGCACGCGGGCCTGCTTGTCAACGACCCACAGATGACCGCCGCCCGCATCCATCCCGCGCGGATAGGAGAACTGACCCGGGTCGCGTCCGGTCTCGCCGAACACCAGCTTCACATCGAGCGGCCCGCCCGATGGCGCATCGCCGCACCCAGCGATCGCGAGACACGCCGCGGCAACGCACAACCGCGCGAGCCCACGCCGCGCCCGCAAGACCTGATCGAGATTCGTTCCCGCGCCCGCTCGCACCATGCACACCCGCATCCCTGCCCGCACCCGCGCCCCTTCTCAGATCCGGCCCGGAGTCGGCCCTGCATACCGGTCCCAGGCCGCCCCCGGACCATCCTACTGATTCACCGCACTAAGGATGCGGCCGACGACGCCGTCTGGTTCGGACTTCTTTCATCGCCGTTGCGATCGCCGCCCCGCCGCCCGGAGCAGCAGCGCGGCCAAGACCGCGAGCACGATGGCCACGGGGACCACGATCAGCACCGCCGCGGCCATGTCGTCGTCGCGGGCAAAGTGCAGGAACCCCAGGATCGTTTGCGACAGGCTGGGCACCCCCGGCGGCTGGACCATGACCGAAGCCTCGATCTCATGGAGGCTCAGGGCCGACATCGCCAGGCCCGCCGCGAGCCAGCCCGGTCCCTGCCACCGCACCACCGCCCGGAACCAGCCGATCGGCCCCGCGGCCCCATCGACCGCACGCAGCCGCGCCTCCTCCGCCGACTCCCGCCCCGCCAGCCACAACCCGGCCAGCACCCCGACCACGCCGAACCGCGCGGCGTGCACGACCACCAGCACCCCGGGTTGCTCCGCGATCCATTGCGGCAGCAGTGTCAGGACCCACGACCACGCCGCGCCGATCACAATTCCCGGCACCAGCAGCCCAAGCATCCATATGAAGAGCCCGCTCGCGATCACCCGCCGGCCCCGCGCTCCGCTCGCGCTGAAGGCCGCGAGGATCGCGATCAGCACCCCGCAACCCCCGCAGGCCGCGGCGATCGCCCCGCTCATCGCGAAGACCTCGGTGTTGCGGCGGCCGAAGGCGATCACCTCCGCCGCGCCCGGCGCCTTCATGAGGAAGAGCCCGAGCGGGACCAGGACCGACGCGGCGATCAGGATCGCCGGCGCCAGCCACCCGGAGCGCGAGCCCGGCCCCCGCGGCGACATGTCCGCCTCTTGGGCCTTGGCCGTCGCCCACCGACTGATCGCGATGGCCGCGACCACCGCGACCAGGACCAGCGGCCACACCCGCACCCAGACCCCGACATCGCCGGGTTCGAGGACCATCGCCGCCCAGAGGTCGATCGCCAGGGTCGGCGCCTGGGCAAGGTGAAGAGGCACCGCCGAACCAGCCATGACCGCCGCGATCGCCGCGACCGACATCAAGAGCCCCGGCCGCAGCACCCGCCCGATCTCGAGCGCCCGCCGCGGCCTGCTCATTGGTTCGAGCCGCAGTGATGCGATCACCCCGTCATCCAGCCGCGCGAGCGTCGCCGCCAGGATCAAGACTCCGATCGGCCAGACCCACAAGGTGAGCCCGGCGACGGCGATGACCCGTCCCACCGCGATCGGCACCCAGATCAGGCCGCGGCTGGTCGCCTCGCCGACCAGATCGCCGAGCCACGATCCGGGCGCCCGCAACATGCCATACCCCGAATAGGCGAGGTACTGGGGGAGGAAGAGCGGGGCGAGCAGCAGGGGCAGGACCCATCCGCCCCGGTGCCTGGCCCACCAGGCGACCGGCAGGGCCGCGGCGGTGCCCAGCAATGCGATACCCAGGGCCCACGCGGCGGTCTTCGCCATAAGTACCGGCCGCGGAAGCACTTGAATGCCGGTCACGCCGTCCGCCAGCCGCGCGAGCACCGCGGCGAGGACCGGTCCGGCGATCAGCCCAGCGCCCAGGACCGCCAGCGCGACAGCCGCCCAGCGCGTAAGGACGCCGCCGCTAGCGTGTGATGGTCGGTCGGCGGGATCTCGCGGCTGGGGTGTCACGGTTGAGGAAGTGGATCAGAGGCGTGCGGAGGGTGTCGGTTGTGTCCTGTTCGTGCCGGAAACCCGGGGCTGCGGTATCATCTCGATCCATGCCCCCCAAGGCAGAAACTCCGACCGCGGCGAAGCCGGCCCCGGATTCCCGGGCCAAGGCCGCTCCCGAGAAGCCCGCGCCGACCGGCACCGATCTGTACCGCGCCCGCATCAAGCGGGTGCGGAGCCTCGCGGCCGCGGCCGGATTTGATCACTTCCTCGTGACCAATCCCAAGGACGTCGGCTATCTCACCGGGTTCCTCGGCGGGGACAGCTACCTCCTGATCGGTCCGAGGGCGGTCACCATCATCAGCGACTTCCGCTACCGGGAGGAGCTCGAGCCCGTGGCCCCGCTCGCGCGGATCCACATGCGCACCGGGCCGATCGGCGATGCGGTCGCCGAGCTGCTGCTCGCGGCGGAGCCCGAGCGCTGCGGGTTCCAGGGCGCATCAATGACCGTCGCCGAGCGCGATGGGCTGGTGAAGCGGCTGGGCAAGGGCTGGGGAACGAAGTTCGCGCCCGATGCCGGCGTGCTCGCCTCGATGCGGATCGTGAAGGATGCGGAGGAGATGAAGCTCATCCGCCGCGCGATCCAGATCCAGGAAGAAGCGCTGACGGCGTTGTTACCGACGCTCGCGCCGGGCCAGACCGAACTCGAGGTCGCGGCGCGGCTCGAGGCCGAGATGAAGACGCGGGGGTCATCAGCCCCCGGCTTCCAGACGATCGTCGCGGTGGGGGCCAACGCGGCCCTCCCGCACTACCGGCCCGGCAAGACCAAGCTCGCCGCGGGCAAGGTGCTGCTGATCGACTGGGGCGCGATCTACAAGGGCTATCACGGCGACATGACCCGGGCGTTCACCTTCGGGCCCTGGCCGGACAGGATCGAGGAGATCTACCGGATCGTGCTCGATGCGCAGCTCGCCGCGGCGGAAGCACTTGCGCCGGGCCGCACGACGCGCGAAATCGATTCAGTCGCCCGCGACTACATCACCCAGCGGGGCTACGGCGAGTTCTTCGGGCACGGTCTCGGGCACGGCCTGGGGCTTGACGGGCACGAGGATCCACGGCTAAGCCACATGACGGCGCCGACTCCCCTCGAAGTGGGGCAGGTCGTCACCGTCGAACCGGGGGTCTACCTTCCCGGCGTCGGCGGCGTCCGTATCGAAGACGACTATCTGATCACCGAGCGGGGCGCGGTGAACCTCTGCACGCTCCCGAAAGACCCGGCCTGGGCGATGCTGGCCTAATCTCGCCCCCGCCGGGGACCGTCCGCCCGGCGGACGGCTCCATACCTGATTCTCCCGTGGGAAACGTTCTCAATGATTGAAATCAAGAAGCTGAACGAGCTCGTCAAGCTGATGGTCGACAACGACCTGACCGAGGTCGACCTCAAGGACGGCGAGGACTCGATCACGATCAAGCGCGGCGTCGCCGGCGGAGCCCCCGTCGTGCAGTACGCCCCGGCGCCCCAGCACCACGCGGCTCCGGCTCCGGCTCCGGCCCCCGCGCCGGGCGGCGCTGCACCCGCGGCCCCGGCCCCCTCGGCCGGCGACCCCAACCTCAAGTACATCGAGAGCCCGATGGTCGGGACCTTCTACTCGGCCTCGAACCCCGATTCGCCGCCCTTCGTGAAGCCCGGCCAGCAGATCGGCGGCGACACCGTCGTCTGCCTGATCGAGGCCATGAAGGTCTTCAACGAGATCAAGGCCGAGATGAGCGGCACGATCGAGCAGGTCTTCGTCAAGAACGGCGAGGCGGTCGAGTTCGGTCAGAAGCTCTTCGCCGTCCGCGCCTGATGCCATCGCAGGACTGACTCACACCTTCGGCGGGCCCGCCCGGCGGCCGCGTCGATGCTCACGGCAGACTCCACCACGATGTTCAAACGCATTCTCATCGCCAACCGCGGCGAAATCGCCGTCCGCATCATGCGGGCCTGTCAGGAGATGGGCATCGAGACGGTGTGCGTCTACAGCACCGCCGACAAGGACGCCCCGTACCTCAAGCTCGCCGATCGCGCCATCTGCATCGGCCCAGGCCCCGCGCGCGAGAGCTACCTGAATATCTCGCGGATCATCGCCGCGGCGGAGATCGCCGATGTCGATGCGATCCACCCCGGGTACGGCTTCCTCTCGGAGCGCGCGGACTTCTCCCAGGCCTGCCGCGACTGCAAGATCGAATTCATCGGGCCCACGCCCGAGGCGATGGCCAAGCTGGGCGACAAGGTCGCCTGCAAGCAGACCGCCAAGGAGAACAAGGTCCCGATCTTCCCCGGTTCCGACGGCGCGATCGAGGATGAAGAGGAAGCGGTGAAGGTCGCCGAGAAGATCGGCTACCCCGTGATCATCAAGGCCGCGGCCGGCGGCGGCGGTCGCGGCATGCGTGTCTGCCGCAACGAGGCGACACTGCGCTCGAGCATCAAGCAGGCGCAGCAGGAGGCCGCGGCGGCCTTCGGCAACGGCGCGGTCTTCATCGAGAAGTTCCTCGAGCACGCGCGGCACATCGAGGTGCAGACAATCGGCGACAAGCACGGGCACGCCGTGCACCTGTATGAGCGCGACTGCTCGCTCCAACGGCGGCACCAGAAGGTGATCGAGGAAGCGCCCGCGCCGGGCCTGGATCGCAAGAAGCGCGACAATGTCTGCGAGGCCGCAGCGCGGCTGATCAAGGCCGCGGGCTACCACGGCGCTGCGACGGTCGAGTTCCTCATGGACGACCGGCAGAACTTCTACATGCTCGAGGTCAACACCCGCGTGCAGGTCGAGCACCCGGTGACCGAGCAGATCACCGGCATCGACATCGTGAAGACCACGATCCGTGTCGCAGCGGGCGAGCCGCTGCCCTTCCGCCAGAAGGACATCAAGATCAACGGGCACGCGATGGAGTGCCGCATCAACGCCGAGGATCCGGACAAGGGCTTCCGCCCCAGCCCGGGCCTGATCACGCGGTTCGATCCGCCCGGCGGCCCCGGTGTGCGGATGGATACGCATGTCGTGAATGGCTATGCGGTGCCGCCGAATTACGATTCGATGATCGCCAAGCTGATCTGCCACGCCGACACGCGCGATGAGTGCATGGACCGCATGAAGCGGGCGCTCCGCGAGTTCAACGTCGAGCCGATCAAGACGGTGATCCCGCTGCACCTGCGCATGATGGACGATGGTCCGTTCCGCAACGGCGGGATCGACATCCATTACCTGGAGCGGTTGCTCAAGTGATGCGCACGCTCGCCGCGGCCGGGTTGCTGGTGGGTGCACTGGCGCTGGGCGGTTGCAAGACCGCGCCGCCCGTGGCGAACGCCGCCGCCGCGCAGGCGATGGCCGATTCGCCCGCCTGGATCGCTGGCTCGTGGCGCATGGCGAGCGACGGTACCGTCACGGAAGAACACTGGCTGCCCAACGCCGGCGGCGTGATGCTCGGCATCGGCCGCACGATGCAGGACGGCCGCACAGTCTTCTTCGAGTACCTGCGGATCGAGCGGCGTGGCGGAGATTGGGCCTATGTCGCCCAGCCGAAGGGCAACCCGCCAACGGTGTTCACCGCGACCTCGGTCTCCCCCGGCGAGATCGTCTTCGAGAACCCGCAGCACGATTACCCGACGAAGATCACCTACCGGCGGATCAGCGGCGAGTCGATGGTGGCGCGGATCGAGGGGCCCGGCGGCGAGCGGCCGCAGGAGTTCCGCTTCGTCCGGTGTGATGCGAAGTTGACGCCCTGAGTCACCGGTCGGCCGCGGGTCTTGGCGTGCGGGGATTGGCCGATTCCGACGCCGCGGCGGGCCTTTTCGTGCCCCGGTCGCTGCCGGCCACCGTTCCTACCATCCCGGCCCATCGCGGCGGACCGAACCACGGCCGCCGCGTGATCCCCCGGACTGAGGACTTCGCCACATGGAAGCCGGAATCGTCGGACTGCCCAACGTGGGCAAGAGCACGCTGTTCAACGCCCTGACCAAGGCGGGCGCCCTCGCCGCGAACTACCCGTTCGCCACGATCGAGCCCAATGTGGGCGTGGTGCCGATCCCCGATCCGCGGCTGGACCGGATCCTCTCGCACATCCAGTCGCAGAAGGTGATCCCCGCTTCGCTGCGGCTGGTGGATATCGCGGGCATCGTGAAGGGGGCGAGCGAGGGCGAGGGGCTTGGCAACAAGTTCCTGAGCCACATCCGCGAGGTGGATGCGATCGTGCAGGTGGTGCGCTGCTTCACGAAGGCGACGGGCGGCGAGGAGATCCTGCACGTATCGGGCAGCGTCGACCCGCTGCGCGATGTCGAGATCATCAACACCGAATTGATTCTCGCGGACCTCGAGACGGTCGACAGCGCGCTGCCCAAGGCCGAGCGCGCTGCCAAGAGCCGTGAGCCGGAGAACATCGCGCGGTACGAGGTGCTCAAGAAGGTCAAGCCGATCCTGGCCGAGGGCAAGCCGGCGCGGGCGCTCAAGATCGAGGACCCCGAGCAGCAGCGGCAACTCAAGAACCTGGGGCTGATCACCGCGAAGCGCGTGCTGTACGTGATGAATGTGGATGAGGACGATGTCGAGGGCACCTCGCCCAGCGCGATGCGGGTGCGCGAGCACGCCAAGGCCGAGGGCTCCGAGGTGGTGCCGGTGTGCGCCAAGCTCGAGAGCGAGCTTGCGGTGCTGCCGCCCGAGGAGCAGAAGGAAATGCTCGAGGCGATGGGCCTGAAGGAGCCGGCGCTGGCGACGCTCTCGCACGCGATGTACAAGCTGCTGGGCCTGCAGAGCTACTTCACGGCGGGCCCCAAGGAGATCCGCGCGTGGACGGTGCCGGTGGGCGCTACCGCGCCGCAGGCCGCGGGCGTGATCCACACGGACTTCGAACGCGGCTTCATCCGAGCGGAGATTTACTCCGTCGCGGACCTGGAGCAGTTCAAGAACGAGAAGGCAATCCGAGAAGCCGGGAAGATGCGCATCGAGGGCAAGGAGTACGTGATGCGCGATGGGGATGTGTGCCACTTCCTGTTCAATGTGTGATGTGGCACGACTTTCGTGCGCAGCACGACAGTCGTGGCGGGGGTCATTGGGCGTTCGTGCCGCGGTTGTTGGCTCCCCGGTGATGCCACGCCCAGCGCCTCAAGTGTCCGCTTCGCTTTGCTGCGCGGAAACTTGAGGCACAGGCGGGATCCGTGAGCGGCGCTCAGCGCGCATCGGGGTGGCAGTAGCACGACGCCACCGGCTTCACATCCGCCCGCTTCCACGCCGTCGCGAGTTGGTCCGAGAGCTTCTCGTCGGTCTTGTTCTGGGCCTCGAGCGACTGCCGCAGGCCCAGGAGCGCCCAGCCGTTGTTGGGGTAGCGCTCGAGGTCGTCGCGGTAGACCTGCTCGGCCTCGGCCGCGCGGCCCTGTGACATCAGCAGCGCGCCCAGCGCGTGCCGCACCGGCTGCATCCAGCCCGGGGGCTCATCGTACTTGAGCTCGTCTTCGAGCGCGATGCCGGAGCGGAGCAGGCTGAAGGCGTCGTCGTAGCGCTCCTCGCGGAAGGCGAGTTCGCCCTTGAGCATGTGCCGCGCCACGTTCATGACATCCGCCGCGGTGTTGTTGCCCACGGCCCAGTCATCGGGGATCTTCGCCGCGGCCGCTTCAAATGCTTCGAGCTCCGCGCGGCTCTTCGCGATCTCACCCTTCGCGGCGAGGGCCACGCCGCGGGCGTACCGCCACGCCGCGCGGCTGACGAGCCGGTACTCGGGCGGCTCGGGCTCGGCGAGGATCATGTCCCACTTGCCGAACCGGAGCATGACGTGGTAGGTGACGGGCATGAACCCGTCGGCGATGAACGTCCACTCTTTGAGGAACGATTCGGGGATGTCGCGTTCGAGCTCACGCGCGGCGTTGAGCGCGGTCTCAAACCGGCCCTCCATCATCGCTGACCAGGCGAGGAAGTGGATGTTGTGGACGTAGTAGAGCGAGTAGAACTCGGGCGAGGGGGCCACCGCGAAGTACGCGCGGTCGGCACGGATCGCCGCGGCGTTGGAGTCTGATGCATCCGCCCAGCGGCCGACGCGGGCGTAGATGTGCGCCGGCATGTGCACAAGGTGGCCCGAGCCGGGTACGAGCGCGGCGAGCCGCTCCGCGGCGGGGAGCGCTTTGGCCGGTGTGGGTGAGGCCTCGATCGCGTGGATGTAGAAGTGATTCGCGCCGGGGTGGTCCTGCTTGATCTCGATGACGCGCTCGAGCGTGGCGACGATCTCGGGCGTGCGGCCCTTGGCTTCGCCGCCCTTGGTCCAGAGGTCCCAGGGCTGCAGGTTCATCAGCGACTCGGCGTAGAGCGCGCCAACATCGGGGTCCCGCGGGAACATCATCCACGCGGCCTGCATCGCATCGGCGTAGGCGCGGTCGAGGTCGCCGCGGTCTTCGGGGACCGGCATCGCGTACCGGCGCGACACGGCCTTGATCAACGCCGCCTCGACGGGCGATGCATGGTCGATGCGCTTCATCGCCTCGGCCGCAGCTTCGTACGCTCGCTCGGACTGCACCTGCGTCATCACCGGGTTGTTGATGTGCAGGCCGTTGGCGTACGCGATGCCCCACCAGGCCATGGCGAAGTCGGGGTCGACATCCGCGGCGTGCTGGAAGGAGCGGATGGCCTCATCGTGGTTGAAGCCGTACAGAAGCTGCATGCCCTGGTCGAACCACCGCTGGGCTTCCTTTGACTTGGTCGAGGCGGCGCGGTGGTAGTTGCCGAACCCGTCGTAGAGCCGCGGCGGGGCGGTGAGGCCGGCGTTGGCGGAAGCGATGGGTTTGGCGGTGTGGCTGGTGGTGCTGGCAGCGCAGCCCGCGAGCGCGAGCGCGAGCAGCACGCCCGCGGCGAGGACGGTCGTTCGGTTCATGGAAACCCTCCCTGTGTGACTTTGTCATACCCGAAAGCGGAAGGCGGGGGAAGAGGGTGACAGGATCACCAAAGAAAAACGGCCCCGTGATGGGGCCGTTGTTGGGTTTCCGGGGGTTCGGATTCCGGTTCACTCGCGCTTGAGCTTGCTCAGCAGCCGCAGGATCTCGATGTAGAGCCAGACCAGCGTGACCATGAGGCCGAAGGCGCCGAACCACTCCATGTGCTTGGGGGCGCCGTTGTTGACGCCGTCTTCGATGAACTGGAAGTCGAGCACCAGGTTCGCCGAGGCGAGCACGATCACCAGCAGGCTGAAGCCGATGCCGATGGGGCCGTTGGAGTGGATGAAGCCGATGCTGCCGAAGCCGAACATGCTCATCAGGAAGCTGGCGGCGTAGGTGAGCATGACGCCCATGGTGCCGACGATCACGCACTTGGCGACCACGCCGCGGATGCGGATGAAGCCCGCGGCGTAGCCGACGAGCAGGGCGCCGAGGATGCCGAAAGTCAGCAGCACGGCCTGGAAGACCAGCGAGAGGCCCGCGCCGGCGTCGCCGGTGCGCTGGACGATCTGCTGCGCGACGATGAGCGAGAGGACGCCGAGGAACGCGCCTTCGGCCACCGCGTAGATCGGCGCCAGCACCGGAGCGGACCTCGGCTTGAATGTGATGATGAGGGCGAGCACCAGGCCGCCGAGCATGCCGCCCAGCAGGAACGGCATGGCGAGCCCCTGGTTCTTGACCGCCAGGTCCCACGAGCCGACCGCCGCGGCGATGCACGCGCCCAGCAGGATCGCGGTCTTGCCCGCGGTGCCCTTGATGGTCATGACATCGGACTTCTGGTCCGCGGCGGCCCCGGCGCGGATGACCGGCGCCTCGGAGGAGACACCGCCCCAGCCGGCGGGCGCGAAGGCGTCGTTGCGGGAGAGGACGGGGTTGGAAGTTCGGAACATCGGCGGAAAGCCCCCAAGGTGGTTCGATTGGCGCGGACGACAGCCTCTATCGGCTGGCGTGGCCGCGGGAATATACCGCGTCGGGGTCGGGCGGGTTCGGAATCCGTGATTCGGATGGGTGGGTCGGGAATGGGCGGTCGTTGGGTAGCCCCGCGCTCTGCGTGGGGGTACTTCCGACTGCGGAGCTGTTGCGGGTTCCGCCTCAAGTGTCCGCTTCGCTTCGCTGCGCGGAAACTTGAGGCACCGGGCTATACTGAATTCAGTACGAATTCGGATCGATGGAGGACCCGTGACCGATACCCCTTTCCACAATGCCGCGGACACCTACTCGCTGACCGATTTCCGGCAGAACGCCAAGGAGCACCTGGAGCGCATGCGCGAGACCGGGCGGCCGGAGGTGCTGACCGTGAACGGCCGCGCGGAGGCGGTGGTCATGACACCCGCGGCGTACGACCGGCTGCGGGCGCTGGCCGAGGCGGACATCCGCGCCAGGGTCGCGGAGGGTTTGCGGCAGGCGGATGCGGGGCGAGTGGTTGATGGTGAGGCATCGCTCGTTGCGCGGCGAGCGAGGCGGGCGGGAGGGAAGCGGCGCGGGAAGTCCGCGTGACCTCGTTCCTGCTGACCGAGGCTGCGGATGCCGACCTCGATGAGATCTGGGCGTATGTTGCGAATTCGACATCGCCAGAGGCTGCTGATCGGCTCGAGGATGCTCTCTACGAAGCGTTCCGCAGGCTCGCACGCACACCGCAGATCGGCCACGTTCGGGCGGATCTTGCCCCGGAGCGGGTCGCCTTCTACACCGTACACAACATCATGATCGCGTTTCTGCCCGCGACCCGGCCTCTGCAGGTTGTGCGGGTGCTGCACGCGGCGCGAGACATCCGCCCGCTACTGGGCGAATGAGCCCGGACCGTGCATTCGGGGCGATTGCACGCCCCGCCTCAAGTGTCCGCTTCGCTTCGCTGCGCGGAAACTTGAGCCACGTGGAGACTCGAGGCGCTCAGTCCTTCCGCCCCGCCATGTAGTTCGACGATTCCTTCGTGATCGTGATGTCGTGCGGATGGTTCTCGATCACCGTTGCTGAGGACACGCGGCAGAACCTCGCGTGGGCCCGCAGCTCTTCGATGGTTGCGCACCCGACGTAGCCCATCGAGCTCCGCAGGCCGCCGACAAGCTGGTACACGAACTCGGCCAGCGAGCCGCGGTAGGGCACGAGGCCCTCGACGCCCTCGGGCACGAACTTCTGCTGGGCCTTGCCATCCGCGCCGATCTTCTCGGCCTGGCGGTAGCGGTCCGCGCTGCCCGCGCTCATTGCGCCCTCGGAGCCCATGCCGCGGTAGCTCTTGTAGCGGCGGCCGTGGCTGATCACCATCTCGCCCGGGCTCTCATCGAGCCCCGCGAAGAGCGAGCCCATCATCACGCAGCTCGCGCCCGCGGCGATCGCCTTGGGGATATCGCCCGAGTGGCGGATGCCGCCGTCGGCGATGACGGGGATATCCGCGCCGATCTCCGCGAGGCCCCGGACGACCTCCATGATCGCCGTGATCTGCGGCACGCCCACGCCGGTGACGACGCGCGTCGTGCAGATCGAGCCTGGGCCGATGCCGACCTTCACCGCATCCGCGCCGGCCTCGACCAGGTCGCGGGCCGCCTGCCCGGTCGCGATGTTGCCCGCGATCACCTGCACGCCCGACTTCTGCACGGCGGGCATCTGCTTGATGGTCTTGACCGTCCGCAGGACGTTCTCGCTGTGGCCGTGAGCGGTATCGACGACGAGCACATCGACCTCCGCGGCGAGCAGGGCCTCGACGCGGTCGTACTGATCGACGCCCACGGCCGCGCCGCAGCGGAGCCGGCCGCGGTCGTCGCGGCAGGCGCGGGGGAACTGGCTCATGCGGTCGATATCCCGCATCGTGATCAGGCCGGCGAGGTTGCCGGCGCTGTCGATCAGGATCAGCTTCTCGACCTTGTTCTTGTTGAGGATCTGCTCGGCGGCTTCGAGCGACGTGCCCGCCGCGGCGGTGATCAGGCCCTCGCCGGTCATGACATCGCCGACGCGGAGCGATGAGTCCTCGACGAACTTGAGATCACGCCGCGTGATGATGCCGATGACCTTGCTCTTGTCGCGGAGCTGCGTGGCGCCGCCTTCGGTCACCGGGAAGCCCGAGACGTGGTGCTGCCGCATCAGTTCCTTGGCGCGGGCGACGGTGTCATCGGGCCCGAGCGTGAGCGGGTCGAGGATGATGCCGTTGGCGGAGCGCTTGACCTTCGCGACCTCGCGGGCCTGGGCATCGACGCTCAAGTTCTTGTGGATGATGCCGATGCCGCCTTCCTGCGCGAGGCCAATGGCGAGGGCGGACTCGGTCACCGTGTCCATCGGCGCCGAGAGCAG
>JBDZUZ010000288.1:0-1866 GCA_040255445.1 Planctomycetaceae bacterium | reverse complement strand
GCGCCGCAGCGACATCGCCCGCCTGATCGACGTCCTGCAGATGGAGCTCGACGCCCACGCCAAGCGGGCCGCGCTCGCCGAGAAGCACTGGGGCTATCCGGGCGACCTCGGCCGCATCCGCGAGGGGATGATCGAGCTCGTGATGAGCATGAGCGGGAGTGAGCGCGAGCGCATCGAGGATTTCCTGGCCGAGGCGGACGACGCCGCCGCTAACTGAACGCACCGCACCCCGAAGGAGCAGACGACCATGAACAAAGCACGCGACACCGCCATCAACCGGATCGCCCGCGAGGCCCTCGGACTCAAAACCCTCGAGGCCCGCAACATGGACAGCCTCGACTTCCACGACCTCTCGGTCTGGTCGATCAAGGAAGCGCTCGAACGGGCGTACGAAGCGGGCGGCAAATCGGCCCCGCCAACACGAACCACATGCCCGGCCTGCAACCGGGACATTGAGATCCGACCCCTCTGAAGCCCGCTCGTTGCGGGCTTCGCTGTTATTGGAACACGAAGGAGTACCGACATGACCACCCCCCCGAAGAAGACCACCACCAAGAAGACGACCTCCAAGAGGGTCACCGCTAAGGCGGCCCCGAAGAAGACCCCGGCCAAGAAGACGCCCCGCATGTCCGCGAGCGCCGCCCGAGCCGAGGGCGCGGCCAAGACCAAGCGGGCTCGGCAGGCCAAGTCCGTCCCGCAGGACCACGAGGTGCCCAGCCCGAAGGAGATCGCCAACGACGCGAATCTGGAGGCCTACGCGAAGAGCAAGGCCCCCAAGCAGTCGCGATCGAAGAAGACGGCGTCGGATCGCAAGCCGAGCGGGCTCGACCTCGCCGCGAAGGTCCTCGCCGAAGCGGGCGAGCCGCTGGCCGCCAAGGCCATCGCCGAGCGTGCGATCGCGGCGGGCTGGACCACCAGCGGCAAGACGCCGCACGCCACGCTCTACGCCGCGATCATCCGAGAGATCTCCAAGAAGGGCGACGCGGCCCGCTTCAAGAAGACCGACCGCGGCCTGTTCGTCGCGGCGGATGCGAAGGGGGGCCGCTGAATGTACCGGCCAGACCAAGAGCCCCGGCCCGAGCGAAGCGAGTCGTTCCGAGTCGACACCGACGGCAGCCTGGTGCGCAGCGTCGTCCCCAGGGTCGGCTCGCCCTACGAGCACCGATGCACGATGTGGGCCTTCAAGCGTGTCTGCTGGCGTTTCGATGAGCACGGCGAGGGCGACACCGTCGAGACGCTCGCCGCCGCCGCGCAGATCCCGATCACCCAGGCCGCGACGGCGCTGGCGTTCCTGCTCGAGCGCGGCATCGTCACCACCGAGCGCCGGCGGAACTTCCCGGCGACGACCGATGTCCATCTCGACGGGATGACCGAGTACCACGCCCTCCGAGAGAAGGGCCCGAGCGACTGACCGCATCGCGTCCCCCTCCCTCACGCCCTGGCCGTCGCCGGGGCTTTCTCTTCGGCCACAGCGTTCGCCGGAACCCGCTCGGCTTTCTTCCCCGTGAACGCTTCCCACCGCTGTACGATGACATCGCAGTACAGGGGGTCGAGCTCCATAAGGAAGCCGCGCCGACCCTGTTGCTCGCAGGCAATCATCGTCGAGCCCGAGCCGCCGAAGAGGTCGAGCACGTTCTCGCCGGGCTTGGACGAGTACTGGATTGCGCGGACCGCGAGCTCCACGGGCTTCTCGGTCAGATGGACCATGCTCTGCGGATTGACCTTCTTGACGTGCCAGAGGTCGGTGGCGTTGTTGGGGCCGTAGAAGCTGTGGCCCGCGCCTTCCTTCCAGCCGTAAAAGCAGATCTCGAACGCGCCCATGAAGTCCTTGCGGGTCAGCACCGGGTGCTGCTTGTCCCACACGAT
>JBDZUZ010000158.1:0-8779 GCA_040255445.1 Planctomycetaceae bacterium | reverse complement strand
GGTCAAGTGTGGATTGGCGGATTTTGTTTGGATTTTTAGGGTTGGGTGTAAGGGGTTGTGGGGAGGGGGGTTGGGGGCGCCGGAGCGGTCTGGCGTGGCACCGATGTCGGCCCGGGCGGGGTTTTGATCGTGTGGAAGGGACCGATCCGGGCGGACATCGGTGCTTCAGGGACGTCCGATCGCGGCGTGATGGGGTTGGGGTCCGGACCGGGGAGGGATTGGGCCTGGGTGTGCAACGCGCGAGGTGGGTCCGGGAGGCACCGAGATCCGCCCGGGTTTGGCGATGTGCGCGAGGTGGGGTTGGTGGTCGGGCTGATCTCGGTGGCACTTCGTCCGGAGTGTGCAACGCGCGATGTGCGCCTGGGAAGCACCGATGTCCGCCTTGGCGAGGGTTCAGTTTGGAATCGGCGCTGGGGTTAGGCGGACATCGGTGCCACGTGAGGCGGTGCGCGAGGTGCGCACGGCGCACCGCCTCGCCCGGGGTGCGCGCCGTGAGGTTGTGCTGAGGGTGTCGCCCTCTTCGAGGGCTGCGGCGCCGAGCACTTGCGATGGCCGCCTCAATCAATGAACGCCGGCGGCACCGTGTCCGCCAGCCAGACTTTGTCGTTCCCGAGATAGAACGGCACGCCCGCGGCGGAGGCTTGCTCGGCGCGGACGATGAGGATGATCGGCCGCGGCGCTTTGCGAGAACCCACGGCGATCGCGGTCTCGCGGTCCATGGAGAGGTGGACGAACTGGCGGCGCATCGGGAGGAGGCCGCTCTCCCGGATCAGGGCGGCCGCGGCGGGGGAGGTGCCGTGGAAGAGGTGGATCGGCGGCGTCGCGGGTTCGCGGCGGAGTTTCAATGGGACCGAGTGGCCGTAGAGGGCGCGGATGCGGCCGTCGGCGAGCTCGTAGCGCTGCTTGGACGATGAACGCATCACCGCCGCGAGGTGGTCCTCGCTTAGGCCGCGCCAGCGTGGGGCGCTCTCGCGGATCGCGCTCAGGAGCAACGCGGCATCCACCCAGCCGTCGTCATCGAGTTCGATCTCGTAGACCCAGGGTGCGTGGCGGAGCGCGTGGGAAATCTTCTTGCTGAGGCGGGTGAGGTCGATTGTCATGGAAGGTGTCTCTGTTGGATAGATGTTGTTGTGTAGTAGAACGATGGGCAAGGATAGCCCCGTACGCGGGACGGTGGTGGAGGAGGTTGATTGCGTCGTCGCCGGTTGGGCGGGGTATGCGCGTTCCCGAAAGCACATGGCTCGATGCGGCGCCCAGCCCACAGCCTCGTCGCAGAGCCGACGAGGCTGTGGCACGGGTCAGGATTGGCGCGTGCGCTCGATCGCCTTCCGCAGGAATGCCTCGTGCTTGCCGACGCGCAGGTCCGCCTCTACGCGGTCAACGATCGTCCCCTCGCGCGAGACGAGGTAACTCACCCGCCGCGTGCCCAGCGGGAGCGGTAAACCGAAGAGGCCGCTGGCGCCGTAGGCCTTGATCACGCGCCTGTCCGGGTCCGCGAGCAGGCGGAAGGGCAACCCGTGGCGCTTGGCGAACTTCGCGTGGCTCTCGGTGTCCTGGCCGCTGATGCCGACGACCTGCACGCCCGCGGCCTCGAGTTCGCCGAAGACATCGCGCACCATGCAGGCTTCCTGCGTGCACACCGGGGTGAAGTCGGCGGGGTAGAAGTAGATGACCAGGCAGCTGCTCTTGAGGAGCTCGCTCAGTCGAACGGGCCGATCGTCCTGGTCCTTGAGCTCGAATTCCGGGGCGGTGTCGCCGATCTTGAGCATGAGCGGTGGTTCCGTGTGGTGTCGGTGGTGCCGAATCGCGGCCAAGGACGGTATCGTGACTCCCATGGCCCAGACGACCCCAACCGCTAACACCGAGCCCTCGGCCGTGTCCGAGCGTTTACAGCCGTTCGGCACGACGATCTTCGCCGAGATGACGCGGCTCGCGATCGAGCACAACGCAGTCAATCTCTCGCAGGGGTTCCCCGATTTCGACGGCCCGGATGCGGCCCGGTCCGCCGCGGCCGCGGCGATCGGCGCGGGGCACAACCAGTACGCGCGGACCTTCGGCGTGCCGCCCCTGGTCGAGGCCCTCGCCGCGCGGTGGACCGCCCGCACGGGGCTCCCGATCGAGCCCGACCGGATGATCACCGTCACCAGCGGCTGCACCGAGGCGATCGCGGCCGCGCTCTTCGGCCTGACCAATCCCGGCGATGAGGTCGTCGTCTTCGAACCCTTCTACGACAGCTACCGGGCGTGTATCGCGATGGCGGGCGCGGTGCCGCGGTTCGTCACGCTGCGGCCGCGGGACGATGGGTTTCACTTCGATGAAGCGCAGCTCCGCGCGGCGTTCACCAGCAAGACCCGCGCGATCCTGCTGAACACGCCGCACAACCCCACCGGCAAGGTGTTCACGCGCGGCGAGCTCGAGCTGATCGCATCGCTCTGTAGAGAGCACGATGTGATCGCGATCACGGATGAGGTCTACGAGGACCTCACCTTCGATGCCGCGCTCCCGCACATCTCGCTCGCCACGCTGCCGGGGATGGCGGAGCGCACCGTCACGCTCTCGAGCCTCGGGAAGTCGTTCAGCCTGACGGGCTGGAAGATCGGCTGGGCGATCGCCCCGCCGCGGCTGACGGCGGGCGTCCGCTCGGCGCACCAGTTCCTGACCTTCGCCACCGCCACGCCGCTCCAGCACGGGGCCGCGGCGATCCTCCGCGATCCGGGCGATGCGATCACCGGGCTGGTGTCGCTGCTACGGCGCAACCGCGATGATCTCGCGGCCGCGCTGACACGCATCGGGCTCAAGGTGTACCCATCGCCGGGGACGTACTTCATCATGGCGGACCACAGCGCTGTGAGCGCGAAGCTCGGCCTCGCCGATGACCGGGCTTTCTGTCGGCACCTGATCGAGCACGCGGGCGTCGCGGCGATCCCGCCGAGCGTCTTCTACGCGCACCCGGAGGAGGGCCGCAGCCTCGTGCGCTTCGCCTTCTGCAAGAAGCCGGAAACGATCGCCGCGGCGATGGCGCGGCTGGAGAAGCTGGCATGAGCGCGCAGAACGAAGCAACCGGTCCGATCGCCGCGATCGGCGGGGCGGTGACGCGGCTGTTCCAGCGGGTGATGCCCGACCCCTTCGTGCTCGCGGTGCTGCTGACGCTGCTGACCGCGCTGCTCGCGCTGATGCTGGGCGACTTTGGTTCCGCGGCGGGCGCAGGCTCGCCTGGCGTTGGCGATCGCGCCATGCTGCTGCTGGATGCGTGGCGGGCCGATGGCGGGCTGTGGAAGTTCCTCGCGTTTGCGATGCAGATGTGCCTGATCCTCGTGACCGGGCACGCGGTCGCGGCGAGCCCGCCGGTGCGGCGGGTGCTCGATGGGCTCGCGGCGATCCCGGGCTCGACGGTCTCCGCCGCGGCTCTCGTCGCGGTAACGGCGGGGCTGATGTCGCTGATCAACTGGGGGCTGTGCCTGATTGTGGGCGCGATCATGGCGCGGGAGGCAGCGCGGTCGCTGAGCCGCCGCGGCATCCCGACCAACGCGCCGCTGCTCGCCGCGGCGGGATACACGGGCATGATGATCTGGCACGGCGGGCTCTCCGGTTCAGCGCCGCTTTCAATGACCAGCGCGGAGAACGCGGCGAAGGTGTTGCGGCCAGAGACGATGCAGGCCCTCACAGCAGCCGGGTACGCCGACGGCATTCCTCTGAGCGCAACCCTCGCCTCGCCGCTGAACTTGGTGGTGACGGGCGGGCTGCTGGTGCTGGTGCCGCTGACGCTCGCGCTGCTGGCGAAGGGGGCGCCGGTGGCGAGAGATACGACGGAGCAACGCGACGATGGACGCGCGGCGACGGAAGCGGGTGCGCCGAACACCGCGCCGCCTTCGACCAGCGCAGCGCCCTTCGCTGACAAGCTCGACCGCTCGCCCATCATCTCCTGGCTCATCGCCGCGCCGCTGTTGATCGCGGTCGGAGTCTTCATCGCGAAGTCGGGGCTGCAGCGGATCGGCCTCAACGAGATCAACGCGGCGATGCTGGGCCTGGGCCTGCTGCTGCACGGCTCGCCGCGGTCGTACCTCGCCGCGGCGGAGGAGGGCGCGCGGGGGTGCATGGGCATCATCATCCAGTTCCCGCTGTACGCGGGGATCATGGCGATGATGGCGGCCTCGGGTTTGATCGGGCAGTTGTCGGGCGCGATCGTGGGGCTTGGCGGCGCGACGACCGCGCCGCTGCTCACCTTCTTCTCCGCGGGGATCGTGAACCTGTTCGTCCCCAGCGGCGGCGGGCAGTGGGGCGTGCAGGGACCGATCGCGATCCAGACCGCGCTGGATACCGGCATCGACCCGGGGCGGATGGTGATGGCGGTGGCGTTCGGCGATCAACTGACCAACATGCTGCAGCCCTTCTGGGCGCTGCCGCTCCTGGCGATCACGGGGGTGAAGGCGCGGGACATCGTGGGGTACACGGCGATTGTGATGCTGGTGGGCGGTGTCTTCACGGCGGCGATGCTGCTGATCCTGTAGTGGTCGAACGAACCAACAATGCACCCATGAGCGCCGCCGCGAGCGACACATTGATGACCGGCCTGCTCGCGGCGATCCGCCGCGCGGCGGACCCGACCGCCGCGGTGCGGACGCACCTGGCCGCGCTGCTGGATGAAGCGCCGGCGATGGGGTCGCTGCATGTGCTGGCGGTGGGGAAGGCCGCGCTGCCGATGGCGCGGGCGGCGATCGAACTGCTGAACACTGCGCAGATCCCGGTCGACCGGGGCGTGATCACCTGCCCGCCCGAGCACGAAGCCGAAGCGCAGCGGCTGCACCGGCGGGTGATGGCGTTCGGCGCGGACCATCCGCTGCCGACGATGAGAAACCTGGTCGCGGCGACGGGGGTGCAGGACCTGCTGCGGTTCGTGCCGCCGACGGGGCGGCTGCTGGTGCTGCTGTCGGGGGGCGGATCGGCGCACCTCGCGCTGCCGGCGCCGGCGGTGCCGCTGGCGGATCTGGCCGCGGTGATCAAGGCGCTGCAGCGGCGCGGGGCGACGATCGGCACGCTCAACGCGGTGCGGAAGCATCTTGAGCAGTTAAAGGGGGGGCGGGCCGCGGCGGCGTGCCGGTGTGAGCGGATCGATGTGCTGGTGTTGTCCGATGTGCTGGGCGATCCGCTGGACACGATCGCGTCGGGGCCGTTTGCGCCGGACCCGACGACATTTGCGGATGCGATCGCGGCGGTCGAGGGGATGGAGGTTGCGGAGTCGGTGCGCGGGTATCTAGCGCGGGGCGCGGCGGGGGAGGTTGAGGAGACGCCCAAGCCCGGCGATGTGTGCTTTGCGCATGTGAAGCACCGGGTGATCGGGAGCAACTCGGGTGTGCTCGCCGCGGCGGCGGTGGAACTGCAGTCGCGGGATGTGGCGATCGCGGGGCTGCGCGAGCGGGTAGAGGGGGACGCGGCGGAACTGGGTCGGGAGTTGGCGCGGATGGCGAAGGAGTACGGGGGTACGCGTCCGGCGGCGTTTCTGGCGGGCGGTGAGACGACGGTGGATGTCGGGCAGGAGATGGGGGTGGGGGGGCCGAGTCAGGAGGCCGCGCTCGCCGCGGCGGTGGAGATCGAGGGGCGCGATGATGTGGTGATGCTGTTCTATTCGACGGATGGGATTGATGGGCCGACGGATGCCGCGGGCGCGGTGGTGGATGGCGGGACGGCGGGGACGATGCGGCGGAGCGGGATCGATCCGGCGACGGCGTTGCGGCAGCACGACAGCCACCGGGCGCTCGCGGGCGCGGGGGCGCTGATCCGGACGGGGCCGACGGGGACGAACTTGAATCACATCGCTGTTGCTGTGGTCGGGACTGGGATGCGTGGGGGTTCGGCGTGAGCGGGCTGCGGGTAACGCTCTTGGGCGCCGCGGGGCGCGTGACGGGGTCGGCGACGCTGATCGAGGGCGCGGGGCGGCGTGTGCTCGTCGACTTCGGGCTGGTGCAGGGCTCGGCGCACGATGAACTGCTCAACTTCGATCCGCCGGGGTTCGATGCGCGGTGGGTCGATGCGGTGGTGTGCACGCACGCGCACGTCGATCACTGCGGGCGGCTGCCGATGCTGGGGCGGCTGGGGTTTACCGGGCAGATCTACGCGACGCCGCCGACGGTGGACCTCCTGACGCCGGTGCTGCGGTCGGCAGCGAGGCTGCAGCGGACGAAGATCCATGAGAGCCGCAGTGCGCGGCGGCTGAGCGATGAGCAGCTCGACCAGATCGAGCGGGCGCCGGTGGTGATCCCGCCGCATCCTTCTGAAGAGGACATACCGCCCGATGAGGTGTTGTACACCGAGCGCGAGGCGGAGGATGCGCTGGCGCGGCTGGTGGCCGTGGAGTATGGACGCGCCATGGAGATCGCGCCGGGTGTAACGGTGCGGTTTCATGATGCAGCGCACATCATCGGGTCGGCATCGATCGAGCTGCGGTTTGGGAATGGGGCGGCGGCGAAGACGATCGTGTGCTCGGGGGATCTTGGGCCGCGGCGGGCTCCGCTGCTGCCGGAGAAGGACCCGCTCGCCGCGGCGGATGCGGTGCTGCTCGAATCGACGTATGGCGCGCGGACGCACCCGCCGGCGGTGGAGACTGTGGACCGGTTGAAGGCGACGCTTGTGTCGGCGCGGGAGAGTGGTGGGGTGGTGCTGATCCCGACATTCGCGGTGGGGCGGGCGCAGCAGTTGTTGTATCGGCTGGCGCAGTTGAGCCGTGCGGGCGTGCTGCGGGGGATGCCGGTGTATCTGGATACGAACCTCGCGCTGCGGGCGACGGAGGTGTACGGGAAGCACGCGGACCGGCTCGAGCCGGCCGCGCAGGAACTCGTGCGGCGCGGGCAGAACCCGATGCACTTCCCCGAGCTCTTCTACATCGACAACCGGCGCGATTCGATGCGGCTGGCGCGGCTGCGGTCGGCCGGGGTGATCATCGCGGGCGCGGGGTTCTGCCACGGCGGGCCGATCACGCATCATCTGCAGACATTCCTGCCGCGGCACGAGGCGAAGCTGCTGCTGGTGGGGCATCAGCCGGCGGGGACGCCGGCGGCGTTACTGGCGAAGAAGCCGACATGGGCGTTGATCCACGGGCAGGAGATCCCGATCAACGCGGTGATCGAGCAGCATGCGGGGTTTTCCGGGCACGCGGATCAGCCGGATCTGGTGGCGTGGCTGGGATCGGGTGAGCGTGTGCCAGGCGCGGTGATTCTGAACCACGGTGATGATTCGGCGCGGGAGGCGCTTAGGGCGGCGATTGGCGCGAAGTTTGACTGCCGCGTGGAGATGCCGGAGGCCGAGCGGGTCATCGATGTGTGATTGTCGCGCGATACGGCGAGGTCAGGCGTGCGCGCCGACGGTGGTGCCATCGGAGGGGCCGAGCGTGGGGCCGCCGAAGGGGAGCGGGGAGAGTTCGACATCGGGGTTGCGGCGGGTGAAGTGCGTGATCGCCCACTCGTCCTGGAAGAGGATGATCTTGCGCTGGTCCTGATCGGTGGCAAGCGCGGCCGAATCGGGCAGATCGGGCTCCCAGTCGGGGTTGGTTTTGTGGCGGGCCCAGCGGGCCAGGCTCCAGACCGCGGGCTCGAGGCGTGACTCCGCGTTGTACTCGCCCTGCATGCGGTGCTGGACGACTTCGAACTGCAGCGGGCCGACCGCGGCGAGGAGCGGGACCTTCGAGCGCGTCGAGCCCAGGTCGAGCACCTGCACGACGCCCTCCTGCAGCAATTGGTCGAGGCCCTGGCGGAAGCGCTTGTAGTTGGATGGCTGCGGGTTGTGGAGGAAGGCGAAGCACTCGGGGGTGAAGCGGGGGATCTCGTTGTAGACGATCGAGCGGTCTTCGGTGAGCGTGTCGCCGATGCCGAAGAGGTCGTTGCCGACGATGCCGATGACGTCGCCTGCTTCGCCTTCTTCAACGGTCTCGCGGTCCTGGCCGAAGAGTTTTTGCGCGTTGCTGAGGCGGACCTTCTTCTCGCTCTGGGCGTGGATGACGGTCATCTCGCGCTCGAAGCGGCCGGAGACGATGCGGATGAAGGCGATGCGGTCGCGGTGGCGCGGGTCCATGTTCGCCTGGATCTTGAAGACAAAGCCGCTGAACTTGGGGTCCTCGGGCTTCACGATGCGTCCGCCGGAGCGCCGCGGCGTGGGGCCGCTCGAGTGTTTCAGGAAGCCGTCGAGGAGGAGCTGGACGCCGAAGTTGTTCATTGCGCTGCCGAAGAAGACGGGGGTGATCTTGCCGGCGAGCACTTCTCTGGCATCGAACTCGGCGCCCGCGCCGTCGAGCATCTCGATCTCTTCGCGGGCGGCGGTGTAGACGGGTTCATCGAGCTTCTGGGCGAGGCGCGGGTCGTCGAGGCCCATGAGGTCGACGGGGGCGACGTATGCGCCGCCCTTGGTGCGCTCGAACATGTGGACGGATTTCGCGAGGCGGTCATACACGCCGCGGAAGGTGGGGCCGTTGCCCAGGGGCCAGTTCATGGGGAAGGCCTGGATGCCGAGGACGCGCTCGAGTTCATCGAGGAGTTCGAGGGGTTCCTTGGCGGGGCGGTCGAGCTTGTTCATGAAGGTGAAGATGGGGATGCCGCGGAGGCGGCAGACTTCGAAGAGTTTGCGGGTCTGGGGCTCGATGCCCTTGCCGGCGTCGATGACCATGACCGCGGCGTCCACCGCCGTCAGCACGCGGTAGGTGTCCTCGGAGAAATCCTTGTGGCCAGGCGTGTCCAGCAGGTTCACGCGGTAGCCGTCGTAGTCGAACTGGAGCACGGTCGAGCTGATGGAGATG
>JBDZUZ010000157.1:0-8797 GCA_040255445.1 Planctomycetaceae bacterium | reverse complement strand
CCTACCTCCAGCGCTTCGCCGCCAACCGCCGCGACCAGCGCACCGACCGCGCCGCGGCCAAACTCGACGAGCTCATCAGCCGCACCACCAACGACATCGAACTCCGCCGCGCCATCACCACCCTCTTCCGCTTCTACCAACCCCCGCGCGCAACCCGCCCCCGTTCTATCCGGACCGCCCCGGAAGACCCGCCACCAGACCCCGCGCCCAATCCCGATCGCCCCGGCCCCGCACCGCGCACCACCGACCAAACCAACACCTCCCGTGCCATCAGGGTCGGCTCCGAAGCCACACGATCACAACCAGCCCACCCCGCCGACCCTGATGGGTTGGGCCCCGCTTCGCGCACCGGCGATCAATCTCAAACTTCCCGTGCCATCAGGATCGGCTCAGAAGACCCAAGACCACATCAAACGCCCGATGCCGATCCTGATGGTTCCGGCGCTCCCATCGCTTCCGCTCCCGGTGCGACCTCTTCCGACAACGCCTCACCCGACGAGGCCTCTACCAACCGCGCCACCCTCCAAACCTCCGCATCCCCAACACGCGACCACGCGACCACGCGTCCACGCGACCACTCCTCCAACCTCCCCATCAAGAACCTCACCCGCCTCATCCCCGAGGACCCCGCCCAGCGCACCCTCTGGTACAAGCGCCTCGTCGCCAACCGCTGCCGCTGGACCCGCGCCGACCAGCAGCAATTCGAAGCCGATGTCAAAGCCGCCCTCGCCCAGGCCCACATCGACGCCCGCAACGACGGCATCGACCTCGAAGCCGATCCGGAAGGCGCCTACCTCTACACCGACAGCTACATCCGCCGCCTCCGAGCGGACAAACCCCCGTGATCCTCCCATCGCGCGTGCGCCAATACTCATCTGCCTTCCAGGAGCTCACCCATGGCCCGCGCGATGATCGCCGTCATCCTGTCGTATCTGCTGCAGGCCGTGCTCATCATGGCTCTGTTCCTCGGCGTCGTCCTCGCCCTGGGCGTCGACGGCACTCTGCGGCCCGGCGAGTACTGGACCACGGGCACATTCAACGCCATCGTGCTCACCGGCGGCACGATCATCGCCGCGCTCTGCGGGAGGCTGTGCGCGGCGATCGCCCGCTCGTGGAAACCCGCGCTGGTCGTCGCCGGACTCATGCTCGTCTTCGGGCTGTTCGGAGCGATCGGCAACATGAACAAACCCGACCCGCCCGCCCGCGAGGCGGTGACCGGCGAGGGCTCGCAGATCGAAACGACCATGAAGGTGCTGGAGCAAACCCGCATCCACGGCAAAGAACCCCTCTGGTTCTCGATCGCCGCCCCCCTCCTCGGAGCCGCCGCCTTCGTCGCCGGGGCGAGGATCGTCAAGCCTCGCGCTGGCCGACCGTCACCCGGCCCCGCGGCCGCGTGACATCAACGGTGGGTAGCTCGGGGCCCTTTCCCAGGACTACCTTGGAGTATTGAGATGAGCACGGTTGATCTACTCTCGAGCGACGAACTACCGGACGGCTTCCGGTATCCGGCCGCGTTCGAGCGCATCGTGGGGTTGGGGCTCATCGAGCTGGAGCCGTGGTCTGTGCTCGACGCTCAGTCGCAGCGTGCCAGGATGGCGGGTCTGGCAAAGCGTTACCCGGACCGCCGACTCATCCCATTCGCGGCACGGCAGGACAACGACGATGTCGCCTGCTGGCAGGTTGGCGATCCCAAATCCGTCCTGTTGATCCACGACTTCGCATCCCCAGGCTGGGAGCACCGGGCGACCTACCCAAGCTTCTACGACTGGTTCAGACAAGCGATCCAGGATCTGATCGACTTCGATTGTTCGGAGTGGTAGTGCCGGAACTCATGTTGTTGGGCTCCTCCTCTCACTCTGTCCCTCCGTCCCCTGTCCCTCCGTCCCTCCTTCCCCGTCCACCTTCCTCCGCTCCCCCGCCTCATATACATACACCTCCGCCGGATCCTCCGACACGCATCCCTTGTGCGCCCCATCGCAGAACGGGAACTTCGCCGACAGCCCGCAGGCGCAGACGAAGATCGACTTGAGATTCCCCTCCGCATCCCGCGGCCAGTTGGCGGGGTCAATTTTGATGGGGCCGGTGGCGGTGTGCTTGACGATCCGGGGCATGGAAACACCTCACAGCTGACAACTTACAGCTTACATCTGGAAAAGCGAAAAACGTAAAGCGTACAGCGTACATCAAACCCGCGGCCGAAGGCCGCGTCTCCGCCCCCCTCTGTGCCTTTGTGCCTCTGTGCCTTTGTGCCTTCCCCTCTGTCCCTTCGTCCCTCTGTCCCTCTGTCCCTTCCTACACCGGACTATCAATCGTCTCAAGAATCCCCCGCAGAATCGTCTCCGCAGTCTCCCCCGCGCCCGCCAGCGTCGACCTCGGGATCACGCGATGCGCACACACCGCGTAAATGTTCCCCGTGATGTCTTCGGGGATCACGTACTCGCGGCCGGCGAAGAGGGCCGTGGCCCGCGCGGCCTGGGCCAGCGCGAGTGCTCCCCGCGGCGAGAGTCCCACCTGCAGCGACCCATGCCGCCGCGTCGCGTTCGCGAAGGTCACGATGTAGTCGAGCAGCGACCGGTCCACCTTTACCGCATCGGCCCGGCGCTGCACCTCGAGCACTTCATCGTGGTTGAGCACGGGCTTGAGTTCGTGCAGCGAGCGGCCCGAGGGGCGCAGGTCGAGCACGCGGGCCTCGTCCGCCGCGGATGGGTAGCCCAGGTTGACCCGCATCAGGAACCGGTCGAGCTGGTTCTCGGGCAGGAGGTAGGTGCCCTCGAACTCGTACGGATTCTGCGTCGCGATCACCATGAACGGCTGGTCGAGCTCGAAGACGCGCCCGTCGACGCTCACCGTCGCCTCGTTCATCGCCTCCAGCAACGCGGACTGCGTCCGCGGCGGCGTCCGGTTGATCTCGTCGGCGAGCACGATGTTCGCGAAGATCGGGCCCTTCTTGAAGTGGAACTCGCCGGTGTTGCGGTCGAAGACCGACACACCCAGCAGATCACTGGGCAACATATCGGGCGTGAGCTGCACGCGGCTGAACGAGCAGTCGAGCGATCGCGCCAGCGCGGTGGCGAGCACGGTCTTGCCCACGCCCGGCAGATCCTCGATCAGGAGGTGCCCGCGGGCCAGCAGGCAGCAGATGATCCGGTCGACGGCGTCCAGGTTGCCAAAGTAGACCTTGGAGATGTTCTCGCGCAGGCGAGCGATCGCGTCGTGCATGGGTGGTCCGTGTTCCTGTCGGTCCGCCCGGACACGCACCCGCGCACCCGGGATCCGGCGGGTCCGACTATAGCGCCGGGGGGGTGGATCCCCTGAGATGCCCCTCATCGCCCGGGGCGCGCTCGCAATCCGTGCAGATCGCGGTAATCTATGGCTGGCGGGCCGCCGCGCCGCGGCCCGCGGGGGGTGCACAGCCCCGGGGTGCCCAGAATTGTCGGAATCGACCGCGCACGACAACCAGTCGTCGCCTGTCCCGCCATCCGCGGGCTCGGTCCTGTCGCGCGAACTGGGCGGCAACCTGCCCTGCATCCGCTGCAACTACAACCTCCGCGGCCTCTCGATCCGTTCGCTCTGCCCCGAGTGCGGGTTGCCGGTGCGGGCGACATTGCTCGCGGTGGTCGACCCGATGGCGCAGGAGCTGCGGCCGATCAAGGCGCGGTCGCTGGTCGGCGCGGGGCTCATGGTCTGGTCGTGCTGCGCCCTCGCCGCGGCGGTCTGCATCTGGATCCTCCGCCTCACGGATTTCGCCACGATCCCCGGCGCCGTCGGCGCGGTCGACCTGCTCCGGCCGTTGAGCGTGATCCTCGCCGCGGCCTCGGGCCTGGGCGCGCTGGTACTCATCCACCCGCACGAGGGCATCCCCGCCTCGCGGCAGTGGCTCGCAGCGCTCGGGTGCTTCCTGTACCTCCCGCTCTGCTACCTGCTCTGGCGGCTGCACATCGCGATGGACCCGATGTACGGCCCCCCGTACCAGCTCGGCGAGGCGATGCTGCCGCGGCGGCTGGGCACGGCGGTCGTTGCGGATGTCGCCATCATCGGCATCCTGCTCAGCTTGCGGCCCAACGCCCGCGTGCTGGCGGCACGCTCGGTGCTGATGCGGACCGGCCGAGTCGACCGCCAGACGATGATGGCGCTGGTCGCGGTGATCCTTCTGGTGATCGCGGGTCGGGCGATGGAGGTCGCCTCCTGGGGCAAGCTCGGCGCCGCGGCGGATGCGCTGCACATCGTCGGCGGGTTCCTGGTGCTCGCCGGGTCGATCCTCTTTACGCTCGGGCTGGTGGGCGCGGCGTGGGACTGCTGGCGGATCCGCCGCGTGGTGGTCTCGCCGCCGCTCTCGCTGTCGCAACTCCTGCAGCCAGATCAGGCAGCCGCCACACCCGGGACCAACGCTTGAAGCCGGCCCGCCGTCAGCGGTTCGATGAGCTCTTCGAGTCCGTGGTCGACGGGCTGCCCGATGGCATCCGCGGCCTGCTCGATGAGGTGGCGGTGATGATCGAGGACACCCCGACGCGGGAGATCCTCGAGGATGTGGGCGAGGACCCCGACGCCATCGACGCCCATGAAGCCCTCTGCGGGCTCCACACCGGGATCGCCTTCACGGAGCAGTCGGTCGAGGACAGCGGGGTGCTGCCGCCGACGATCATGCTGTTCCGGGTCGGGATCGTGGCCGAGGCCGGCGGCTGGGAGCAGCCGGACGCCGAGGAACGAATCCGCGAGGAGATCCGGATCACGCTCCTGCACGAAATCGGGCATCAGTTCGGCCTGGACGAGGACGACCTGGCCCGGCTCGGGTATGAGTAACCCCCGCGGCCGCCGCGGCGTACCACCCCGTGCAACCCCTACCACACTCCGGAGGACGACATGACGGATCGATTGATTGTGTGCGCTGCGACCGTGGCGCTGCTGGCCGGGATGGCGGTTTCGGCCCCCGCGTCCGCATCCGGGACCGGCGGGCTCCCAGTCGCGGCCGCGGCCGCGAAGGACACCAGCCGCATTGCCCGGCTCGATATCGAGGGCGCGATCTCCGAGCGGCCCGGTGAACTCGACTGGCTCTTCCCGGATCCGGACAAGCGGACGATCCGGGACCTGATCGACGCCTTCGACAGCATGGCGGCGGACAACACGGTCGACGGCGTGCTGATCCGCCTGAAGGATGCGCGGCTCGGCCAGACGCAGATCGAAGAGATCGGCGCGGCGATGAAGCGGGCCCGCAACGCGGGCAAGAAGATCCATGTCTTCGCCGAGAACTACGGCCCGGGCGAGCTGCTCCTGGGCAGCTACGCGGATGTGATGATCGGGCAGGACGGCGCGGGCGTCTCGCTGCCGGGTCTGCACATGGAGGAGATGTTCCTCGCCGACACGCTGAAGTGGGCGGGGATGCAGGCCGACTTCGTGCAGGTCGGCGATTACAAGGGCGCGAGCGAGGCCCTGATGAACTCCGAGCCCAGCAAGGCCTGGGACGAGAACATCTCGCAGCTGCTCGACAGCATCTACGGCAACATGCAGACGACCCTGATGCAGGGCCGTGACCTGACCGCGGACGAGCTCAACCAGATCATGGAGCGGGCGTGGATGACCACGACCGATGAGGCCGCGGAGATGGGCCTGATCGATCACGCGATCGATCTGCCCAACATCGAGGCGCAGCTCAAGGAGTACTACGGGGCCGACGGCATCCGGTGGGACGGCCGCTTCAGCAAGGCGAAGAAGTCCGAGCTGGACATGAGCAACCCCTTCGCGATGTTCTCGCTGTTCACCAAGCAGCCGGACCGCAAGCCCAAGCGCGACACGATCGCGGTGGTGCACATCGACGGCGCGATCGTTGACGGCGACTCCACGCCGGCGGGCATGTTCGGCGAGGGCTCGGTGGGCAGCCGGACGATCCGCAAGGCGCTCGAAGAGATCCGCGATGAGGACAAGATCAAGGGCGTGGTCATCCGCATCAATTCGCCGGGCGGCTCGGCCACGGCAAGCGAGGTGATCTGGCAGGGTGTCCGCCGCGTCGCGGAAGAGAAGCCGGTGTGGGTGTCGGTGGGCTCGATGGCCGCGAGCGGCGGGTACTACATCGCCGTCGGCGGCGACAAGATCTATGTGAACCCCTCCAGCATCGTCGGCTCGATCGGCGTGGTGGGGGGCAAGATCGCGATGGACGGGCTCTACGACAAGCTGAAGATCAACGTTGTCGAGCGGTCGCGCGGGCCGCGGGCGGGGATCTTCCGCTCGACCTCGCCGTGGAGCGAGCAGGAGCGGTCGCTGATCCGCGACAAGATGAGCGAGACCTACGATCTGTTCACCAAGCGGGTCACGATGGGCCGCGACGGCATCGATCTTTCCAAGACCGCCGAGGGGCGGCTCTTCACGGGCGACAAGGCGCTGGGCCTGAAGATGGCCGATGCAGTCGGTTCGGTCGATACCGCGATCGATGACCTGGCCAAGGACCGCGGCCTGACGGAGTTTGATGTGATGGACTACCCCGGGCCCAAGTCGCTCGAGGAAGTCCTGCAGGAAGCCTTCGGCGGCTTCGCCGCGGCGAAGACCGGCGCGGCCGGGCCGGGTGTGCTCGCGGATCTCGCGGCGGGCGCCCGCGTGATCCTCGGCGAGGAGACCTGGGCGCAGCTCCAGCCCGCGATGGCGGGCCTGATGCAGATGCGCAAGGAGCCGGTGATCCTGATGTCGCCGCGGGTGCTGATCTTCCGCTGAGCGACTGGCTCAACGCTGTGTTCAAACAAGAAGGGCTCACCCGCCGGGTGAGCCCTTTCTCTTTCGTCGTGCAGATCGTCGGTCAGATGGTCATGACTTCCTTGGCCTTCTCCTCGACGCGGGCGTCGACATCGCCCTCGAATTTCTTGAGCAGGTCCTGGATCTCGTCCTTGAGGGTCTTGATCTCGTCCTCGGGGAAGCTGGCGCCGGGCTGCTGGTTGAGGCCGTCGGCGTGCTTGTTGGCATCGCGGCGGACGTTGCGGAGGGCGACCTTTGTCTCCTCGCCCATCTTGCGGACGCGGGCGGCGTCCTTGGCGCGCCGCTCCTCGGACATCGCCGGGAGGTTGATGCGGATCTGCTTGCCCTCGACCATGGGGTTGACGCCCAGGTCGGAGCGGTCGATGGCGGACTTGATCGCCGAGATCGCGCTGGCGTCGAAGGGCTTGATGACGAGCTGGGTCGACTCGGGGACGCTGATCGCGGCGATGGACTTGAGGTCCGTCATGGACCCGTAGTAATCCACCTTGATGAACTCCACCAGCGCGGGGGAGGCGCGGCCGGTGCGGACGCCGCGGAGCTCGTTCTTCAGGTAGTCGACGGCCTTGGTCATCGACTCCTCGGCCTCGAGCAGGATGGTGTCTGGGTCATTCATGGGTTGGCTCCTGAAGGTTCGGGGAACCGTGGCGTCCCCCGGGTGTCATGATAATGGGCGGTGCGTCCGCAACCGGCCCAGCGCGTGGGCGGTACGACCCGGACGGGTCAGGACGGACGCAGCAGCGTCCCGATGCGTTCGCCGCGGACCACAGCGGAGATATTGCCTCGCTTCTTGAAGTCGAAGACCAGGACCGGGAGTTGGTGCTCGCCGCACATGGCGAGGGCGGTCATGTCCATGACCCGCAGCCGTTTGGCCATGGCGTCGGCGAAGGTCAGCTCGTCGAACTTGGTGGCGGTCGGGTCCTTCTTGGGGTCGGCCGTGTAGACGCCGTCGACCTTGGTCGCCTTGAGCAGGACCTGGCAGTCAAGCTCGGTGGCCCGGAGGGCGGCGCAGGTATCGGTCGTGAAGAAGGGGTTGCCGGTGCCCGCGGCGAGGATGACGATCCGGCCCTTTTCGAGGTGGCGGATGGCCCGGCCGCGGATGAACGGCTCGGCGACGGCCCGGATCTCGATGGCGGACATCACGCGGCAGTCGGTGCCGATGGCGAGCAGCTTTTCCTTGAGGGCCAGGGCGTTGATGACCGTGCCCAGCATGCCCATATGGTCGGCGGTGGCCTGCTGGATGTGCCCCTGGCTGGCGAGTTCGGCCCCGCGGATGATGTTTCCGCCGCCCACGACCACCGCGATCTGGCAGCCGGTCTTGACCGCCTGCTGGACCTCCCGGGCGATGACATCGAGCTCCTCGACCTCGATCCCGAAGCCGCCGGACTTGCAGAAGGATTCGCCGCTGAGCTTGAGCAGCACTCGCTTGTAGGGCCCCGCGGGGCGGGCGTTGGACGCTGGCTGGGTCATCGTGCTGCTCGCAAGGTCGGGCATGCGGGGCTCCGAGTCGGCCGGTGTTTCCGCGACGGCGGAGCGAACCCGGAAGAGAAGTGGTCGATTCGGCCGAAGGATAGTGCCGTGCCCGGCGGCCGTCCGCGTCCTTATGGTGGTCCTGGGGGTTCAACGCCCGGATCCGCCCGACCTTCGGGAACGGATCGGGCAGAACACCGCAGCACCCGTTCCCCCGGCGAGACGCGATGACGACCCAGCCCGCCACACCAAGCTACACAGACGAACGCGAGACCGAGCCGATCCCGACGCTCGGCCAGGTCGTGCTGAAGTGGACCAAGCGCACCATCGTGCTCGCGCTGGTGGTGTCGGTCGCGGTGCACATCATCGGCTGGCTGATCTCGGGGCTGATCGTCTTCAGCGGGCCGCGGGGCGGCTCCGCGGCGGGCAGCGGCGAGATCGAGATGGCGGTCATGACCGAGAGCGAGCTCTCGGAGATGATGAACTCGCCGCTCGATGTCCAGACGCCGATGGTCCCGGACCAGGTCACGCCCACGCCGGAGATCGCCGAACTTCTTGATGCGGCGCCGGGTGATGAGCTCTCCGCGACGTC
>JBDZUZ010000156.1:0-8829 GCA_040255445.1 Planctomycetaceae bacterium | reverse complement strand
CGACGACGACGACGCTCGCGCGCTCCGCGATGTGTTTGCCCGCCAGGGGCTGGCGCACATCCTGTCGATCTCGGGTTTCCACCTCACCGTGATGTCGCTCACCGCGCTCGCGCTGGTGCGGCTCACGGGCGACCGGGGCTGGGTCGAGCCCGCGCTCGTCGCAGCGCTCGTGCTGCTCTACATCCTGATCGTCCCAGCGCAGGCGCCGATCCTGCGGTCCGCGGCGATGGTGCTCATCATCCTCCTCGCCGAGGCCGCGGGCCGGCGCTACGACCGGCTCACGCTGCTGATCTGGATCGCATGCGGGCTCCTGCTCTGGCGGCCGCTCGATCTGTATTCGCTGGGGTTCCAGCTCAGCGTGGGGCTGACCGCGCTGCTGTTCTGGCTGGCCGGGCCGGCGCGCGAGGTCGTCTTCGGGCCCCTGATCCGCGGAACGGTGCAGTCGGCGTACCCATCGCTCCCGCGCCGCATCACCGGGCACACTCAGACACTCTTCGCCACCAGCCTGATGTGCTGCACCGTGTCTACGCCGATCGTCCTCGCGACCGTCGGGATCGTCTCGCCGCTGGCGGTGATCGCGACGGTGCTTGTTACGCCTCTGATCGTCGTCACGCTGTGGGTCGGCTACGCCGCGCTCATGCTCGGGATGCTCATCCCCGCGGCGGCGGGGCTCGCATCGGGCGTGTTGGCGGTGACCTCCGGCGGCGCGGTGTGGCTGGTGCGGACGATCGATGGGCTGCCCTTCTCCGCCGTCGATGCGCCGCCGGTGCCGACCGCGTGGGTTCTCGCGGCGACCGCTGTCGGCATCTGGTGGTTCCGCCCGGCGCGGGGGCCGAGCCGGCGGGCGACCAAGGCGCTCGCGACGCTGGGGCTCGCGGCGTGGTTGGGTTGGGCGTGGTGGCTGGCGCCCGCGCTGCCCAACAGCGTTGCACTGCGTGTCGATGCCCTCGCGGTCGGTGACGGCTCGTGCCTCATCATCCGCAGCGGGGAGGATGCGGTGCTGTGGGACTGCGGGTCTCTGAGCGACAGCGGGCTGCGGCCGCGGATTGTCGAGGCCGCGCGGACGATCGGCGTCCGCCGTATCTCGACCGCGATCATCACGCACAACGACATCGACCACTTCCTCGCGCTGCCCGAGGTGCTCGGCCCCTTGGGGATCGAGTGTGTGATTCTGTCGGAGCCGATGCTCGCCGACGCCGCCGCACGTCCGCGATCCGCGGCGGGCGCGCTGCTGGCGATCCTCGAGCAACGCGGCATCGAGATCGTCCCCGCCGCGGCAGGTGATTCACGCACGATCGGCCTCGCGCGGCTGACCTTCCTCTGGCCCGCGCCAGGCGCCGACATGACCGGCATCAAGGACAACGACCGCTCGCTGGTGGCGGCGGTCGATGTACCGACGACGTCCGGCGTGCGCACGCTCCTGCTCACCGGCGACATCGAGGACCGCGCGATCGCCGCGATCTCGGCCGCGCACCCGTCGCTGCACGCCGATGTGGTGGAAGCCCCCCACCACGGCTCAGCACGGCCCGCGGCGATCCGGTGGGTACACACGCTCGCGCCCGCGGCGGTGCTGCAGAGCACCGGGCCGTCACGCGCCCAAGACCCGCGCTGGGCCGCGGTACGCGAGCGCACGCGCTGGCTCTCAACCGCCGAGCACGGCGCTTCAGCGGTCACAATACGAGCCGATGGAGGGCTTCATGTACACGCGGCGCGTCAGCAGCAGCTCAACGGCACGCCGGCCAACTGAACACGCACGCGCGTGAATCGAATCGGCTGTCCGACTCGGGGGCGGAACGACCGTGAGGAGCGATTACACCGCGGAAGCGTTCTCGCCACGATCGAGCCTGTTACCCGCACGAGCCTCCCTGCCAGCGATCGAAGAAGAACGGGAGGTCGTCGCCGTCGACGCCGCCCGAGCCGTCGACATCGGCGCAGAACGCGCCGGCTTGCCAGTCGGAGAAGAACGCGAAAATATCGTCGCCATCGACGCCGCCGGACTGGTCATAGTCGGCGACGCAGGAGGGGCAGTTGTGAGGCGGGTTGCCGATGAAGCACACACCGTCGAGCCAGATGATGTATTGGCCGCCCGTGCCCGCTCCGCCGCTCCAGCCGGCGATGCGGTTGCCGGCGCCGGGGCCGTCCGGAGCTCGCTCGGAAGCGAACGGGTTGTCCATCCAGATGGCCGCGCCGGAAGCGTCCTGCGCATCGCGATCGAAGGCCGAGATCGCAAGCAGGTATGTTCCGTTCTGGGCAAGCAGGCTGCTCGTGAGCGTCGATTCGTTGCCCGCGCCGCCGGGCGGGATGTCGTCGTTGAACGCGACGCCGAACCCCATCCAGTCGAAGAGCCAGAGCTGCGAGTCGAACTGCGCATGGTCGCGGGTCGAGGCCCGGAAGCTCTGCATGTCGCAGATCTGGATCTGGAACATATCGACATCCGCGCTGTCATCGAGCACGCCGCGGATGCTGTGCAGCCTTCCAACGCCGTCGGCCGGCTGGGCGAGCTCGGGCAGATTGCCCGCATCGCCGACGGTCTGCTCGGTCCAGCGTTCGAAGGGCGAGTGGTAGTGTTGAAGGAGCGTCAGCGTGAGGCCGTATGTACTGCTTGCTGCGCTCGCGCTGGTCACGCCGAACCCGGTGGGGAGGAACGTTGTGTCGTAGCTGGCGAGCGCGAGGTAATAGGTACCGGGTGCGAGATCTCCGTCGCGCCCGTCGCCGCCAACGGCGTTCTCGATCGGACGGACCGGGAACCGAGACCCGAAGGAGAGCGCGCTGCGCAGGCTGACACCATCGTCATCGTCGCTGGCGACGAGGTTTCCCGCGCTGTCGTACAGCCCGATCTCGCTGTCCCCCGCAGCGCCCTCGATCAGGATGTCGAGGTAGTAGTCGTTCGCGTTGGAGACCGCCGGCACGCTGAATCGGAACCACACGACCGAGCCGCTGCCGACGGGGATGCCGGTCTGTCGCAGCGTCCGCTCGGAGAGCGCACCAAGGTCCGTCGCAGCGGGCTGGGCGCACGCGGCCGCGGCGAGGAACACCGCGGCGGAGGCGGCGACGATGTGCTGGTGTGGCTTCACGGTTCAAGTCTCGTCCTGGGGAGCTTGACGGGGAGAGACGCGCGACAACGAGCTTCGTGTCGACGAAAATCAATGCCGAGGCACAGCCGCTCGGCACTTGGGCCCACCCAGACAATGTACCGGTTGCGCCGCGTTTGTCACGTGAAACCGCGCAAGCTCGCCGGGGCCGACCGCTCGATCGGCCGAACCTGGCCGCACACCCCAAGTAGAACGGGCCCGCCGTGGTGGCGGGCCCGCTCCGGTCTCTCATCTCTCGTTCGGACCGGGGAAGCCCGGCGAAGGATCAGTTGCAGCCGCCGGCCTGCCAGCGGTCGAAGAAGAAGCCGATGTCATCGCCATCGACGCCGCCCGAACCATCGACGTCGGCGCACTGAGCGCCGGCCTCCCAGTCGTTGAAGAACGCGCCGATGTCCTGGCCATCGACACCGCCCGACTGGTCGTAGTCGGCCGCGCACGCGGGGCAGTTGGGCCCGCCCGAGGGGAAGCAAGCGCCGGCGAGCTGGATGATGTAGTTGCCGCTGGCGGTCGAGACCCCGGCCCACCCGGCGACCGGGTTGGCGGCGGCCAGGCCATCGGGCGCCCGCTCCTCGCCGAAGGGCGTGTCCGCCCAGATCTCAACGCCCAGGGCATCGACCGCATCGCGGTCGTACGTCGAGATCGCGAGGTAGTAGGTCCCGTTCGCGGTGACGAAGGCGTTCGAGAGCGTCGACTGTGTCCCGACGCCGCCGGGGGGCGTGTCGTCGTTGAAGGCGACGCCCGTGCCGTTGGCATCGAAGAGCCAGAGCTGCGTGTCGATGCTCGCGAGGCCGCTGGTGGTGGCGGAGAAGCTCGCAACGTCGCAGATCTCGATTTCGTACATGTCCACATCGTCGGCCTGGGCGATCGAGCCGGCGATGCTGCCGAGCGTGCCGCTGCCCTGCGGCGTCTGCGCGATGTCTGGGAGATCGCCCGCATCGCCGGTGTTGCCCTCGATCCAGCGATCGGCGGGCGGGACCTGCTCGCCGGTCACGAGGACCAGGTCGAACGTGTTGTTGGCGGTGCTGGCGCTGGTCACACCGAAGGCGGTGGGCAGGAAGGTGGTGTTGAAGTTGCCCAGCGCGAGGTAGTAGGTTCCGGGGACGAGATCGCCATCGCGGCCGTTGTGCGCAACGCCGCCGTCGAGCGGACGGGTGGGGAACTCTGCGCCGAACGAGAGCGCGCTGCGGACGCTGGCGCCGTCGTCGTCATCGCTGGCGATGAGATTGCCGGCGCTGTCGTAGAGGCCGATCTCGCTGTCGCCCGCCGTCGCCTCGGTGAAGATGTCGAGGTAGCGGTTGTTGTCGTTCGTGATCGCGGGCACTTCGAAGCTGAACCAGACGATCGACGTCCCGGCCACGGGCACCGCGGACTGGCGGGTCTCGCCCTGACCCAGCGTTCCCAGGTCGGTGGCGGCGGGCTGGGCGTACGCGGCGGCCGCGAGCGTCGCCGCGGCGGAGAGTGCGAATGTGCGTGCGAACGTGGGCATGATGCGTTTCTCCCTCGTGATCTGGACCGGCTCGATCGGCCGGTCGTGTACAAAGTGACAACACCGGCCACGCGGAACGATCCGGGGCCGTGCGCGGGCTCGCGTGGAGACATTCCCGCGCGGTGCGCTGCTGATTCGTGTGTCGCGAGTTGTGCAGGGCGAGATCGGACAGCGACCGGGCTGGCTGATCAACGGTGACACAGTACCGCGCCGCCGGCGATCGTCACGTGAATTCCCGTACATCTTGCACCGCTTGGTGCTGAAGCGGGATTCATGCGTCGGCCGCGGCTGCGTATGAGCACGCTTCGCGACCGGGATCAAGCATGGTTATGGACGAGCGGGGTCAGCGCAAGCGGCGGCGGGCGGTGATGGCGATGCCGAGCGCGAGCGCAGCGAGCGATCCGGTTGATGGGATCGGGCGGGTCCACATCACGGCGGATGGGTAGCTGTCGCGCGTGCGGCTGGCTTCGCCGACGATGTAGAGCGTCTCGCCGTCGCTCCAGACATCCATCGCACGAGAATCGCTCCATTCGCCTGGGAGCGCGAGCGAAAGGTCTTCCCAAGATTCTGAGGAGCCCTGCCAGAGGCTGGCATGCCAGTGGTAGTTGAAGTCCGATGCGAATCCGACTTGGAATCCCGCGGCGACCGCGTACGCGACCGAGCCCCGCATCGATGCCGGGTGCAGGTTGACCCAGGACGCCGCGGATCCGCTCCAGAGCGCCGCTTCCGGGCTGATGTTGTTGTGCGTCCACCCGACCTGTTGGTCCGCGGAGAGGCCCTGCACGGAGGTCTGGCTCGAACTCTCGGGGCTGAGATCCACCCAGGACTCGGCGGCGCCTCTCCAGATGCCGCCGCGTGTCGATCCGCGGACAGTGATGGAGCCGCCCTGCACGCCGCCCCACGCATCGCCGGCCCAAGAGCTCTCGGCGTAATCCGGCGTCAGGTCGACGAAAGAGTCCGCGGTTCCGCTCCACAGCCCGGCGCGAGCCTCGAAGTTGTTTTGGATGTATCCGAACTGAAGGTCCCCATCGATCGCGATCACGAACGAGCTCTCGGCGTCGGGAGGGTTCAGGTTGACCCAGGATGAGGCGCTGCCCCTCCAGAGGGCGGCGTGGCGGGAGTCGTCGATCCGAACGATGCCCCCCTGTGTCTGACTTCCGATACTCGTGACGATCGAGGACGCCGCGCCGGCCGGATGGAGATCGACTCGCGATCCCGCGGAACCCGTCCAGACGCTCGCGCGTGACTCCCCGTCGATGAAGGCGTAGCCACCCTGACGGTCTCCAAAGACAGATATCGCGACCGCAAATTCGCTCTCGGGCGGGTCGAGGAGTGTGACCGTCCACTGGCCGAGGGTGCTGGATGCGGCAAGTGTTGAAGCGAGAAGGCAGATTGCGGCTTTGGCCAAGGTGTGGCTCCGGGGTTGTGGTAGCATCGGCGGCTGGACCGCCGGTCCGCAAGCGGCGTGCCGGGGCACCCCGGGTGCGGTACGGTCCAAAAACGGCCTTGACCGCCGGCTCTCGATACCCGATAATTCAACTAGATGGCAACCAGTTTACCTCCCAAGTCTGGCATGGAGTCGATCGGCGCCTTTGAGGCGAAGACGCGGCTCAGCGAGTTGCTCGAACGCGTGGCTCGCGGTGAGAGCTTCGAGATCACCAAGCACGGCAAGCCCGTCGGTCGTCTGGTCCCCGCGAACGCGAGTCTTGACCAGACCGCCATCGCCGAGGCGGTGGCTCGGCTGCGCGGCTTCGCAAAGCGCACGAAGAAGATGACGAAAGCTGACATCCTCGCATCGCGGCACGAGGGGCATCGCATTTGACCGCGGTCGTGCCGGACGCGTCCGTTGTTCTGTCGCTGGCATTCAGCGATGAAGAGGCAGCGTTCGCGGAGCGAATGCTCGCGGCAGTCGCCGCCGGTGGCGCGGTTGTCCCGGCGCTCTTCTGGTTCGAGATTCGGAACGGGCTGGTCATCGGAGAGCGGCGCGGCCGCCTGTCACAGGTGCAGACCAGCGCTTTCCTCGCGGACCTGGAGATGCTTCCGATTGAGATCGACTCAGCGCCACGCGAGACGATCGTGCTCGAGTTTGCGCGACAGTACCGGCTCACCGTGTACGACGCTGCGTACCTCGAACTTGCGCATCGGCGCTATCTACCGCTCGTAACGCTCGATGATGCGCTCGCGAAGGCAGCGAAGAAGGCGGGCGTGCCGCCGTTCGCACCGAATGCCTGAGTCCTTACCGCTCTTCGACCACCACCGGGATCTGTACGCGGCGGGTCCACTCGCTGGGGGCGTTGGTCCACCAGAGGACGCGCTCGGGGTCGACGGTCGGCGCGAGGTCGAGGGGCTCGGGGAGTTCTTCGAACACCACCTCGGCGTCGAGGCGGGAGGCGAAGGCGTTCTTGATCGCGGCGAGCATGCGCTCGGAGTCGGGGGAGTCGATGAGGTAGGTGCCCTTGACGCGGGAGAGGCGGTCGATGGTGATCGACATCGGCCAGGTCATCGCGCCGCCGGGGCCGACCATGGTCAGCGCCTGGCGGGTCAGCGCCTGACGGGTGACATCCTGCCGCATCGCTTCGCGGCGACCGTTCGCCGCGGCCATGTCGCGGGGGGCGCCGATGTTGAAGGTCTGGTTGACGGGCATCACCGCCGCGGCGACCTGCGCTGGGACCTCGCTGGTCATGGTCCAGGAGCGGGCGACCCCGGGCTGCGTGGCGGCTTCGATCTGCTCGAGGTTGCGGGTCGAGCGGGCGTAGACGCGGATGGCGAGGCGGCCTTCCGCGGCGAGGGCGAGGGCGCGCTGCGGGTCGATGGGGCCGGCGGGCGCCGGAACTGCCATCATCGCCGCGGCGGGCTCGGCGCCGGCATCGGCGACTTTCATTGATGCAGCGGCGTCGGTGCCCGCTTCCGGGGCCTGCGTGCCGCGGAGCTCCATTGTCTCGACGCCGCTCTCGTTTGTGTTGAGGGCGATGGGGCCGGGATCGAGGGGCGAGGTCTTCTTCGGGCCGGTGAACGCTGCGCCGGTGAAGTAGACCGCGCCGACGACCATGAGAACGACGCCGGCCGCGAGCGCGAAGCCCGCGGCAGCGCGGTTGATCCGCCAGCGGCGTTCGGGCACGACCAGCGAGATGGGCGGGTGGTCATCGACGGCGTCGCCATCGACCAGGCCGATGAGGGCCTCGCGCTCGAGGGCGGCGCCGACGCGGTCCATGAGGTCCCGCGGCGCGGCGACATCACCGAGCGACTGGAGCGCCCGGCGGTTGGCCTGCATCTGTGCGACCCGCTCGGCCAGACCGGACCGTCCCGACGCCGCGGCGATCCGGGCTTCATCCGCCGCGGACAGACGGCCCTCGACCCAGTCGAGGAGCTGGTCCTCGGAGAGGGGGGCGGGGGCGGGGTTGTTCGGTCGGTCGCTCACTGGAATAAAGCTCACAACTTACAGCTGACAGCTCACATGGGAGTGGTCGAGTGCTCGAGTGGTCGAGTGCTCAAGTGGGGATGTCAGTCGGTGGTCTTCTGTCTTTCCCTTCGTGCCTCTGTGCCTTCGTGCCTCTATGCCTTCCCCCGTCCCTTCGTCCCTTCCACTGCCTCTCTCAACGCCGCCCGGGCCCTGAACAACCTGCTCTTGACCGTGCCCACGGCGATGCCGAGGGTTTCCGCGATGGCCTCGTAGCTGTTCCCGCGGGCGTCGCACAGAATGAGGACGGCCCGTTGGTCGGGGTCGAGAAGGCGGAGGGCGGCGAGCACGCGCTCGCGGTCCTCATGGTCTTCGACGCTGAACCCCGGCTCCGGTTCCCGTTCCTGTTCGAGTCGTTCGCCACGGCTGGTGGGCCGGCCGCCGCCACCCCCACCACCGCCGGGCCCTCGCCGACCCGAGCTTTCACCGGCATCGGCCGCGTCGAGGCTTGCGTGGCGGCGGAGTTTTTCGGACCTGAGCTTGGAGAGGCAGACGTTCATGGTGACCCGGATCATCCAGGTCGAGAGCTTGGCCCGGCCGTCATAGGTGTCGATGCCCTTGATGATCTTGAGGAAGGCGTCCTGGGCGAGGTCGGTGGCCATCTCGCGGTCGTGGACCATGCGGACGCAGACGGCGTAGAGCCGGTCCTGGTACCGCTCGACGAGGCGGGTCCAGGCCTGCGGCTCGCCGCGGCGGATGGAGTCGACGATGGCGCGGTCGATGTCATCGTCCTCGGTATCGAGGGCGGGGTTCACGGCCGGGTTTTGCGCGTGCGGCGGCAACGGGGGGCATTG
>JBDZUZ010000155.1:0-8849 GCA_040255445.1 Planctomycetaceae bacterium | reverse complement strand
GGAAGCTGCAGTCCGGGCCGACGACGCCGAGCACCATGGGTGCTCCGGCGGTTGGCGGGGCAACGCGAGCGACCGATCCGCTCAAGCTGATCAAGCCTGCTCCCACGGCGATGCCCAAGGCATCCGGGGAGGCGATCGAGAGCCAGGTGGCGAAGGCCCTCGGCAACGCGATCCAACGCAAGGACGGCGTCGCCCACCTGCGGCTGACGCCCGAGCACCTGGGCGAGGTGCGGGTCGAGGTGCGGGTGAAAGACGGCATTGTCGCAGCGCGTCTCGATGTGACGACCGATCAGGCACGGGCTTTGCTGGATGATGCGGTACACGGGCTGCGCTCGGCGCTGGAAGCGCGGGGCCTGCACGTGGACAAGGTTGAGGTCCGGCAGGTCAGGGATGACAGCTCGCACGCCACGGACGGCGCGCGACCGGACAGCGAGGATGCCACGGCGGATGCCGGAGTGTCCGAGGATGGATCGAGCGGGTCGCCATGGATGGGGCGGCCCGGATCCGGCGATGCCGGCGGAGCCGGCGGGTCGGAGGATCGCGGAGTCGACGCGGCGGAGCCCGTGTCCGATGCACGCGATGGACTGGTGGACGGCCTCGGGCCTGTCGGGATCGCCTGGGATGCGGAGTCATCCATGTGGCGGTCCGGCGTGGACGCGGTCGTGTAAGCGGCGCCCGTTCGGTGGTGGAACAGCCGGCGGGCCGGCGGACTGTGAAGGGCTCGGATGGGCCCGGAGGTGATCGATGAACGCGCTCGATGCGATCGGCGGCGGTACGGGCACTGCGGGCTCCACGGGGTTCAGCGGCCTCTCCTCCGAAGACTTCACCAAGATCATCTTCACGGAGCTGGGCAAGCAGGACCCGCTCGCCCCCAACGACACCAATCAACTGCTCGAGCAGATCGCCAACATCCGCAAGATCCAGTCGGACATGGATCTGACGACGCGGCTCCAGAGCCTGGTGGGCTCGAACGAGTTCGCATCGGCGACCACCGCGATCGGCAAGTTCGTCAGCGGCGTGACATCCGGCAACCAGCGCGTGAGCGACGTCGTCAAGTCCGTGATCCGGACTTCCGATGGCCCCGTGCTGCAGTTCGAGGACGGCCGCCGGATCGAGTTCAGCCGCGTCGACAGCATCCGCAACGTCGGCGAGGAGGACGGCGAATGAAGGCCGACAGCTCTGCATTCTTGAAGTCCCTCTCGACGGGTGTGCTGCCCCCGGGCATCGAGCGGGCGCCGTCGACGCCGCCCGAGACGGGCGGCATCGACTTCGCCTCGCTGCTCTCGAAGGCGCAGTCGGGCGAGATCGGATCGGGCCTGCCGATCCGCATCGGCGCCGATGCGAACGTGAAATTGAGCGAAGAGCAACTGGGCCGCATCGCCCGCGCCGTTGATCTCGCCGAATCATCCGGCGCGAACACCGCCGTCGTGCTGCTCGACAACAAGGCTTTCAAGGTTGATGTCCACACGCGGACCGTCCTTGGCGAGGTGAACATCGACGGGCGCGTCGAGACCGGCATCGACGCCGTGGTGCGTGCCCCGGGCAACGCGAAGGAGAAGGCGTCGGTCGTGACGCTGCCGCCGCCGGGCGGCGCCTCCGAAAACCCGACGCTGCTCAAGGTCCTTGGCGAACGCGGGCAGAACGCCGCCTGATCCCCGATACGAATCTCTGGTGTCGCGGCGGGAGCCGCGATGACCACGAAGGAGCTACCGATGGCCTCCACGACCGCGATGTTCACCGGGCTCTCCGGGCTGAACGCCAACTCCCGCAATCTCGATGTCATCGGTAACAACATCGCCAACGTGAACACCACCGCGTTCAAGTCGAACCGGATGCTGTTCTCGACCGTGATGTCGCGGACCTACAGCCTTGGTTCACCTCCCGGCGATGTCAGCGGCGGCTCCAACCCGACACAGGTCGGTCTGGGCGTCAAGATCGGCGGCACTCAGCGCAACTTCAGCGGCGGCACGATCTCCCCGACCGGCGACCCGCGTGACCTGGCGATCGAGGGTGACGGCTTCTTCGTCGTCAACCGCGGCGGGCAGGACTTCTTTACGCGTGCCGGGGCGTTCCGCCCCAACCGCGATGGCTTCCTCACGACGCTCGGCGGCGAGACGCTCCGCGGCTACGCCATCGATGACAACTTCAATATCCAGTCGGGCGCGCTGGTCGATCTCTCGATCCCGCTGGGCCGCATGACCGTCGCCGAGGCGACGCGGAATGTCGTGTTCGCCGGCAACCTGAACGCGGACGGGCCGCTGCCGACCCAAGGGTCGCGCATCAGCCTGGGCGGCACGGAGACCGCCGGCTTCATCGCGGTCGCCGGCGCCAACCCCGCGCCGCTCGCGGGCAACCGCGTCGAGGGAACGACGCGGCTGGTCGACCTCGAAGACCCCGCCCAGCCCGGCAGCGGCACATCGCTGTTCAGCGCTGGCCAGTCGATCGAACTCAACGGCGCCGACAAGGGGGCGAAGACGATCCCGACCGCGACATTCGCGATCACCGCGGCGACGACGCTCGATGACCTCCGCGCCTTCCTCGAGGCCGCCATGGGCATCGACCCCGCCGCGGGCGCGAACCCCGATGGCTCCACTCCCGGTGTGACCATCGATCCGATCACGGGCCAGATCAGCGTCGTCGGCCACCCCGGCGATCTCAACGATCTCACGATCGACCAGACCGATCTGCGTCTGGTCGACGCCAGCGGCGCCCTCGTGAGCTACCCGTTCGTTTCGAACAAGCTCGAATCCGCCGACGGCGAGAGTGTGCGCACGACCTTCGTGGTATTCGACTCTCTCGGTACCCCCGTCGAGGTCGACCTCACCATGCATCTCGAGTCCCGCTCGAGCACCGGCACGCAGTGGCGGTACACGATCGACTCGGGCGACGACTCGGACCTCGCGTTCCGCATTGCCTCGGGCGTGATCAACTTCGACACGCAGGGCCAGATCGTCGACACCACACCGGTGACGATCCGCATCGATCGCGCCGGCAGCGGCGCCGACACGCCCCTCGAGATCGATCTTCGTTTCGCGGAGGGTGATCAGGCGATGACCGCGCTCACCGACAGCACATCGACCCTCGCCGCGGTCGGTCGCGACGGAGCGCCGATCGGCACGCTCTCGGCGTTCGGCTTCGGTACTGATGGCACCATCGTCGGTTCTTTTACAAATGGCCTGGTCCGTCCGCTCGGACAGCTCGCGATCGCAACCTTCTCGAACACCGAGGGGCTGGTCGATGCGGGCAACAACCTCTTCTCGACGGGTGTGAACAGCGGCCCGGCCATCACCACGACAGCGGGATCGATGGGCACCGGACAGGTCATCGGCGGCGCGCTCGAGCTCTCCAACGTCGATCTGGGCGAGGAGTTCATCAAGATGATCCTCTCCTCGACCGGGTACTCGGCGTCGTCGCGCGTGATCCGCACGGCCGATGAGCTGATGCAGCAGCTCCTGGTTCTGGGCCGCTGATCCAAGCGTCGATCCGGCCGCTCATCTCGGGCGGGAGAATCCGCCGCCGGTTCTCGGACTGAGCCTGAAGACGGGTCGATCGATCGCCGATCCTCACCGAGGAGGTTCTTACAGAGCCATGACCTTCCTCGAATCCCACATCGCATCGCTCGTGCTCACCGTCGGCGGGCTGATCCTGAGCTCGGTCGGCGCTGCGGGCATCGTCGCCAGCCTGTTCGGATTCCCGCGGTTCGCCGCGCCGGCGTCCCGAGCATGGATGCCCGCGGTGGCGCTCGCCGCGATCCTGGCGGCGGGCCTGGCTTCGGGGTTGCTCAGCCCGGCCGCGGCGATGCCGGTGTTGATCCTGACCGCCGCGGCGATCACCCTCGCGGGTGTCGGTTTCGGTGTGCGGCGTCGGGCGACCCCGAGCGCACTTGTTGCCGAGGACTCCGCGAACACCGAGGCCGAGTCGCTCCGCCGCGCCGCTTAGATCGACCGGCCCCGCCCGCACTTGGCGATCATCCCGGACCCCGGCTCAGGTCGCCCGCCGATCCTGCCGACGACTCAGCGAGGACCTCGCGCTGTCGCTGTGCTTTGACGCGACGGCGCTCAGACCCGCGGAGCGTGTATGGCAGCCAAGAACGAAGAAGCAAAGGCCGAGGCACCCGCAGAGGCGCCCAAGAAGAAGCTCCCGATCAAGGCGATCGGCGCCGTGGCGGTCGTCATGATCATCGAGGCGGTCGCCGTGTTCATGGTCGCCGGGAAGAGCGGGCCCCAGTCCGCCGCGGCGGCGCCGACGATCGAGGGCGGCGACCACGCCGATATGGAAGCCACCGTCGAGATCCCCCTGGTGGATGATCGCTTCCAGAACATGCAGACCGGCCGGGTCTGGATCTGGGATGTCTCGGCGGTGCTGAAGGTGAAGCAGAAGAACGAGGCGTTCATCGCCGCTGAACTCGAGCGCCGCTCCGCCGAGATCGGGGAGGGCGTCTCGATGGTGATCCGCCGGGCGCAGCACATGCACCTCAAGGAGCCCGGTCTCGAGACGATCAACCGTCAGCTGCTGGCCTACGTGAACCAGGCGCTCGGGAAGGACCCGGACGGCAAGGACCGGGTGGAGCGGATCCTGATCCCCAAATGCAAGGGGTACGCGGCGGACTGATGGTTCTCGGACCTTCCTGAGGAATTCACCCGGTCGCGGGCGGAATCAGGCAAGATCGGCCGATTGTTATCGGACATTGCGGCGGTTCTTGCCGTTTTCTGGGCAACTCCCGCCGCACCCGCCGATCACAGTCGCGTCTCGTGGGTCCGCCCGGACCGATTCGCTCCCTCCACGGCATCAGGATGATGCCGGCGAACCGGTGCTGTGCGGTATGTACACGCAAGGACTGCGTGGATCGAAAGGCGCCAGGATGGCCGACCAGGATGTCACCGCGGGGGCGAACGAGCCCGACACCACGCCGGCGGATGCTCAGGCACCCGAAGGCGAGCACGCACAGCCCTTTCCATTGCAGGCGTTCGAATCGACCCCGGCGGCTTCTTCCGCCAGCGGCATCGATCTACTGTCCGACGTCTCGCTGAACGTCACCATCGAACTCGGCCGCACGCGGATGCTGGTCGAGGATGTGCTCCGTCTCTCGGAGGGCGCGGTGGTGGAGCTCGACAAGCTCGCGGGAGACCCCGTTGACGTCTACGTCAACGAGCGTCACGTGGCCCGCGGCGAGGTGCTCGTGCTCAACGACAACTTCTGCATCCGCATCAACGAGATCATCGCGTCGCCCGGCGAAGCGACTCAAGACGCGCAAGTCGCCTGAGGTTCGCGGTCGGGTGTGTGTGTTGGACAGTCGTGAAGGAGGGGAACTTCACGGGTGTCGCGGCGGAGGATCCGCCGCGTGTTGCCAGGACGGCGCGATGACGACCAGAACAATGATCAAATCTGTGGGTGTCGCGGCGATCGTTGCGCTCGCGTGCGGCCGGGTGATCGCGCAGGATGGCGTGATCGGTCCGGCAGCACCGAGCGAGCGAACGTCGGTCGTAGAGACTTCGGTCGGGGCGGTGGTTTCCGCGGCGGCCGATCGTCCGCTCGATGTGGCGCCGGCGATCGAGTCGCGTCCGATCGGCGGCGGTGTCCCGATCGTTCGCGGGAACGATCGCGATACGGCGCCTGTCGCGAGCGAAGCCAAGTCGCTTCCGTCGATGCGGGTGGTCGGTTCGCTGATGCTGGTCATCGCGGTGATCGCCGTGCTCGCGCTGGTGGTCCGGCGCGGCGCCAAGGCCGGCGGCGGGCTTCTGGGCGCCCTGGGCCCGGGCGGCAAGGCGCCGTGCGGTGTGATGTTCGTGCTCGGTCGCTACCCGGTGTCGCGGCAGTCGACGCTGGTCTTGCTGCAGGTTGATCGCCGCGTGCTGCTGCTCTGCCAGTCGCACGGGCGGGGCAATGGCGGCGCGATGACGACGCTCGCGGAGATCAGCGATCCCGCGGAGGTCGCTTCCATCCTGACCAAGACCCGCGAGGCCGATGGCAATTCCGCGGCCCGGCAGTTCGAGGAAGCACTCGCCGCGGCGGATTTCAACACCGCGCGGATCGTGGATGACGCCGCCGAGCCGGTCGCGAGCGGGCTGCGTGGTCGGCTCGGATCGATCCGCCGGTTGGGCGCAGCTGCGATGAGCCCGCACACGACAACGACGGTGGGGGGGCGCGCGGCATGAATCTCCGGCGGCTGACGATGCTGATTGCGGTACTGTGCGCCGTCGTGCTGGCGCTGCCCGCGCTGGCGCAGGACATCGTCGGTCCGGTGGCTCCATCGTCCGCGCCGACGCCGCCGGCGTTCATCCCGCCTGCACCGGCGCCCGCCGGTGACGGGACCAATCCGCTCCGCATGCTCGAGGCAGCGGGCGCCACGCTCGGTGGTGGCCGCGGCGCCGCATCGCCCGCGGGCGACAACCCCGAGGACCGCGGCGGTCTTTCAACCGCCGTCAACATCCTCGTCGTGCTCACGGTCGTCTCGCTCGCGCCCTCGATCGTGCTGATGACGACCTGCTTCATGCGGATCCTGATCGTGCTGGGCCTGCTCAAGCAGGCGATGGGCACGCAGTCGATCCCGCCGCCGCAGGTCGTGACCGCGCTCGCCCTCTTCATGACGCTCTTTGTGATGGGCCCCACGCTCAACCGCATCAACGATGAGGCGATCACGCCCTACCGCGCCGGCGAGATCCGCGACTACGACGAACTGTGGACCAAGGTGAAGCAGCCGATGCGCGACTTCATGTTCGCGCAGATCGAAGCCACCGGCAACTGGTCGAGCCTCTATATGGTCCTGGATCACCAGGGCATCGACACCAGCGAGCCCGAGAACCTGACGCGGGCCGATGTCAGCATGACCGCGCTGATCCCCGCATTCATGCTCAGCGAGATGAAGGTCGCGTTCCTGATGGGCTTCAAGGTGTACCTGCCCTTCCTGGTGATCGACCTCGTGATCAGCACGATGCTCATCTCGATGAGCATGATGATGCTCCCGCCCGTGCTCATCTCGCTGCCCTTCAAGCTGCTGCTGTTCGTGCTGGTCGACGGCTGGACGCTGATCGTCGGCAGCCTGATGTCGAGCTTCGCGCCCGCCGCGGCGGGCCACGCATCGGCCCTGCACCCGTCAATCGACCCCATCATCCGTCAACTGCTCCCGGTCTTCACATAAAGGAACCAGTCGCCCATGTACGTCGACGACTCGGCTATCGAACTCGTGCAGACCGCGCTGATCATCACGCTCAAGATCGCAGCGCCGATCGTTGCCGCCGGCATGATCGTCGGTCTGATCATCAGCCTGCTGCAGTCGGTCACCTCGATCCAGGACCAGACGATCGCGTTCGTCCCCAAGATCGCGGCGATGGTGATCGTCGCCGCGTTGCTCATCCCCTGGGTCACGCAGCGTCTGCTCGATTACGCCGCCGAACTCTTCCGGCTCATCTGATCCGCCGACTCACCTGATCCGCGTTCCCACGCATGCAAGGCCCCGCCGCGATCATCCCGCTCCTCGATCACACGATCCCCTTCGTGCTGGTCGCGTTCCGCCTTGCGGGGCTGTGCATCACCACGCCGATGCTGTCGTCCTCCAGCATCCCCGCACGGTTCAAGATCGCCATCATCGGGCTGATCGCCGCGGCCGTGTACCCGATGCTCGAACTGCCGCAGATCGCGCCCGGTTCGATCGATCTGGTCTCGCTGCTGCCGCTGCTCGCGATGGAAGCTGCGATCGGCCTGATCCTCGGGCTCTTCATCGCGATCCCGATGGTGAGTCTCGAGATGAGCGGCGTGGTCGCGGGTTACCAGCTCGGGCTGGGCCTGGCCAGGACGTACAACCCCGAGGCCGACATGGACTCGGAAGTGCTGGGCCAGATGCTCTTCTCGATCGCGACGGCGTCGATCATCGCGCTGGGCGGGCTCGAGGCCGCGTTCGGCGCGGTCATCGGATCGTTCCGGCTGATCCCGCTCGGCGGCTTCACGCCCGAGATGGTCCCGCTCGATGTCATCATCAACCTGATCACCGCGGGCATGGAGCTCGCGCTCCGCATCGCGGCGCCGGTCATCGGCGCGATCATGCTCGTCATCCTCGTGCTGGGCGCCGTCACCAAGACGATGCCGCAGATCAACATCATGACCGTCGGCTTTGCCTTCAAGGTGCTCGCGGGCCTGGGGATCCTGGCCATCTCGCTGGGCACGAGCGGGCACGCCTGCGGCGAACTCATCTCTGACTCGCTCCACGACATGGCGGCGTGGATCGGCGGCTGAAGCCGGAAAGGAGCGTGCGGCGTGGCGGATGACATGGGCGAAAAGACGGAATCGGCCTCGCCGCGGAAGCTCAGCGAGGCGCGCAACAAGGGGCAGATCCCCAAGAGCCAGGACCTCTCCGCGGCGATCGATCTGATCGGCGGCTCGCTCGTGATCCTCGTGTTCGGCGCGAGCGTGATCAACGTGATGGGCGGCGTGATGCGGCGCGTGTTCGAGTATGAAGCCCGCGAGGTCGACTCGGTCACGGTGGGGCCGATCCTCATGACCTCGGCCATCGAGTCGGCCAAGGCGATGGCGCCGATCCTGGGCGCCGCGTTCCTTGTCGCCGTCATCGCCCAGATCGTGCAGGTGGGCTTCCTCTTCACCACCGATCCGCTCAGGCCCAAACTCGAGCGGCTCGACCCGATCAAGGGTCTGGGGAAGCTCGTCAACAAGCGCAACCTCGTCAAGACGATCGTCAACTCCTTCAAGCTCGTCGCCGTCCTGGGCGTCGGCTATCTGTACATCGACAGCCAGCTCCACCGCATCTCCGCGCTGGCCGCGCTCCCGCTCATCGCGGCGTTCCTCGAGATCGTCTCGATCGCGACCGGCGTCGATGCCAAACCCGCCCCAGCCGAATT
>JBDZUZ010000154.1:0-9165 GCA_040255445.1 Planctomycetaceae bacterium | reverse complement strand
CCTCTGTCCCTCTGTCCCTCTGTCCCTTCGTCCCTCTCCCACCCCTACCCCCTCTACCCTCCCCTCCCATGGACCTCCGCGTCATCTCCATCGGCGCCCTCGCCGCTCACCCCCTCCGCAACGAACGCGGCCAGATGCGCCCCGGGCACGCGACCACCACACTCATCACCTCCGGCAAGCGCCGCATCCTCGTCGACCCCGGCCTCCCAGAGAAGGTGCTGCTCCCCCGCCTCATCGAGCGGGCGAACCTCAAGCCCTCCGACATCACCGATGTCTTCCTGACCAGTTTCAACCCCGAGGCCCGCCGCGGCATCACCGCCTTCGACTCCGCGCGCTGGCTCATCTCCGAGCGCGAGCGCGAATCGCTCGGCGCCGGTCTCGCCACCCGCCTCAAGGAACTCGCCACCCACCACGAGCCAGATGAGGACCTCAAGGCCACGCTCGAGCAGGAAGTCGCGATCCTCGCCCGCTGCGAGGCCGCGGATGACACCATCGCCGACCGCATCGACCTCTTCCCCATGCCCGGCGTCACGCCCGGCCTCTGCGGACTGCTCATCGAGGGGCAACGCTTCACGACGCTGATCTGCGGCGACGCCGTCCCCACCGTCGAGCACATGGAGCAGGGCAAGGTGCTCACACCCGCAAACGATGTCGACCAGGCTCGCGAGAGCTTCCAGGAAGCCCTCGAAATCGCCGACCTCCTCGTCCTCGGCCGCGACAACCTCGTCGTCAACGTCACCAAGATGCCGTTTTAGAACCCGGTACACTGGCGCACGCCATGGCCAAGCACATCGCCGTCTACCCCGGCTCCTTCGACCCGATCACCTTCGGGCACCTCGATGTCATCGCCCGCGGCCGCAGGCTCTTCGACGAGCTCATCGTCGCCGTCGGCCGCAACCCCGGCAAATCACCGCTCTTCACGCCCGATGAACGCGTGAGCATGACCACCACGCTCATCGAGGAGATGGTCCGCGCCAACCCCAACGATGCGCCCGTCACCGTGCGCTCCTTCGCCGGCCTGACCGTCGACTTCGCCCGCTCGGTCCACGCCGCGGCCCTCCTCCGCGGCGTCCGCAACCTCAACGACCTGCAGTACGAAGTGCAGCAGGCGGTCACCAACCGCGAGGTCGCCAGCATCGAGACCGCGTTTGTCGTCGCCGGGCAGAGCTTCGCCTACACCAGTTCGAGCCTGATCCGCCAGATCGCCGCGATGGGCGATGATCTCTCCAAGCTCGCGCCGATGTGCCCGCCGCTGGTGATCGAGATGCTGCAGAAGAAGAAGGCCGAGCGCCACCCGATGCTCGAGAAGCTCGTCGCCGAGCCATCGCCGGATTGAGGCGCCGGATTGAGACGCGGGTGCATGGCCGTCCGCAGCGGCGTCACACCGTCCCGTACATCCGATCCCCCGCATCGCCCAGCCCCGGCCGGATGAATCCGTGCTCGTCGAGCTTCCGGTCGACCGCCGCGGCGTAGATCGGCACATCGGGATGATCCGTCTGCAGCCGCGCGATCCCCTCGGGCGCAGCCACGAGGCACAGCATCCGCAGATCACTCGCCCCCGCATCGCGCAGCAGCTTGATCGCCGCGAGCGCCGAGCCGCCCGTCGCGAGCATCGGATCGACCAGGAACACCGGCCCCGCGTCGATGTCCTTGGACAGCTTCTTGAGATACACGGTCGGCTTGAGCGTCCGCTCGTCGCGGGCCATGCCAAGGTGCCCGATGCGGGCTTCGGGCATCATCTCCAGGATGCCCTCGGCCATCCCGAGCCCCGCGCGGAGCACCGGCACCACCGTGATCTTCCCCGCCAGCCGCCGGCCCTTGGCGACCTCCATCGGCGTCTCGACCTCGATCTCCCGCGTCCGCAGCCCCCGCGTCGCCTCGTAGACCATCAGCCCCGCGATCTGGTACAGCAGCGCCCGGAAGGGCCGGTGCGTCACCGTCTTGTCGCGCAGGTGCGTGAGCTTGTGCTGGATCAGCGGGTGATCAAAGATCACCACGTTCTCGTACGGCGTGGGGCTCATCCACGCACAGCCTACCGAGACCGCGCCGACAGAGCGAGACCAGCCGGGCAAGACCGGGATTCCGACGGAGCACCACATGGACCAGACCACCATCAACCGCCTCGCCCTCGACGCCGCGTACGAGCAGGCCCTCAAGAGCCGGGTGGAGGGAGGGATACCGATCGGCTCGGCCCTCATCAACGACCGCGGCGTGGTCGTGGCGCTCGGGCACAACCAGCGTGTGCAACGCGGCGACCCGACGGCGCACGCGGAGACGGTGTGCATCCGCAACGCCGGCCGCAGGCGCGACTGGCCGCGGCTCACCCTCGCTTCCACCCTCAGCCCGTGCGCCATGTGCACGGGCACAGCGGTGCTCTACCGCATCCCGCGCGTTGTTATCGGCGAGAGCACGACGTTCCAGGGCCGCGAAGACTGGCTCGCCGCGGCGGGCGTCACGATCCACCAGATGAATGATGCGCGGTGTGTTGAGTTGATGCGGGCGTTCATCGCGGAACGACCGGATCTGTGGAACGAGGACATCGGGGTCGAGTGAAAGCCGCCGGTGGCATCGGCATTCTGCCGATGTGGGGGGCGCTGCTTGCGCAACGCCGCGCCGCTCGGACGGCGGCCGAGCCGGCAACAACGATCCAACCGACACCGGCCGCGGTCCGAGCGGCGCGGCGGTGCGCAAGGTGCGCTCAGCACATCGGCAGAATGCCGATGCTACGGGAGGCACTGCGCGGGCGGGGTGTGCAATGAGGATGCGGGGCGTGGGAGCCACCGAGATGCAGAGCCATCTCGGTGGCACACCGGCACTCAGACCTTTGACGTCGCGGGGCGGGGTTCGACGAGTGTGGATTCGTGGAGCTTGAGATAGTCCTGGAGGGCGGCGACGTCCCAGTCCTGTTCGCGCATGGCCACGATGCCCTTGACCGCGGCGGCCGCGGCGGTGGTGGTTGTGATCATCGGGACGTTCATGCGGACCGCCGAAGCGCGGATGCGGCCTTCATCGGTCTTCCAGCCGGTGCGGGTGGGCGTGTTGATGATGAGCGCGAGCTGGCCGTTGGTCATGAGATCGATGACGTTGGGCCGGGCGCCCGCGGCGATCTTCTGCAGGACCTTGGGCTCCAGGCCCCGGTCGGAGAGGTATCGCGCGGTGCCGGGGCTGGCGTAGACGGTCCAGCCCATGGTGAGCAGCGAGCGCACGGGCTCGAGGATGCTGGCGCGGTCCTGTTCGCGGACGGAGACGAAGACCGCGCCCTTCTCGGGGTTCGTCGGCAGGTCGATGCCCGCGGCCATCTGGCTCTTGGCGAAGGCGATGGGGAAGGTGCGGTCGATGCCCATCACTTCGCCGGTCGAGCGCATCTCCGGGCCGAGGACGACATCGACGCCGGGGAACTTGCTGAAGGGGAAGACGGACTCCTTCACGGCGTAGTAGCGCGGCGCGCTGGTCGGCGCATCTTTCCCGATGGCGTACGCGGTGTTCTTCACCTGCGGCGCGAGGGGCGCGCCCATCATCGCCTTCGCGGCGATCGCGGGCCATGGGATGTGCGTCGTCTTGCTGACGAAGGGGACGGTGCGGCTGGCGCGGGGGTTGACCTCGATGATGTAGATCTCGTCGTCCTTGACCGCGAGCTGGATGTTCATCAGGCCGCGGAGGTTGAGCTCGCGGGCGATCGAGCGGGCCAGGTCGCGGATGCGGCGCTGGACATCCTGCGAGAGCGAAACGGGCGGGAGCGTGCAGGCGGAGTCGCCGGAGTGGATGCCGGCCTGCTCGATCTGCTCCATGATGCCGGCGATGACGGCGTCGCCTTCTTTGCTCGCGCCGGTGGGGTCGAAGTCGGCGACGACATCGACATCGACCTCGATCGCGCCATCGAGGAACTTATCGATGAGGACGGGGGCATCGTCGAGCCCGCCCTCGCGGAGGGCGGTGGCGATGAAGCTGCGGAGGGCTTTCTCATCGGAGCAGATTTCCATGCCGCGGCCGCCGAGCACATAGCTGGGGCGGAGGAGCACGGGGTAGCCGATCTGGTCGGCGATCTTGACGGCTTCATCGAGCGAGCGGGCGATGCCGGCGGGCGGGCGCTGCAGATTGAGGCGGGTGAGGAGCGCATCGAATCTGTCGCGGTCCTCGGCGAGGTCGATCGAGTCGACGCTGGTGCCGATGATGGGCGCGCCCGCGGCGACGAGGCCCTTGGCGAGGTTGAGCGGGGTCTGGCCGCCGAACTGGACGATGAGGCCGCGGACGGAGCCGTTTGAAGGTGCGCCGGGCGTGAGCGGCCGGCCGTTGAGACGCTCGATGATGTTGAGCGTGTCCTCGAGGGTGAGGGGTTCGAAGAAGAGAAGGTCGGACGTGTCGTAGTCGGTGGAGACGGTTTCGGGGTTGGAGTTGATCATCACCGATTCGAAGCCAAGGTCGTCGGCGGCGAACGCGGCGTGGCAGCAGCAGTAATCGAACTCGATGCCCTGGCCGATGCGGTTGGGGCCGCCGCCGAGGATGATCACCTTCTCGCGGTCGGTGATGCGGATCTCGTCGTCGCCTCGATACGGCGATGTACTCTTCTTGCCGGTGGTGCTGGTGGAGGGGCGTTCGTAGGTGCTGTAGTAGTAGGGTGTGACGGCCTCGAACTCGGCCGCGCAGGTGTCGACGAGCTTGTAGACGGGCTCGATGCCCTGGGCGATGCGGTGCTGGCGGACTTTGAGGATCGTGTCGGGGGAGATCTTGCCCAGGTAGAGGTTCGCGAGCTGGGCATCGGAATAGCCCATCTGCTTGGCCTCGAAGAGGACATTGGCGGGGACATCTTCGAGGTTCTTGTAGTCGCAGAGGACATCTTCGAACTCGACGAGCTGTTTGATCTGGTCGAGGAAGAAGGGGTCGATGTTGGTGTGCTCGGCGATGCGGGCGATCGACCAGCCCATCTTGAAGGCGTAGCGGACGTAGTAGAGCCGGCCCTGGCTGGGGACGGTGAGCTTGCGGACGAGTTTTTCCTGGGGGATGGGCCACTCGATGGGGTTGCCATCGGCGGTGCGGAGGCCGGTGTCGCTGGTTGCGTTTGCGGCGGGGGCAGCGCTGGTTGCCGCGGCCTGCTGCGGCGTGTGCTGCTGGGGGCCGCCCATGACATCGAGCATGAGCTGGTCGTGCTCGACCGCGCGCATCGCCGCGAGCCACTTGTCGTTGCGATCAAGGCCCAGGCCGAAGCGCTTGACGTCCATCGAGCGGATGGCCTTTTGCAGGCTCTCTTTGAGCGTGCGGCCGATCGCCATCGCCTCGCCGACGGACTTCATCTGCGTCGTCAGCGTCTCATCGGCCTCGGGGAACTTCTCGAAGGTCCAGCGGGGCATCTTGGTGACGATGTAGTCGATCGAGGGCTCGAAACATGCGCTCGTGTTGCCGGTGATGTCGTTCTTGAGTTCATCGAGCGTGTAGCCGACCGCGAGCTTCGCGGCGATCTTGGCGATGGGGAAACCCGTCGCCTTCGACGCGAGCGCTGAGCTCCGCGAGACGCGGGGGTTCATCTCGACCACGACCATCTCGAAGGGCTTTTTGCCATCGGGGCCGGGGGTCGGGTTGGGGTTGACCGCGAACTGCACGTTGCTGCCGCCGGTCTCGACGCCGACCGCGCGCATCACGGCGAACGCGGCATCGCGCATCGCCTGATACTCCTTGTCGGTCAGCGTCAGGATCGGGGCGACGGTGATCGAGTCGCCGGTGTGCACGCCCATGGGATCGATGTTCTCGATACCGCAGACGATGATGCAGTTGTCCTTCTTGTCGCGGACGACCTCGAGCTCGAACTCCTTCCACCCGATCACGGACTGGTCGATCTGGACCTGCGTGATCATGGACGCGGCGAGGCCGCGGGCGACGATGTCGCGGAATTCGTCCTTGTTGTACGCGATGCCGCCGCCGGAGCCGCCGAGGGTGAAGGCGGGGCGGATGATCGCGGGGAGGCCGATCTCTTCGAGGAAGGCCTCGGCCTCGGCCATGGTGTTGACCGCCTTGGCCTTGGGCAGCTTCAGGCCGATCTTCTCGCAGATGTCCTTGAAGATCTGGCGGTCCTCAGCGCGGTGGATGACCTCGCGGTTGGCGCCGATCATCTCGACGCCGTGCTTGGCGAGGGTGCCATCGTCGAAGAGTTTGCAGGCGCAGTTGAGCGCGGTCTGGCCGCCGAGGGTGGGGAGGATGGCGTCGATGCGGGGGCCCTGGGCGTTTTCCTTCTCGATGATCTTGGCGACGGCCTGGGGGGTGATGGGCTCGATGTAGGTGCGGTCGGAGAACTGGGGGTCGGTCATGATCGTCGCGGGGTTGCTGTTGACCAGGACGATCCGGTAGCCCTCCTGCTTGAGGGTCTTGCAGGCCTGCGTGCCGCTGTAGTCGAACTCGCACCCCTGCCCGATGACGATGGGGCCGGAACCCAGGACCAGGATGGTCTTGATGTCGGTGCGCTTGGGCATTGGTGGTTCCTTGTGGGACGGGCGGGGGCCGCGGCGGAGGGAGGACGGGAAGCGGGGTCGGTTTGGGGGTGGTTTGGGCCCGGTGGGGCGCAAACTCGGTGAGCGTATTCGCGCGCACCGGCGGAATCACGCGAGAGGAGGGGCGAGGGAGGAAATTGGGGCGAAGCGGCCGGCTCACGCCCGCAGGGCGTCACGACGACGCACCGAGGCTTGGCGCAGAAGCCAGCCGGCCGGGCCGGCGGGAACCGGGAAGGGGCGGAGCTCAGTACATTCACTTCATGGCGAGAGCAACCTGTTTCGTGGTCGGGGCCCTGCTCCTGCTCATAGCCGTATTTCCTGCTCCGATCGAGTTGACGGTCTACAGCTCGACCTCGGCCGTATCCCACTCGGTTGTACAGCAATTGATCGCGGATGGGTTGATCAGCGTCGACCGGGAGCGTGTGTTTGACGACCCTTCCGTGGTTCATTGGAACCGCAGCACCGGTCGCGATCGCTCGCAAGAGTCCGCGGAGGAGGCGCTCCGCTACCTCACCGCGGATCGCATCACCGCGGGAGTTCAACCGCTGGGAAGGACACTGAGGGGAGCGATGATCGCCATCGCGGTGGTGCTTCTCATCGCGGCACTGGGAACACCGCGGTCGGCGGCGACCGTCGCGCCGGGCGAGGGCAGGGACACGGGGCGCTGAACCACCGGGGAATTGAGTTCTGCGGCGAGGTAGGGCGAGAGGCGGTCGCCTCGGGAGGAGAAGGTCGTGATGGCGAAGGCCGTGTGCATTATCGTGGGGGTTGTGCTGATTCTTGCGACGATCTTTCCGGCGCCGTTCGGGCTGCTGCTTGAGAGTGCCTCGATGCACGAAACCAGCCGAATCATGGACGAGTTGATCAAGGACGGCACGCTGATCGTGGACCGCGACCGCGCGCTCGCCCGGCCGGAGGCGAGCATGTTGGGTTTGCGGGCGGACGCCGGACAGTTGGAGGCCGAATCGACGGCGCGATGGATGGTTGCTCGCCGGGTTGCGATCCGGGTTCAACCGCTGGGGCTGGGCGTGATGGCCGCGACGTTTCTGGTGGGGCTGTTACTGCTGGTGGTGGGATTGACTTCGCCCCGGCGAGCCCGGCTGCCGATGGAAACGGTGTGTCCGGTGTGTCGGGAGGTTGCGGCGCAGACGGAGCCGCTGGCGGCGGACGGATGAGCTGCGTCCAGCCCACAGTCTCGCTCAGGGCAACGAGGCTGTGGCACGCGGGCGCATTTGACCGCGGGTGCGGCGTGTGCAATGCGTGATCGGGAGCCTGGGAGCCACCGAGATTCAGAGCAATCTCGGTGGCACGTTCATTACAAATCGCTGGGTTCTGCGAAGGTGGAGCCCACAGCGCGGGCGGCGTCGAGGAGGGGTTCTTCCATCGGGACCAGGCGCTGCTTGCCGGCGGGTTCCTCGAGGTCCACATCGGTCAGGCGGCCGTTCTGGACGGCGACCATGCGGCCGACCTTGCCTTCGCGGAGGAGTGTCATCGCGTGGTTGCCCAGCAGGGTTGAGAGCACGCGGTCGGAGGGGATGGGGGAGCCGCCGCGTTGGGTGTGGCCCAGGACGCAGTAGCGGCTCTCGACGCCGGTCTTCTTCTCGATGGCATCGGCGATGAACTTGGCGACGCCGCCCAGGCGGATGGGGTCGGGGCTGGTGGGGTCGATCTTCGAGACCATCTGCTTGCCGCCCATGGGCATGGCGCCCTCGGAGACGCAGATGAGGCTGGAGCGCTTGCCGGCCTTGTCGCGGGCGATGACCTTCTCATAGACGCGCTCGATATCGAAGGGGATCTCGGGGATGAGGATGACATCGGAGCCCGAGGCGACGCCGGCGTGGAGCGCGATCCAGCCGGCGTTGCGGCCCATGACTTCGACGACCAGGGCGCGGTGGTGGCTGTCGGCGGTGGTGCGGACGCGGTCGAGGGCTTCGGTCGCGATCGAGACGGCGGTCTGGAAGCCGAAGGTGATCTCGGTCCCCATGATGTCGTTGTCGATGGTCTTGGGGACGCCCACCACCGCGATGCCCTTGCTGGCGAAGTACGCCGCGGAGGTCATGGTGCCGTCGCCGCCCATGACGACGAGGGCCTCGATTCTGCGTTCCTGCAGGTGCTTGAGGCACTGCTCGGTCATGTCGGCGAAGATCGGCGTGCCATCGGGGTTCTTGCCCACGGCGTAGCGCTTGGGGTTGCTCTTGTTGTTGGAGCCCAGGATGGTGCCGCCCTTGATGAGGATGCCATCGAGGTCGGAATCCTCGAGGCGGACCATGCGGTTCTCGATGAGGCCGAGGTACCCGTCCTTGATGCCGAAGACCTCGATGCCGCAGGTCATGGCATCGCGGGCGACAGCACGGATGACGGCGTTGAGGCCGGGGCAATCGCCGCCGCCGGTCAGGATGGCCATTCGGCGGACGGTGGGGCAGCTTCGTGCAAGGCTCATGGTTGGACTGTATCGGTATGTGGACGGGGGTTCAGTGAGGCTGAACGGTCCGTGCCGAACGGTGTCGCGATGGTGGGCGTATCGCGGCGGAGGGCCGCCCCCTTCCGCCGCGCGAAGCGGTCCCCGAGGAACCGATACCATCGGTGAGCGATGCCCGACCCCACCCCCACCCCCACCCCTTCATCCCCCGCCACCCGATCCGTCTCGCAGCCGGGGCAGCGGACCAACCCGGAGGGGGACGCCTCGCTG
>JBDZUZ010000153.1:0-9214 GCA_040255445.1 Planctomycetaceae bacterium | reverse complement strand
GGGGCATTGTACGGGGACGGGGGGAGGGGGTTGCCGCGGGCGTGAGGGGCGGCGGGGCGGGGCCGGCGCGGATGTGGCGGTGGAGGGAGAGGTTGATCACGCCGCGGGTTCGGCGGGTTGCCGGGCTTTGGGTGATGGCGCGAAGGCGGCGCGCGGTGATGCGGTGATCGCGGGTGGTGGTCTGGGATGGCGCTGTGGTGCAGGCCGGGGATGGTGCTGGCGCGGGGCCAGGCGCATTTGTTACGGCGGGACCGTCACGGTGGGCGGCGGGCGGTTGAAGTGATGGCGGGTTCGCAGCGTCGACCGTGATGGCACGGGGAGTGGAGGTAGAAGGCGTAGACACGGGCGCGCTCTCAGAGCAGAGCGAGCCCGTGGCACGGAGCGGCTCTCGCACTGCGGCGGGCTGCGGTTGGGTTCGGTTGTACGCGCGGAGGTAGCGGGCGGCGGCGCGGCGGCGGAGGGTGGGGTCGGTGGTGGTAGCGAGGGTGTGTTGGAGGCGGGCGAGTTCGCGGTCGAGGTCGCGGTCGAGGTCGCGGTCGAGTTTTGGGGTGCTGCCGGCATCGATCGATGAGGCGGCCGCGGCTTCGGCGTGGGCGGTCGGATTGGGAGGGGACGCCGGGGTCATGTGCGGACAATGTACGGTGCTCTCACGACCCTGACAAGTCCCTATTCTGGATTTTGTTTGGATAGGACGGAAGTGCTTGGGGGATCTGTGGTTGGGAGGGGTGTGCCTGAAGGCGGGTTTGGGCGCGAGGTGGGTGGAAGCCCGTTGAAACGGGCTGAGGAGAGAGGTTGCCTACGGGTCGCGACGCGGTTCCGCAACCAGGCCTGAAGGCCTGGCCTACGAGCGAGCAAGCCCGCTGAAGCGGGCTGCAGGGATAGCGGGCAGGGGCGGGTGAGCGTTCTTGCGGGGAGCGGGGGTGAGCGCGGGGAGTGCGACGGCGCTCGCGGGTGGGCTGGCGCGGACCGGGCGGGGAAGCGGGACGCTCGCGGTAGGATGGCGGAGCGCACGGAAGGAGATCTGTGATGAACGAGATTCAGACGATCGAGCGGGAGATTGCGGAGCGGGTGGAGCGGCTGATCGCGCTGCGGAAGGCCGCGGCGGGGACGCCGGTGAAGAACTACACGTTTGAGACGGTGGCAGGACCGGTGACGCTGCGGCAGTTGTTTGGCGAGAAGACGATTCTGTTTGCGTTGCACAACATGGGGCAGGGGTGCCGGTACTGCACGTTGTGGGCGGATGGCTTTGCGGGCTTGGTGCCGCACATCGAGAGCGAGTTTGCCTTCGTGGTGCTGACGAAGGATCCGCCGGAGGTGCAGCGTGCGTTTGCGAACGCGCGGGGGTGGCGGTTTCGGATGGCGTCGCACGGGGGCGGGGAGTACATCCGCGAGCAGAGTGTTGATCCGGGGGAGGACAACATGCCCGGGATGGTGTGTTACGAGCGCCGTGGGGAGGAGATCTTCCGGAAGAACGCGACGGGGTTTGGGCCGGGGGATCTGTACTCGCCGCTCTGGCACATCCTGTCGCTGGCGGGCAGAGGGTGGGAGGACTGGACGCCGCAGTACTCGTATTGGAAGCGGCCGGGGACGTTGGATGATGGGGGGAAGAACGTGGCGGAGTGAGCGCGGGTCGGGGTCAGGCTGATCACTCTGAGGCGCTCACTCCGGTCGGATCTGGCCGCACTCGGGGCAGGTGGGGAGTGCGCGGACGGCGTAACCGCAGGCGATGCAGCGGCCGCGGCGGAGGCGGAGCTTTACGCGGGCGCGGCGCACACCGGTGCGGAGGGCGGCGGTGAGGGCGAAGAGTGCGGCGGCGTAGATGAGTGTGTTGGCGATGAGTGCGGGCCAGATGGGGCCGTAGGGGAGGACTTCGGCGTAGTAGGCGTCGCTGCGGGTGAAGTTGGTTGGATTCACGATTGCGGTGCGCCAGTGAAGCCAAGTGTGTCCGGCCTTAGGATCGCTCTCCCAGCCCCACTCACCCGAGAAGCAGCGGAAGGGCAGTCCGACGGTGGAGCGCTTGTAGATCACCCAGGTGCCGCTGCTATTGGTGGAGGCGATCCAGTCGATGGTGTCAATGCCGATGCCGCGGATCTCGCCGGACATGGCCGGCTGCGCCGGGGGATCCGCAACGAATGCTGGCCAGGGGGCTTCTTCGAATTGTGACTTCAATGGTCGCTGGGTGGGCGTGACTGCGCACACTGCCGCGATGGCGATGGTGGTGATGCCGCCAGCGAGGAGAAGGATGAAGACGATGATGATGATGCGGAGGCGGGGCATAGTTGGCGAGGTCCGGTGATCGGACAGCGTACCGCGCCGCCAGGTGGACACGGGCCGGACTGCCTGCTGGCGCGGCGACGGATTGGAGCGTCGCGATCGCTGCCAGGCACCTTGCGGCGTCGGCACTAGCGGCGATCGGGGGGAGTGCGATGGTGCGAGCGTTCGGCGGATACAACCGACCGCTCGCGCGGATCGGCTCTTCCGCGTTACGGGATCTCGACCAGCCGGCTCTCGGTCAGCTTCGTGCCGCTGCCTTTGCGGCCCACTTTGCCGCCCGCGCCGTTGATCAGGAGCTGCGGGTACTTTTCGCGCAGCAGGATCACGCGGGGGCCGGCGCGCGGGATGGCGTTCACGACCGTTGCCCGCTCGCGCGTGGGGATCTCGTATTCGCTGGGCGCGAAGACGCCGACGGTGACGCTGCTGGTCGAGGGGCCGTGGTAGTAGAAGGCTTCTTCGCCCTCTCGACGCAATGCGATCGCGGCCTGCTCGGCGGCGCGGCGGATCTCTCGTAGATCCGACTCGCTGGGCTGGCGGCCGTCGGTGCGGGTGTAGACGCCGATCTCGAGTGTGTACTTCGCGCTGGGGCCGCGGGCGGCGCGGACGTTGGTGAGGTCATACTCGGGGATCGAGCCCTTGAGGTTCTCGAAGGCCGGGGGCGAGAGGAGGGCGCCGACGTACGGGCGGGCTCCATCAACGACCAGGGCGCGGAGGCGTTCGAGATCTCGGGCCGCGGCGGGGTCATCGGGGCCTGTGTACGAGCCGTAGGTGATGGCGGCGACCTTGCCGCGGGGTTCGAGCTGGGCCTCGGGTAGCTGGCCGGTGGTGCGGACCTGCTGCAGGAGTTCGCGGGCGCGCTGGGCGTCTTCGACGGGGACGCTGGCAAGGACGATCGACCAGCGGGCATCGGCCGCTTGCGCCGATCCAGATGGCGCGCGTCCGGCGGGGGCGAAGACCGCCGAGCCCTCCTCGGCGAGGGCCGACTCGGACCGGGATGAGCTTGAGGAGGCCGCGCCGCCACCCCCGCATCCGGTGGTGACAAGGGTCAGCGCGAGGGCCGCGAGCACCCCGATGGCGCACGTCTTGCCGAAACCGGATCCCGGGCACGGGGGATGGCCCATGCGACTTGAAACAAAGAGGTGTTCTGGCGAGATTTTCTGGCGGGTCCGGTTCATGGTTATTGGTTCTAAACCGTTGCGGTCAAAAGTGTTGCGGCGAACGAGACGCGGCCGAAGAACTTTGCAGGGGTCAAACGCGGCCCGTCGATACCTTCACCGTCGGAAGGGTTATTCGCCCCCGACGACCAAGGAGATCGGCGGAGCCGTATCGGGTTTGGTGGATGGCTTGGGGCTCGCATGACGCGACCGCTCGCCGCGAACAAGACAGTACCCAGGAGACGGCGACGATGATCGACTCCGCCCCGGTCGGCGGGTCCCCGATGGAGCATGTGGCGAGGGCCTACCAGGCCACCCATCGGAATGCCCGGATGACCAGCACAGCCCAGGAGCCCGCCACGGTGAGCCGCGGCGAGGACCAAGTGGAGGTTTCCGCGTTGGCGACATATCTGGCCAAGATCAAGGCGCTCCCGGCGATCCGGCACGAGCTGGTCGAATCCGTGAAGGCGCAGATCGCGGCGGGCACGTACGACACGCCCGAGCGGTTCCACGCGGCGAGCGATGCGTTGATCGACGAGCTCGCGCGGGCCTGAGTCTTACAGGCCGCGTTTCAATCGAATACCGATCGGTCTCCGGATCGCCGAACCCGTCAGGGGTGACCCCCCTCGATCGGTTCGGCGATCCGCCATGCTGCGCCGGCCATGGCGCGGACGACGAGGGTGTAGCGGTCGGGATCGAGTGTGTCGATGGTGTCGGTGGGCTTGTGGTAGTTGGGGTTGCGGAAGTTGCTGGTGTCGGTGAGCATGACCGCGGGCTTGCGCAGCATCAGGAAGGGCGCGTGGTCGGAGCGGAGGAAGTCGATCGGCGTCAGGGGCGGGTCGGGGACGAAGTCGGCGATGAAGATCTTGAGCTCGGGGGCGGCCTCCTGCATCGCGCCGGCGAGCTTGCGGGCGAAGGGGCTGGCGAGGCGCGTGGTCGCGACGACGATGTTGTCGCCGACGGTCGGGGGTTCGAAGACGCCGGGGATCGGCTTGATCGGGCTCTTCTGTGAACCCGGCTCATCGCTGAAGTAGCCGAGCATTTCGAGGCTGACCATGCCGATGAGGGTTTCGTCTTTGTCGAGACGGGCGGCGTAGGCGTATGCGCCGACGAGGCCGACCTCTTCGAGGTTGAAGAAGACCATGCGGACGGTGCGCTTCATCGGCCGGTCTTTGAGGACGCGGGCGATTTCGAGGAGCGCGGCGGTGCCGGTGCCGTTGTCGTCGGCGCCGGGCGTGGTCGGCACGGCGTCGAAGTGAGCGCCGAGCAGCAGGACTTCATCGGGGAGTTCCTTGCCGGGGATCTCGACGATGATGTTGCGCCAGATCGGGGGCTCGCCTTCGGGAGGTGGAGAATCGCCGAAACGCCGCGCGGGGATGGCCCACTTGAGGTCCATCGTCTCTGGCTCGTAGCCCAGGTCGCGGAGTTCTTTGAGGAGGAGTTCTTCGGTGGCGCGGAGGCCGTCGCGGTGTTCCGCGCTGCCGGCGGCAGCGCGCTTGGTGGGGAGGGCGCGGAGCGTGCTCATCACGCGTTCCTGAGAGACCGCGGCGGGGACGGCGTTGCCGTCGGCCCCATCATCCGTGGCTGGCGCGACTGGCGCGACTGCTATGGCCGGGGCCGTGACGGCTCCCCCACCGCCGCCGAGAGTCGTCGCAGCCATCACGAGAACCGCCGCGCTCAGTGCAAGCATCCGTCCTCCGGGTGTTGAACTACTTCTTTTCCTGCTTCTCCGCCGGCTTGATCTCCATCGACCGCTCCATGGCGATGAGCGCTGCGCCGAAGACGCCGGCGTTGTCCTCGAGGTGGCTGGCGACGATCTCGACCTTGCGCAGTTCTTCGGGGAACACATGCTCGCGGAAGGAACGGGCGATGCGATCAACGAAGGGCTTGCCCACCGCCTCGGTGAGGCCGCCGCCGATGATGACACGCTCGAGGGAGAGGAGCGTTACCGCGTTGGCCGCGGCGATGCCGAGCAGGTCGGCCGCGCTGTCGATGACTTCGCAGACGAGTTTGTCGCCGGCTTCGTAGCAGCGGCCCAGCGCCTTGCTCTTGATGTTGGAGAGGTCGCCGCCGACTTCCTCGACGAGCTTGCTCTTCTGGTTGGCCTTGATGAGTCGGACGAGGCGGTCGACGATGGTCGTGCGCGAGCAGTTCTGCTCGAGCGAGCGCTCGCCGCGGGGCATGTTGGGGAAGAGGATCGTGTGGCCGATCTCGCCGGCGGTGAGGTACCCGCCGTAGTACATCTGGCCGTTCAGGATGAGCCCGCCGCCGATGCCGGTGCCGGCCCAGATGCCCAGGCAGTGCTTCGCGTTCTTGCCCGAGCCGAGCTTGTTCTCGCCGTAGACCGCGACATTGACATCGTTGTCGAGGTAGACGGGCATCTTGAGGCGCTTGGTGAGGATCTCGGCGAGGGGGACATCGTCCCAGCGGAGGTTGACGGCCTCGATGACGATGCCGCGGACCGCATCGACCGCGCCCGGGGCGCCGATGCCGACGCCGCCGAGATCGGACATGGCGACGCCGGCGGCCTTCGCGCACTCCTCGACGCCCGAGATGATGCGGCCGAGCACACCCTCGAGGCCTTCCTCGGCCTTGGTCTTGCGTTTTGCGGAGCCGATCAGGCGGAGGTCTGGGGAGACGACGCCGAGCTGGACGTTGGTGCCGCCGAGATCGATACCGACGAAGGGCTGTGTGGGGGCTTTCGCTGGGGGCACGCCGGGCTCCGATTCTGCTGAGGAACGCATCCCGCCGCGGCGGACAAGGCCGCGGCACGCGGGGAGGGTACCCATGCCCCGACTATCCCGCCGCGGGCGGCGGATCTGCTGGGCCCGGCCGAGCGGTGGGCCGAGGAGGTCCGTGGCGGTTACACGAGGCGCGTGCGGACGGCCTCGATCTCGACGCCCGCGAGCAACGGGTCGTCGACGCCGGTCTTCAGCGTGGCGAGGAGCCGCTCGACGCGTTCCATAATGCGTTCGGTGCGTGCGGGCGTGCAGGCGATGAAGCAGCAGCTGCCCGAGCCGGTGACGTGGACCGGTTCGCGGGTGGCGTTGCCCAGCGCGGTGACGAGTTTGCCCAGGCGGGGCTCACAGCGGAAGGCGGGCTTGGCCAGATCGTTGAAAAGGAGTTCGGGGATGATCTCGCCGCGGTCGACCATCTTGTCGAAGCGGTCGCGGATGGTGGCTTCGCGCGGGCGCGGGTCCTTGGGGCGTTTGCCGGCCTGTGCCTGCTGCAGGTCGAGCTCGGCGCGGTAGTCGTCGTAGGCCTTGTAGACGGGCTGCGTCGGGCAGCCGAAGGCGGGGACGATCAGGATAATGTCGCTGGTGATGCGCTCGACGCGTTCGAGGCGATCGCCGAAGTCGCCGATCATCGCGGGGCGGGCGGGGCTTGTGGTGAAGTCGATGAAGTAGGGGACATCGGAGCCCAGGCGCGCGGCCAGTTCCTGGAGGTGGCCCTCCGAGTAGCCCAGCGCGAAGAGCTCGTTGCCGGCGATGAGCGTCGCCGCGGCGTCGGCCGAGCCGCCGCCCAGGCCGCCGCCGGGGGGGATGCGCTTGGCGATGGTGATCTGCGCTGGGAGCTCGCGGTCGGCTTCCTGTTCGAGCAGTTTCAGGGCGCGGACGGCCAGGTCCTTCTCGGGCGGCCAGTCGATGGGCGTGGTGACGGGGGCATCCTCGGCCCAGTGGATCTGGAGGCGCGGCTCGCCGGCGGCTTCGGGGCCGATGCGCTCGAGCGTCACATCGTCGGCGAGGCCGATGCAGGCCATCCACGAGGCGATCTTGTGCCAGCCGGGCTTCTCCGCCTCGGCGGGCTGGGCCATGCCGACGGAGAGGGAGAGGTTGATCTTGGCGTGCGCAGCGCGGGTGACCGAGTGCGGGCCGGGGGTGTCTTCGGTGCTCACAGGAGAATCGTATCAGCCGCGGCGGCCCGCTCGTACCATGGCGAGGGCGGGCGAGACCGCCGGAAAGGACCCTTGATGCGCGTCGACGACCTCGTGACGGCCATGGAATCGATCGCCCCGACGCGGTACGCGGAGGAATGGGACCGCGTCGGGCTCCTTGTCGGCGACCGCGACCGCGAGATCGGCGGGCCGATCCTCCTCACGATCGACCTGACCGAGCGGGTGATGGAGGAGGCGATCGAGAAGAAGGCCGCGGCGGTGGTGGCGTATCACCCGCCGATCTGGGACCCGCTGCGGCGGGTGACCAGCGAGACGCCGCGGCAGCGGATCATCCTGCGTGCGGTCGAATCACGCATCGCGGTGTATTCGCCGCACACCGCGCTCGATGCGGTGCCGGGGGGTGTCGCGGAGTGGCTGTGCGAGGGACTGAGCGGGAGCAAGAAGGCGGGGCACATCGAAGGCGACTGCCGAGCGCTGACGCCGCACGGGCAGCGGCCGCGGAGCGAGGAAGTCAAGATCGTGACGTTCGTGCCGCCGGATCGCGTTGATGATCTGCGGAGCGCGCTGGCATCGGCGGGCGCGGGGATGATCGGGCGGTATCGGCTCTGCAGCTTCGCGGGGATCGGCCGCGGCAGCTTCCTGGGGGAAGAAGGCACGAACCCCGCGGTGGGCGAGGCGGGGCGGATCGAGCAGGTGGAAGAATCGCGGCTGGAGATGGTGTGTTCGAAGGCGGCGTTGTCGCTAGCGCTCGAGACGCTGCGCGAGTTCCATCCGTACGAGGAACCGGCGATTGATGTGTACGAACTCTCGCCAAAGCCCACGCGGCGGTTCGGGCCGGGGCGGCGGCTGGTGCTCGACCGTCCGGCAACGGTGCGTGAGCTCGCCGAGCGGATGAAGCCGTTCCTGAAGCGTGAGCGGATGCGGTTCGCGCTGGTGGGTGATGACAAACCGATCACGCACATCGGCGTGTGCCCGGGATCGGGCGCATCGCTCGCGCGGCTGGCGCGGCAGGAGGGGTGCGAGGCGTACCTCACCGGCGAGATGAGCCACCACGATGTCATGGGTTCGCTGCACTCGGGGATGTCGGTGATCCTGGGCGGGCATACCTCGACAGAGCGCGGGTATCTGCCGCGGCTGGTGGAGCAGCTGGGGCGGTATATGCCGAAGGCGGAGCTGGTGGTGAGTGAGCGGGATCGGGATCCGTTGGAGTTGATTTAGGAAGGGACAGAGGGACAAAGGGACGGAGGGACGAAGTGGAAGGCAGGAAGGCACGAAGGCACGGAGGGGAAGACAGCCGCGTCATCGCGGGCACTTGAACACTTGGCCACGCGACCACGCGACCACGCGACCACGCGACCACGCGACCACGCGGATTCTGGTGGTGGAATCGGCCGCGGTCGGTAGACTGAATACGGCGGGCCAACCGCCGAAGGGGTGAAACATGCGAGCGATGTCTGCGGCGTTCATGATCGGGCTGGCGATGGGGACGGTGGCGCCGGCGCTGGGCGGAGCGCCCATCGTGGTCGCGGCCGCGCCGGATGTTGCCACGATCGCGAAGGAGACGCGGGAGAAGATCGCTGCGCTGCGGGCGATCAGCATGTCGGCGGTGAGCAGGCCGTCGGGCGCGGCGAAGGGCGCCGAGTTCGAGGCGACGCTCGCCGCGATGCGGGCCGATGCGGGCGGGTGGAAGCTCGCGAGCACCGGCGGCCTCAAGGGGCAGAGCAAGGGGGCGGCCGGATCGTGGAACATCGCGTGCGATGGCGTGAGCGCCCGCGCCAAGCGTGATGACGAGCAGGCGGTCTACGAGGCCGATGCGTGGAAGATCGACGAGCTCCGCGCGTGCTTCGCGACGCAGCAGGCGGCCGAGCCGATCGCGTGGGAGCTCTTGATG
>JBDZUZ010000152.1:0-9242 GCA_040255445.1 Planctomycetaceae bacterium | reverse complement strand
TGATCTGGTCCCGCAGCTTCGCCGCCGTCTCGAACTCCATCCGCTCCGCCGCGGCGAGCATCTCATCGCGCATCGTGTTCACCAGATCCGCGATCTCGATCTCCGGCTCGCTCGTCTCGACCGCGATCCGCGCGGTCTTGCGTGCCTTGAGCTCCGCCTCGATCCCCTGCCGGATCGCCTTCTTGATCGTCGCCGGCGTGATGTTGTGCTCTGTGTTGTACGCGACCTGCTTCACACGCCGCCGCTCGGTCTCCTCGATCGCATCCCGCATCGCCGGCGTCATCTCGTCAGCGTACATGACGACGCGTCCGTTGATGTTCCGCGCTGCCCGCCCCATCAGCTGGATCAAACTCGTTGGCGAGCGCAAGAACCCCTCCTTGTCCGCATCGAGGATCGCCACCAGCGACACCTCCGGCAGATCAAGCCCTTCGCGCAGCAGGTTCACGCCGATCAAACAATCGAAGTTGCCCCGGCGCAGATCGGTCAGGATCTCGATCCGGTCCAGCGTCTCGATATCGCTGTGCAGATACCGCACCCGCAGGTCCTGCTCCGCCATATACGTCGCCAGATCCTCGCACAGCCGCTTCGTCAGCGCGGTGATGAGCACCCGCTCCCCGTTCGCCGCCCGCTCCCGGCACCGCTCCAGCAGATCCGGGATCTGCCCCTTCGTCGGCCGCACCTCGACCTCGGGATCAAGCAACCCCGTCGGCCGGATCACCTGCTCCGCAACCTCGCCGCCCGTCCTGTTGAGCTCATACGGCCCCGGCGTAGCGCTCACGAACATCACCTGCGGCACGATCGCTTCAAACTCCTCGAACCGCAGCGGCCGGTTATCCAAGGCGCTCGGCAGCCGGAACCCGTGCTCCACCAGCACACGCTTCCGCGCCTGATCCCCGTTGTACATCGCCCGGATCTGCGGCAGCGTCACATGGCTCTCATCGATGATCAGCAGCCAGTCCCGGAAGTTCCGCGGCCGCGCCCCGCGATCCAGCCCATCGCCCGCCGTGGGCACATCGTCAGCAGTGGGGGGCGCATGATCGAAGTAATCCATCAGGCAGTACGGCCGCTCCCCCGGCGCCCGACCGTCCATGAACCGCGAGTAGTTCTCGATCCCCTGGCACATGCCCGTCTCCTCGAGCATCTCCAGGTCGTACTTGGTCCGGCTGATCAGCCGCTGCGCTTCGAGCAGCTTCCCCTGCGTGCGCAGCTCCATCACCCGCGCATCCATCTCCGCGCGGATCTCATCCAGCGCCCGCTGCAACTGATCTTCCGGCATCACGTGGTGAACCGCCGGGAACAGGAAGAACTGCCGCTCCTCCGCGAGCACCTCCGCCGTCGTCGGGTTCACCAGCTCCAGCCGCTCGATCTCGTCTCCAAACAGCTCCACCCGCACCGCGTACTTCTCGTACGCCGGCCACACCTCCAGCGCATCGCCTCGGATGCGGAACTGCCCCCGCTTCCACTCGATATCCGTCCGCTGATACTGCATCGACGCGAGAGCCAGCAAAAACCCCCGCCGGTCGATCCGGCTCCCCCGCGTGATCGTCAGCACCTTCTGCCCGTACGCGAACGGCGACCCCAGGCCGAAGATGCACGACACGCTCGCGACCACCACCGTGTCCCGCCGCGACAGAATGTTGCTCGTCGCCGCCAGCCGCAACTGGTCCAGGTCGTCGTTCCGCGATGAATCCTTCTCGATGTAGATGTCCCGCTGCGGGATGTACGCCTCGGGCTGGTAGTAGTCGTAGTAGCTGACGAAGTAGTTGACGCTGTTCTTGGGCAAAAACGACCGCAGCTCCTCGAAGAGCTGCGCCGCCAGCGTCTTGTTGTGGCTGATGATCAGCGTCGGCTTCTGCAGCCGCGCGATCGTGTGCGCCATCGTGAACGTCTTGCCCGTCCCCGTCGCGCCCAGCAGGCACACGGCCGGTTGCCCGGCGTTCAGGTCCTGCGTGAGCTTGGCGATCGCGCCGGGCTGATCGCCCGTCGGGGAGAACTCGCTGACGACTTCAAATCGGCGGGATGACACGCGGCAACGGTAGGAGCCCGGTCACCGCCCCCGCGTCCCACCTGCCAGCCTCAGCACCCCAGCTCGAACCGCCGCACGAACAGCACCAGATCCTCGGCGTCCGTGCCCCCCGAGCGATCGATGTCGGCGTCCCCGCGCTGCCAGTCCCGCATGAAAGCGCCAAAGTCCATGATGTCGACGCCGCCCGACCGGTCCCAATCCGCCGCGCACCGCGGCGACTCGACCTGCCGCCCGATCACGACCGACGGCCCGGTCAGATCGCCGGTCACCCAGATCTCGTACCGCCCCTCCGGCTTGAGATCGAGCGTCACCGCCTTGTCCCCCGGCACGAACTCGATCACGCGGTCCCCGCCCTGCACATAGGTCGAGATCAGCGTGTGCCGCCCGGACAACACCGCCGGCTCGTCATCGCCGTTCACACGCACACGAACCCACGGGCTCTGCACGTGCGACCAGTCGTTGTCCGTCCGCGCTGCAATCCGAAGCACATCTCCATCTCGGGCGATCTGGGCTTCCGCGGTCGTGGCGGGGATGGCACACGCGGCGAGAACAGCAAGCGCCGCGGGCGCAACAAAGGAACAGTCGTTCATGGGCGGAGGGTCGCTCTGGGCCGCTCGATCCGGAGGCTCCTGGAGTCCCATCAACTCCACGCACACGGAGAAGCCGGATCATCGCGGGCAGTTGTTATTCGAGCGAAAGCGCTTTCGAGCCACAGGGGTGAAAGCCTCAAACGCAGGACCGCGGCACAACATCATGGTGTCGCCGACGCCCGGGGCCGCACGCGCCCGAACGCCGAGGGGGCCGCCAGTATGCGCTCCCGCGCGCCAACACGCCAGTCGACCCGGGATGAAAACGCCGCGGCCGCGCCAGAACACCGTCCCGACAGGATGAATTCTGATGCACAGATGCGCGGAGCCTCGCGCTGCGGCACCGCCCACCGCCCCCGCCCATCACCCCCGCACCGCCCCCAGCAGCTCCCGCGGCCGCCGCCGCAGCAGCCCCATGATCGCCGGCGTCGCCGCGCCCAGCGTCATGATGAGCACTATTCCCCATCCCGCCAGAATCGGCCCCAACGGCGGCCGCGCATCGATCTCCAGCCCCCACAGCAGCTCGTTCAGCCGCGTCCCGCCAAACGCACCCTGCACCCCCATCAGCGTGCCCAGGATGCACGCCGTCACCACAATCAACAGGCTCTCCCCGATGATCAGCCGCGTCAGCAGCCCCCGCGAGCCGCCCACCGCCCGCAGCACACCAAACTCGAACCGCCGCGCCTGAATCCCCGCCACGATCAGGTTCGTCACGCCGAACGAAGCCACCAGCATCGAAAACACCGCCACGATGCTGCTCACCAGGAGCGATGTCTTCACGAACCCGGTGATCTGCTCCTTGATCTCCCGCCCGCTCCCCGCATCCAGAATCGCCGAGCTGAAGAGCGCCTCCCGGATCGTGTTCATCGCGTACCCGTCGTCGACATCATCCGCCAGCGAGATCTGGATCATCCCGATCGCATCGCTGTTGAACTTCGCCTTCAGATCCGCCCGGCTCCCGAACACCGCATGAATCGACTGGTCGGTGAACTCCTCACCCACCTGGAAGAACTTGCTCACCATCTCGAGCCCCGGGCTCGTCACGACACCCACGATCTCGAACTCATGCTCAACCCCGTTGTCCCAGCAACGGAAGGTCTCGCCGACGCCCATGCCCCGCGCCGTGAGAAACTCCCGCGCCACGATCACCGCACCGCCCTCCTCGAGCCGCCGCGTCGCCGTCTCCTGATCACCCTGCACCCACTCCAGCCGCGTTTGCTCGAGGAACGACCGCGGCTCGAACGCGATGAAGAACGTTTTGAACCGCGTGAGCTCACGCACACCGAACGCGTCCGTCTCGATCGGGTGCATCGTGATCGCCGTCGTCGCCGTCACGAACGGCAGCGTCTCCAGCGTCTCCCGATCCCGCTCCGACAGCGCCAATCCCACAACGAACGCATCCGGGAACTCGATCTTCTCCAGCCAGTCGCGGACGAACCCGCCGCCCTGCGTCCAGATCGCGACCATCAGCGCGAGCCCGGCCATCATCGCGCCCGATGTGAAACCAAACCGGAACGGTGTCGCCCGAACTGTCCGCGCCAGCATCGCGCCCGGCAACCCGAGCATCCGCGAGATCACGCCCGATGCCGCCCGCACCACCACCAGCAGCGCGGGCACGCTCACCAGGAAGTACCCCAGCATCAACGCCGGCAGCCCGAACGTCACGTAACTCCAGAACACCACCCGCCCATCCAGCGGCAGCGTGAAGAGCGCCAGATGCGTGGCGATCCCGAAGAGCCCGACCGCCGCCAGCACCCCAACCGTCCGCCCCTTGGGCTTCTGCGCACGCGCTGCCAGCGCCGCCAGCGGCGTCACCCGCGAGGCCAGCCAAGCCGGGTACGCCGCGCCCAGCACGCCCGCGCCCACCGCGCCCAGCACCGCCGAACCCAGCCGCCACGCCTCGATATTCAGATCCGCGCCCAGCGTGTCCTTGTACCGCAGCACCATCACCGCCGCGGCGACCGCCCCCAGCGGCACGCCCACCACCGACCCCAGCACGCCGATGATCCCGCCCACCATGATTTGTGAGCTCGCCAATTGCCACCGATCCGCGCCGATGCACCGAAGGATCGCCAACTCCCGCTGCCGCTCCGTCACCCCGGTGCTCATCCCCGTCATGATGATGAACGACGCCGCGATGAACGCCATCGTCGAAGCGATCACGAACCCGATCCGGTTCGCACGCATGTTCCGGTCCAGACCCGAAGTCACCTTCTCGGTGGTCTGGATGATGACGCCCTCGGGGAGCGTCTCCTTCTTCGCCGCGACCAGCGCTTCCGGGTCCGCGCCCTCCCGCAGCACCAGGTTGATCTCCGAGAACCGCCCGGCCGCGCCGGTCAGTTCGCCCAGCCCCTCGTACGTCATGTAGCACTGCGGACGCCCGCCCAGCGGCGGCTCGCGCGAAATCCCCACGACACGCAGCCGCACCGGGTCCTTCAGAAATCGCACGATCTCCACCGGATCGCCCACCCGCAGCCGCGCGTTCTCATTCAGCGTCGCCGCGTCATCCGCATCCGCGGCGGTCAGCGGTCCCGCCTCCGCCGTCATCGGTTCCGCCGCCGTCCGCTGCGGCAACAGCGTCAAACCCGGCGGCGTGAACCGTGCATCCTTCCCAAGCCCGCTCAGCCGATCCGCCAGCGCCCTGTCCAGCACGATCTCATCCGCGGCGGTGGGGGGGCGGCCCTCGATGATCTCGACCGCCGCGCTCGTCCCCGATGCCTCCGGCATCAGCCCGATCGCCAGCGTCGAAGCCGAGTTCGTCCGCACGTTCCGCCGGAACACGCCCTCCGAGTCCGCCTCCCAGAAAGGCACGCGGAACCGCAGCGCCAGCGACTCGGTCAGCCGCCCCGCCGCCTCCTGGACCTCTTCCCACTCCCGCGCCCGCTCCAGCAGCGTCGCCGGCAGCGTCCGCCCGCTCCCCGCCGGCTTGATGCGCACATCCGCCGAGCCAACCACGCCCTGCACCCGCGCCTCGACCGCCGTATTGATGCTCGAGATCGCAACGCCCACCGCCGCGATCAGCATCGCGGAAGCGGCAACCACGGCGATCAGGAGGATCGCGCGGCTAGGCCTCTGAAACACACTGCTGATAGCGAGCCGCCACGCCGGCCGCATCCAGGCCCTCCGTTTCGATCGTCGCCGACATCCGCCCATCGCGGATCACGAACACCCGCTCGCAATGCACCGCCGCGGCGGGCTCGTGCGTCACCATGATCACCAGCATGCTGTGCTCGCGCGCGATCTCGCCCAAGAGCGTCCACAGCGTTTCGCTGTTCGCCGCATCGAGATTCCCCGTCGGTTCATCCGCGAACAGGACCGGCGGCGAGAAGAGCAGTGACCGCGCGATCGCCACCCGCTGCTGCTCGCCGCCCGAGAGCGCATCGGGGCGGTGCTCGGCACGCTTGCGGATCCCCAGCCGATCCAGCAGCCGGTCGCTCCGCGCGGCCAGATCCTTGGGATCATGCCCGGCGAGCAGCCCCGGAAGCTCGATGTTCTCCCGCGCTGTCAGCGTCGGGATCAGGTTGAACTGCTGAAAGACGATCCCGATCCCCGTCCGCCGGAAGATCGTCGCTTCCTTCTCGCTCAGCGTCTCGATCGAACGCCCGGCGATCGTGATCGTCCCGCTGTCGGGCCGGTCCAGCGCGGCGAGCAGGTGCAGCAGCGTGCTCTTGCCGCTGCCTGACTGCCCCATGATCGCGTAAAAGCCCGCAGTCTCGATCGTCAGGTCGACGCCCCGCAGGGCCTCGACCCGCTGCCCGCCCGTCGTGTACACCTTCGTCACGCCGCGGCACGAAAGGATCGGCCCCGAGCCCGCCGCGGTCGCAGCTGACTCAGGCACGGTCCGGGCCGCCGGATGACTTGGTGCGGTCGACAGAAAGACTCCCGACTGAAGAACGCCGCCGCCACGGATACGCCCGCGCCGGCGCCCGCATCAGCATCAGTGAGCATGCTCCGCGTCATACGCCTTCGCATCGACACAGGATTCAAGACCAGCCTTGTCCGACACCTTCACCTTGAGCAGCCACCCCTTCCCGAAGGGATCGCTGTTCAGAAGGCTCGGATCATCGACCACCGCCTGGTTCACTTCGGCGATCTGGCCCGCGGCGGCGCAGTAGATGTCGCTCGTCGTCTTGACCGATTCGACCTCGCCCACCGCATCGCCCGCGCCGAACGTTGTCCCCGCCTTCTTCATCTCGACATACGTCACATCGGTCAGGCGATCGACCGCGAACTGGGTGAGCCCCAGCGTCAGCACATCGCCGTCGAGCTTGTGCCATTCGTGGGTCGAGGAGTAGACGCGGTCGGTGGGGCTGGACATGCGTGAAATCCCGGGAGTGTGGTTCAAAGAGGCCGGTGCAACAGGCTGGTCCCGTGCCACAGGCTGGCTGCTCTGAGCCAGCCTGTGGGTGAGCGCCAGCAGCGCACAAGAGCGGCCATCCTAGCGAGCCCCGCCCGCCCCGCCAGCAACCCCCATCCGGCCACCCCTCCCCACCCGAACAGCCACAGGTTGTAGGGAACCCGCCCCAGACCCCTAGGTCCTGCACAGTTATCGGGTAGATACCCTATCTGTTGGGTTTTTGGGCTGAGAGCCGTCCGGGCCCCTTGACGGCCTCTGAACCCCTAGTTAGTCTGCCCACACTTCGGTCCGAGTTCCAGACTCGGCCCCCAAACCCAGTTCTCCCCTCCGGACGGTCGGTGCCTTTGGCCCGGCCGTCTTTTTTTCCCGCCAAGGCGGCCCGATGCAATCCGCGCCGGCCGGTCCCGCCCGCTTGGCGCGTCACCCCCGCCACACTACATTCCGGGCACCACATGCTCCTCACTCTCAACGCCAGCTGTCTACGCCCGCTTCTCGCACCGCCACGCAAGAAGCCGGAGATCGATCTGCTCGATCTCCCCATCTTGACCCGCGAGACGCTCGGTCTCGCCGGCGTCAATCTGACCACCGATCTCCTCGCCGGCGCGGACCGCACCCGCCTCGCCAGATTCCGCGAGCGTGCCGACAAAGCCGGCTGCGCCTGCCTCCTGCTCATCGAGCCCGAGGCCCAGCCCTTCGGCAGCCCCGAGATCACCGACCTCGAGAACGCGACCGCCCGCATGCTCCGCGTGGTGGAGGCCGCCCAGATCCTCGGCTGCAGCGCCGCCTCCGTCCGCGTCCAGGCCAAGGACGACGACGAGGTCCTCAGCGATGTCGCCTCACACCTCCGCCCCGTCGTGGAGCGTGCTGAGAAGCTCGACCTCAACCTCCTTGTCGCACCCATGCCCGGCCTGACCGAGCGCCCCGAGCGCGTCACCGAGCTCATCAAACGCGTCGGCGGCTTCCGCATCGGCACCTTCCCCGACTTCGAGACCGCCTCGAAGCAGAAGGACCCCTCCGCCTACCTCCACCGCCTCACGCCCTACGCCACCGTCGTCTCCGCCTCCACCGTCGCCTTCGCCGGTGAAAAGCCCAAGGCCAAGGGCAAGACCAAGGCCGCCAAGGACGCCCTCCCCGAAGATGAAGGCGTCCTGCCCCACGATGCGTACGACCTCCGCGCCATGCTCGAAGCCCTCGATTCTGTCGGTTACGGAGGACCGCTCGCGCTGGACTACCGCGGCGATGGGGAGGTTACAATCGGGGTGATCCGGAGCCGCGATGCGCTCCAGGCGGCGCTCGATGCGATCGCCGCGGGGGCCTGAACGGCCGTTTCCCCGGGTCGGGGACCACGACCATGCCGACCACGTCCCAGACCGCCGACCTGCTCGCACGCATCACCCGGTCCGCCCCCCGACGGGCGATCGTCGAACAGCCCGCTCCCACCCACACGCCCTCCACCCAGGCGCCCTCCACTCAGGCGGATGAAGTGTTCCGGCTCGATCAGCCCATCATCATCACCATCGACGGACCCGCCGGCACCGGCAAGTCCTCCGTCGCGCGTGAACTCGCCCAGCGCCTCGGCCTCGATTTCCTCGACACCGGCGCCATGTACCGCGCTGCGGCCGCGATCATGATCGACCGCGGCATCCCGATCGACGACACCGACACGCTCGTCGCCATCGTCGCCGAGGCCGACCTCCACTTCGACTGGGCCAAAGACCCGCCCACCATGCTGGCGTGGCTGCGGCCCATCGACAGCCGCATCCGCGCGGCCGATGTCACGGCCGTCGTCTCCCGCGTCGCCTCGATCGGCAAACTCCGCGAGCACATGGTCCAGAAGCAGCGGATCATCGCCCGCCAGCACCCGCGCCTGGTCTCCGAAGGCCGCGACCAGGGCTCGATCGTCTTCCCCGATGCCACCCTCAAGTTCTATCTGGACGCCGATGCCCAGGTCCGCGCCCGCCGCCGCGCCGACCAGCTCCGCGCCGACGGCATCGCCGTCGATGAGCAAAGACTCCTCCGCGAGATCATCGAACGCGACCGCTCCGACATGTCCCGCACCGACGGCCCCCTGGTCAAACCCGCCAACGCCGTCGTCCTCGATACCTCGAACCTCCCGCGCCACCAGGTCGTCGAGAAGCTCGAAGAGATCGTCCGCCGCAAGGCCAACGAGCCCTGAGCTTCACCGCCAGGTGATCTTAACTTATAGGTCCTAGAGGACCTATAGGACCTATAAGTCCTATCGGTTCTAACTATCACCCCCCCATGCCCGACC
>JBDZUZ010000287.1:0-1956 GCA_040255445.1 Planctomycetaceae bacterium | reverse complement strand
TTCTTGCCCCGTCGGCTCTCACTCAGAATGGCTCAGATTTTCCGGGGCAGGTCAAGACGCCTTTCAACTTCTCTGGAAGCACGCCGCCGCAAACGCGCCGGGCGTGGTCCTCCAACAAGCGCCGAATCGTGGCGTCACGGACCTTTGCCAACTCGCCCGCGCTCTCGATGTCGCCCACTTTCTTTCGGCGGACTGCCGTTCCGGTCTCTTCGATCCATTCACGTGCCCAAGGGCGCTGCGCGACTGGCGTTGGCTCGGAGTGCTTCTGGGTCGCTCCGTAGAACGTAGCTTCATGGAGTTCGCCACGGATTTTGCGAAGGGGTCGGTGCGAGACGATGACGCGATCGATGGCCGCGCTCAGGTCGTTGCGGATCGTCGGCCATGGGGGTGGGACATCGCGGCCACGGCTGCGGGCGTATTGCTGTAGACGGCGGGGGTCGGTGAGGGCGACCACGGCGGCATCCACAGCGTGGTGGCGGTGGTCATCGCGGGTCTTGGCGCCGTCGTCAGAGAGGATGCCGTGGAGGCCCCATGCGCGGCCGAGTTCGTGGGTGATCCCACCGCGGCCGATGACGATCTGGATGCCGAGCTGGCGGAGGTAGGTGGAGACGGATCGGCTGATGTAGGCGGTGTCGGTGAGTTGCCGGGCGACGAAATCGTCGAGCTGGACGGTCTCTACGAGGAACCGTCTGAACTTGGGCGGGGGGAAGTCGCGGGCGCGAGCGAGAACGTGCCTCCAGCGGTCGGGGTGTTCGTGTTCGAGCCACGCCCGGGGCGTGCGCTGGCCCTTCTCTCGGTTGGCCGCGCGAAAGCACACGACCTTGTTCATCTTTCCGTTGTCGAGGCTTTGCCAACGGGGCAGGATGTGATCGACGTCCGTCGCATCGGAAAGCAACTGCGGGAATCCGATCGGTGTATCGGTGTAGACGCACCATCCATTCTGCTCGCGCCAGAGGATGTACTTCTCGATGAGCGCCGGTGTCGGAGGCTCGCCAGCGCGTTCAATCTCCTCCCGGGCCGCTGCCCTGGCCCGCTCGCGCTCGTACTTCTCCGCGCGCATGCGAGCACGCTGTTCGAGGGATTTCCTGGCCTCGCGGGCGAGCTCGACATGGATGCGGTCGGGGCGCCGGCCGCCGGTGAGCCCGCCGCGGTCGGCCGTGGCATCGCAGAGGTCGCGGAGGATGGTGTTGATGATCTTGCGGACCTCGGTCATCGCGGCGCGGACAATGGGGTTGGTGAGGTCGGGGGCGGCGGGGAGGAAGTCGCAGCGTTTGACCTCGCGCTGGTCGGGCCGGAGGTAGTTGGCGGCGTGCATCGCCGAATCGGTTGCATCGTTGCCCATCAGCTTCAGGCCCTGTTCCAAGGGCGGGAGGAGCTTCGTGATGGCGGTGCGGCCGAAGGACGCGTAGCCCTCGGGGAGGTTGACGGCGGCGAGTGATTCGCTCTCATTGGGCGGTAGACCGAGTTCCTCCAGGCGAACGACCGCACGCTCGGGGTCGTCCTCGTCGAGAAGTATGTCGGTGATGGCATCGCGGGTCGGGTCATCGACCTGCTTCCATCGCTTGGCTCCGAGGGCTTTGCGGAGTGCGGCGTCGGTCTCGTGCCCTTTGAGGCTCTTGCGGTCCTCGGCTTCGAGGTTGAAGCGGATGGCATCGCTCAGGTCGGCGGCCTTACGGAGTTCATCGAATGTGCGGCGTTCCTTGCTGCAGAGCGACTCGATGATCGCGGTGCGCTGCTCGGGGGTGAGGGCGTTGGTCTCGCCGGTGCGGGTGTCGATGGTGCGGAGGTTGTTGACCTCCTGCAGGATGCGGAAGCGTTGGGCGCTGCGGGCCGCGCGGGGGCAGCGGCGTTCTCTGGGTTCGAGTTCGCAGTGGCCGACGGCGGCCTTAGGCCAGTACATGTTGCGCTGGCCGAAAATCAGGCCGCGGACGGCCCAGGTGTCGTTGCGGCAGGGGT
>JBDZUZ010000151.1:0-9282 GCA_040255445.1 Planctomycetaceae bacterium | reverse complement strand
GGGTGGTGGGGGTGAGCGCGCGGAGATAGCTCGTGGGGCGCATGGCGTCCTTCGTGGGTGCGTGGGGTGATGGTCCGCCGCGTCGCCCGGCTCCGGGGTGAGGAAGTCGGGGTGCGGACAGAACAACGGCCCGGCTTGTGGACCGGGCCGTTGCATCGGATTCGTACGCGTGGGGGACCTGGCGGTTCCGCCCGGGTCCTCAGATCAGGCGAGCTGCTCGCTCACGATCAGTTCGGCGGGAGGCGCAGGTCCTCGAAGACCAGCGTGTAGCGGTCGTTGGTGAAGGCCTCGGGGTTGTTGCCCGGGGTGACGTCGACATAGTCGACGTGCCCGTCCATGAACGCCATCGCGGACTTGTTGATGTCCTCGTAGCCGTTCTTGTAGCGGAAGGCCGAGCTGGGGTTGTTGCACACAAGGTCAGCGGCCTCGTCGTGCGCCCAGACCAGACGCGAGGGGACATAGGCGTCAGCGATCTTGAGCCGGAGCGTTCCGAACTCAAACGCCCGGCCGAAGGACAGACGCGGGTAGAGCTGATCCCACCACTTCACGTTGAAGTGATAGCTGGTGCCGACGTCGTCGTAGCAGCTCGAGAACGGGCTGTTGTTGTTGTTCGGCCAGTTCTGCTGGTGGCCGATCACGTCGCCGGGATCGCGGAACACCGTGGCCTGAGCGTTCTCACGGGCCGGAGCGTTGGACTGCAGCTTCTGCGGGTAGGGCGGAGCTTCAAAGTTGACTTCGGGATAGATGTACTGGTTCAGCGGCCGGTCCGCGGCGTGCACATCGAAGACTCCGCCGTTCCGGCCGACCCAACCACCCGAGTTGTTCTTGCCGCCGAAGGACCAGGTGCACCAGCCGCTGATGCCGCTCAGCGGCTGCGCCGGGTTCGGCGGCTTGGTGAAGCCGCGGCCGTACACCGGCGTCAGGGGCATGTAGCCCTTGTAGTCCTCTTTGTACGTGAAGGCCGCGGCGGTGATCTGCCGCAGGTTGCTCATGTTGATCACGAGCCGCGCCGCCTTCCGCGACTTGCCCAGCGCGGGCAGCAGCAGGCCGATGAGCAGCGCGATGATCGCGATGACCACCAGCAACTCGATGAGGGTGAACCCGCGGGAGCGATTGGTGCGCATGACTGTGTGACCCCTTGTCGTGCCCGCGGTGAAACGCGGGACAAACCGGAAAACAACGCCGGAGAATGCGCCGAGGATTGGCGACGCGGCTTTGTCGAACGGGCAGACCCGAGAACCGGGGAGCCCCGAGAACGAACCAGTGAAGCAACCCGGCCGCCAGTGAACCAGAAAACCCGCGTTCCGTCAAGAGTCCGTGTGCGGCTCCCGATGGTCGGCGACCCCGCGGCCGGGGTGCTCTGTTATCGGCATACGCGGCGGGCGGCTGGGAGGATTCCGCCGATGCGGCGGATTCGGCGATCTGAAACGCCCCTCATCCGCCCCCATTGAGGCCCCGTCCTCGCGCCCGCCGCGCCCGGGGCCGGGTTCCGACCGATAGTCCGCGGTCGACCGCGGGTTCCCCGGCCGCCCGCAACCCCGGCGGACCACGCCCGTATCGGCATGGTCCGGCCCGGCGGTGGGCCGGGCTGTCGGTTGCGCCCGAACGCCGACCGACACCAGTTTGCTATCGTTCCGGGCCTGTATGAGTGATGAGCAGCGGCCACAGGACATGAGCGAGACGTCGCCCCTTTCCAAATCGAAGGCGGGGGGTGTCGCCGCGGGCACACGCGGCGGGTCGCGCCTCGGCTCGACCGGCCCGGCCGTCCCCACCGCCGAGGAAGTCCTCCAGGAAGTCGCCAAGGCCGGCACCAACGTCGACACCCTCGTCGGCCGCCTGGTCATCGATCAGGGCCTGGCCACCGCCGAGGAAGTCCAGCACTGTCTGACGCAGGCCAAGGAAGGCTCCGCCGCCGCGGCCGCGGCCGCAGCGGCCGGCGCCAGCGGCCGGTCGCTGGCCGAGCTCCTCGTCGATAACGAGTACGTCACCCGCCGCCAGATGCAGCGGCTCCGCGAGATCATCGCCGCGGAACGCTCGGGCCAGAAGATCCCCGGCTTCAAGATCCTGGGCAAGCTGGGCGCCGGCGCCATGGCGACGGTCTTCAAGGCCAAGCAGCTCAGCCTCGACCGCATGGTCGCGATCAAGGTCCTGCCGCGGAAGTTCACCAGCAACCCGCAATTCATCGAGCGGTTCTACGCCGAGGGCCGCGCTGCGGCGCAGCTGAACCACCCCAACATCGTGCAGGCCTACGACGTGGGCAAGGCCGGCGATTACCACTACTTCGTGATGGAGTATGTCGAGGGGTCGACGGTCTACGACACCATCGTCAAGAACCGCCGCTACACCGAGCAGGACGCGATCACCATCACGATCCAGACCGCCGAAGCGCTCGAGCACGCCCACGCCAAGGGCCTCATCCACCGCGATGTGAAGCCAAAGAACATCATGCTCACCAAGGACGGCATGGCGAAGCTGGCCGACATGGGCCTGGCCCGCGCCATCTCCGACCGCGAAGCCGCCGAGGCCGAGCAGGGCAAGGCCTTCGGCACGCCCTACTACATCTCCCCCGAGCAGATCCGCGGCGAGCTCAACATCGGCCCGCCGGCGGACATCTACTCCCTGGGCGCCACGCTCTACCACATGGTCACGGGGGCCGTGCCCTTCGACGGCAAGAACCCCTCCGCGGTGATGCACAAGCATCTCAAAGCCGACCTGGCCCCGCCCGACCACGTCAACCCCAAGCTCTCCGCCGGCGTCTCCGAGGTCATCGAGATGATGATGGCCAAGAGCCCGGCCAGGCGCTACCAGACCTGCAAGGACCTGATCGCGGACCTCCGCGCGGTCCAGGCCGGCAAGCGCCCGCCGCTGGCGCACAAGGACTTCGCCGCGGACGACCTCAGCCAGCTCGCCGCGGCCGAGGCGCAGGCGGCCGCCTCGGCCGAGATCCCGGTCTCGCAGGCGGTGGGTCAGGGCAAGCCGATCGTCTCGCAGGTCCTGATCTGGACCCTGGGCGTGACGCTGGCGATCAGCCTGATCTTTAATGTGGTGCTGCTGGCGTCCAAGTAACCCGCCGCGGCACAATCAGATACAGCCCGGGACGAATGCCTTGCCTTGGGGGTCGGGGTCGATTAGCCTTCCGCGTCGGCGTCGTTGTCCGGGCAGGGGCCCGCGCGATGGACCGGCCGGCCGTGCTCATGCGGCATGTAGCGGCGTGTGGAAGGGTGCATGGACCAGAGGTTTGGTGGTGGAACAGGTGGGGTGGTCCGGCGTGCCAGTCACGCGTGCGGTGGTCCTTCGTGACCGCCGCGAAGTTTGTCATACTGATGCACCCGGCGCCGGGCAGTGGGGCCGCGGCGGTTGGGTGTTGACGCAAGCCACGCGGGGAGTTCCCGCGTCGGCGTTGATCGAGAGTCCTCACGCAGGAGTTTGAGCCATCGCATTCGGACGATTCAACCGCGACGCAGGCCCGGTGGTACGCACCCGGGTCAACCACTTCATCAAGCTCTCGCCCGTCCGCGTCATCGGGCCCGACAACGAGCAGATCGGCGTATTGGAAACGCCCGAGGCCATCCGCATGGCGCTCGAGCAGGGCCTTGATCTCGTCGAGATCTCGCCCGATGCGCGTCCCCCGGTCTGCAAGATCATGGACTACGGCAAGTACAAGTACGAGCTGAGCCAGAAGCAGCGGAAGAGTCGCGCGGCGAGCAAGGCCAACGAGATGAAGGAGATCCGCCTGGGGCGGTCGGTGAAGATCGACCCGCACGACATCCAGGTGCGCATCGACCAGTCACGCCGATTCCTGATGGCGGGGCACAAGGTGCTGGTGGCGCAGCGGTTCAAGGGCCGCGAGATCGCGCACCGCGACCTGGGCCTCCAGAACCTCCGCGAGGTCGCCGACCAGCTCGCCGACATCAGCAAGGTCGAGCAGGCCCCGCGCTGGATGGGCAAGCAGGCCAGCATCATCCTCGCGCCCGACAAGCCCAAGATCGAGGCCATCAAGCGGAAGCTCGAGAAGGACAAGGCCGAGAAGCTCGCCAAGGGCGAGAAGGTCGAGGACGAGAAGTCGATCGAAGACCTCGAAGCCGAACTCGCCGCCCAGAACGCGGCGGAGGGTGGGGACGAGGACGATCGGGATTGATGACCCGCTCCATGACGATGAACGACAACGGGTTGACTCCTCAAGAGTCAACCCGTTTTTCATTGGTCAGAATGTTGGACGGTGTACCGGTTTCCCCGGTCAATCATGCCGCAGCGCCACAATCGGATCCTGCTGCGCGGCCTTCCGCGCCGGGTAGATCCCGAAGACCAGACCCGTCGCCGCGGCGACCGCGAAGCTCACACCGATCGACCACACCGTGACGTGCGTCGGCAGCGAGATATCCGCCGGGAAGAACTCGCCGATGTACGGCACCCGCGGCAGCTTGGGCACACCCCAGCCCACCAGGATGCTCACCCCGATCCCCAGCCCCACACCGATCAGCCCGCCGATCGCCGAGAGCACGCTCGTCTCGACCAGGAACTGCCAGAGGATGTGCCGCCTCGTCGCGCCGATCGCGCGGCGGATGCCGATCTCCCGCGTCCGCTCGGTCACGCTCGCGAGCATGATGTTCATGATGCCGATGCCGCCGACGAGGAGCGAAATCCCAGCGACCGCTCCGAAGACCAGGTTGTACGTGAGCGCCGTCTTCTCTGCCTGCTCGAGCAGCTCGTACGGCACGATCAGGCTGACATCGGTCAGGTTCGGGTGCCGCACGTTCATCAGCCGCCGCAGCCGCGCGGCGTCGATGATCACATCGTCCCGCGTGTTGGCGACGATGTAGATCTCCGACACCTGCACCGACGCCGCCTCGGTCGACCCCGAGACCGATCGCACCACCGTGTCGCCGAAGGCCTCGCGGGCCGAGGTGATCGGCACGTGGATGTCCAGGTTGAGATCGCGCCCGATCAGCGCGCCCCCCGCCCCGCCGGCCAGCCCCACCGGCGCCAGCACACCGACCACGACGAACGGCTTGGCGTCGATCCGGATCGTCTGGCCCAGCGGGTCCTCGAGCGAGAAGAAGTCCTTGGCGACCTCCGGCCCGATCACACACACCATCCGCCGCTGCTCAAGGTCCGCATCGTCCAGGTACCGCCCGCGCTCCAGCCGCAGATTGGCGACATCAATCAGATCCGGCGTGGTGCCGTACGCCTGTGAGACCTTCCGCTGGGCCCCGCGCAGGATCTGCCCGCCGACCTGCTTGAGCGGCACGATCGCGCCCGATGAGGCGAAATTTTCCTCGACGACCGCGAGGTCCTCGCGCGTCAGCCCGTACCGGCTCACGAAGCTCCGCTGCTGCCCGCTCGACTGGCTCTCGGGCGGCTTCTGCGACCGCACGATGATGTTCCGCGCCCCCAGCCGCTCGATCTGCGCCAGCGCCTGCCGCTTGCTCCCCTCGCCCAGACTGCTCATCACGATCACCGCCGACACGCCAAGGATGATGCCCAGCGCTGTCAGGATCGAGCGGAGCAGGTGGAGCCGGAGGTTGGAGAGACCCAGGCGGATGGTCTCGAGCAGAAAGGTCATCAGGGATTCCTGAGGCGGGGGATGTGGGGCGTGGAGCAGAGACGCCCGTCCGGGTGAAACGCGGGGAGATCATCGTGGGACCAGGTTCACCGAAAGTCACGGGGGAACCTCGCCCGAAGAATGGGTAGGCCTTCGTCGGCCGCGTCCGTCATGGTACCGTGGCGGTCGTGCGGCATGAGTTCGGTTCGCCCGAGCCAAGCGATGGGTTCGCCGCGGCGGGTGTTCGCCGCGTCAGAGTAAGCGGATGAGGAGTTGTCGTTGGCGGAAGTCCGGATCGATACCGAGGAAGACACGACCCGCGGGTGGGCCTACCGCCTCACGGTCTGTCACGACGACGGCCGCGAGAGCGACCACGCCGTGAGTCTCTCCTGGGTCGATCACGACTACTGGTCCGGCGGCCGCACCGCCCCCTCACGCACCATCGAGGCCGTGGTCCGCTACCTCATCGAGAACGGCAGCAGCCTGAGCCTGCCGCCGATCTTTGATGCAGCGCGGGCGCGGCGGTGGTTCCCGCAGATCGATGAGGAACTGCGGTTCGCGGTGTGATGCGGGAAGGCACAGAGGCACGAAGGCACAGAGGCACAAAGGGAAAGACCTTGGAGCCAGACCGTGCCACGACTGAGCTGCTTTGAGCTCAGTCGTGATCAGCGTGACATCGTCTGCGATCCAAAACCTTGCTTCACGTGCATGCCCCCACTCGAGCACTCGACCACGCGACCACTCGACCACTTCCCCTAGTGCCCCCGCTTCAAAATCGGCCCCAGGTACCGCCCCGTGTGGCTCGCCTTCACCTTTGCCACATCCTCGGGCGTTCCCGCCGCGACGATGGTGCCGCCGCCGTCGCCGCCCTCGGGCCCCAGGTCGATCAGCCAGTCGGCGCACTTGATCACATCCAGGTTGTGCTCGATCACGACCAGCGTGTTGCCCGCATCGGCCAGCCGGTTCATCACGTGCACGAGCTTCCTGATGTCCTCGAAGTGCAGACCCGTCGTCGGTTCATCGAGGATGTAGAGCGTGTGGGCGTTCGCCGAGCGCACCCGCGCCGAGCGCGCCGCCCGCGATGATGCCCGCGGATCCTCCTCATCCTCCGTCGCAGCATCGGTCTTGCTGTCGTCCGCGCCGCCGAAGGTGCCGTCGATCAGGCTGCCGCCCTTGCCAAGCTCCGTCGCCAGCTTGATGCGCTGAGCCTCGCCGCCCGAGAGCGTCGTCGAGGGCTGGCCCAGCTTGATGTAGTCGAGCCCGACATCGTGCAGACACTTGAGGAACCGCGTGATCTTCGGGTGGTTCTCGAAGAACCCCAGCGCATCCTCGACCGTCATGTCCAGCACATCGGCGATGTTGCGGCCGCGGTAGGTGACCTCCAGCGTCTCGCGGTTGTACCGCTTGCCGCGGCAGACCTCGCACTCCACATACACATCCGGCAGGAAGTGCATCTCGATCTTCTTGACGCCCTGCCCCTGGCACGCCTCGCACCGCCCGCCGCCCGATTCGGCCTTCACGTTGAAGCTGAACCGCCCCGGCTTGTAGCCGCGGATCTTGGCTTCCTTCGAGTTCACGAAGACCTTGCGGATCTCATCGAAGATGCCCGTGTAGGTCGCCGCGTTCGACCGCGGCGTGCGGCCGATCGGCGTCTGGTCCACCTCGATCACACGGTCGACGACCTTGGGGATCTTGATCGACTTGTGCGCGCCCGGCTTTGTGCGCGAGCCCAGCAATTGCTGCTTCGCCGCGGCGAGCAGGATGTCGTTGACCAGCGTGCTCTTTCCCGAGCCCGAGACGCCCGTGATGCACAAGAGCCCGCCCAAGGGAAACGCCGCTTCGACATTTTTAAGGTTGTTCTGCGCTGCCCCCTTGATGACGATCGCCTTCTTCTCGGAGAGATCGCGCCGCTTCGCCGGCACCTCGATCTTCTTCCGTCCCGAGAGGTAATCGCCCGTGAGCGAGCCGCTGGTGGCGATGATCTCGTCGATCGTCCCCTGCGCGATCACCCGCCCGCCGTGCACGCCCGGGCCGGGCCCAATGTCGACCACATGGTCCGCCGCGCGGATCATGTCCTCATCGTGCTCGACCACCAGCACCGTGTTGCCGATGTCGGCAAGGTGCCGCAGCGTCCCGATCAGCCGGTCGTTGTCGCGCTGGTGCAGCCCGATCGTCGGCTCATCGAGCACATAGCACGCGCCGACCAGCCCGCTGCCAACCTGCGATGCAAGCCGGATCCGCTGCGCTTCGCCGCCCGAGAGCGTGCCGGTCTTGCGATCGAGGCTGAGGTACTCGAGCCCCACACCCATCAGGAACCGCAGCCGGTTGTGGATCTCCTTGAGGATCGGCTCGGCGATGTGCGCCTGCTCCTCGCTGAGCTTGAGCCCCTCGAGATACTTCTGCGCATCGACGATGTTCAGCCTCGCGTACTCGGCGATGTTGAGCCAGGTCCCCGGCTTGGGCTCCTTGCCGTTCTGCCGCGGCCGGCCGATCACCGATTCGCTGAATGCTTTGGCCGTGTCCGCCGCGTGCTCGCTATCGAGCAGCACGTGCAGCGCCTCGATCCGCAGCCGGTCGCCGTTGCACGATTTGCACGGCGAGGCCGAGAGGAACGTACCCAGCCACTCCTTCACACCCGGGTTGTCCGTCGTTCCCCACCACTCGGTGATGTTCGGGATGACGCCCTCGAACTTGCCGCGGCCGGCCTTGGCCTTGCTCTTCGCCGCGCCCTTGCCGCCCGCCTTCTCCGTCGCCTGCGATCCGTACAGCAGCACCGACCGCTGCTCGACCGTGAATGTCGAGACCGGCGAACGCATGCTCACATCGAAGTCGCGGCAGAACCGCCGCAGTTTCCGGTTGAACCACGCCCGCACCGGCCCGTTCTTGTTCCACGCCGCGACCGCGCCCTCTTCGAGGCTCAGCCGCTCATCGGGGATCACCAGCGCTTCATCGAACTCCAGGATGGTGCCAAGCCCGTTGCACTCGGGGCACGCGCCGAACGGCGAGTTGAAAGAGAAGAGCCGCGGCTCGAGCTCTTCGAGCGACACCTCCGGGTGCTCCGGATCGCTGAAGCGCGTCGAGTACGACCGGTCGACCCACTTCGCCGGCTGCGGCTCGCCCTTGGCATCGGCCGGCTGGGCTTCCTCGATCGTGATCACGATCGTGCCCTCGCCGATCCGCAGCGCGGACTCGACGGACTCCGCCAGCCGCTGCCGCGATTCCGGGTCGACGGTGAGTCGGTCGATCACCGCCTCGATCGTGTGCTTCTCGTAGCGGCCCAGGTTGAGCGGGTTCTCGCCCGGCTCCTTGAGCGCCTCGCGCAGGTCCGTGATCTGCCCATTCACGCGTGCGCGGTTCCAACCCTGCCCCGCGAGCGTCTCCAGCGTGTCGCGGTGAAATCCCTTCTTCCCGCGGACGATGGGCGCCAGCACCATCAGCCGCGTGCCCTCGGGGAGTTTCAAGACCGCATCGACGACCTGCGTGCTGCTGGTGGCGCTGATCGGGTTGCCGCTGCGGGCCTCGACCGTGCCGTCCTTCTTGAGCTTCGTCGGCGCCCACGAGTGCGGTCGGCCGCACCGCGCGAAGAGCAGACGCAGATAGTCGTAGATCTCCGTCGTTGTCGCCACCGTCGAGCGCGGGTTGCCGCTTGCCGAGCGCTGCTCAATCGCGATCGTCGGCGGGATCCCCTCGACCTCGTCGACATCCGGGCGGTCGTCGCGGCAGCAGGCAGCGTGCCGGTG